>CAZEAA010000595.1:0-3049 GCA_964510015.1 uncultured Sandaracinaceae bacterium
CGCCGACAGGCGGGGACTTTAGGACTATCCAAGCGTAGTTTGCTGCCCTCCGCTTCAGCGGGGGGTGCCCCAATTGAGAACGGCGCGCCGAGGGGGCGCGCCGGGCTTCAGGAAACTCGCGAGAGCGTTCAGCCCACGTCAGCCACGCGGCGCCGCAGGGCGCGGATGGTCCGGCGGGCGGCCTTGACGTTCTCACCCGTGAAGACGGAGGCCGGCAACGGCAGATCCGGCTCCACCAAGATGCGGAACTCGACCGCGGTGTGCGTCGCGTCAATGGGGGTGACCTCCCAGAGCGCGTGGAACAGGTCCACGTTGCCCTCGGTCATGGTGGCCTCGATGATGCGCGTGTCCCCGCGGTTGGGGCGCGGCCGAATGCGCAGCTGCGCCCAGAGCGTGGCGGAGTTGCGCATGACGTTGACCTCCACGTAGACCATCGCCGAGGTGCCACGCGCCGACAGCACGCGCGACGCCGCGAAGTGGGGCAGGAACTGCGCGTAGTTGGCGTAGTCCTGGATGACGCCCATCACGTCGTCGATCGGCTCGTCCACCACGCCGCGCGCCGTGCCCCACTGCACGGAGGTGCCGGGCTGGCTGAGCTGGCCGGTGACCACGTCTGCCCCGGGAGCCGTTTGGGCACCGGCGTGCGCCGCGAGACCCGTGGCGAGGGCGAGCGTGAGCGCGACAGAGAGAGTGGAGCGATGCATGGACGGCCTCCGTGGGCGTGGATGACTTGGGAAAGTGTGGCGGTTGGTGCCCGCCCTGACCAGCGTACCGACGCGGGCTCGGCGGCTGGGATTCACGCTGCCGATACAAGTCTCGGGCCAAGCATTCGTCGCGGGCCGGTGGGCCTCATTACCTCGTGATCTCCCCCATCCTCGCTGGCGGGGCCTCCGTGGCGTGTGCCCGATCGTTCACACTCGCCCGAAAACCGTGACACCGCTGGCCCTCACGCAGGCCTGGCCAGGCACGCCGAGCCCCGCGTCTCGCGTGCAATTGCACATGAAACAAGGGACCGGATCGCGTCCTTCATCGCGCAGCGGCGCTTGACTCACCCTACCCACGCTGCTACGTACGCGCGCGCCGCGGTCAGGCCGTCCCCTTGTCTTGCCTGCCGCGTTGGCCCCACGTCCTGCCGTGGAAGCCCCACCTGCGCATCCTGGCCGAACACGCCGCGACGCGCGTCGAGCCACCCCTTCGAGCCCGCGCTCGCCGCTCACCAAGAAGACTTCGCCATGACCCTGTTGACGAGCACCCTCCTCTCCGGAGGCTCCATGATCGACCTGGACGCGACGCTCGTCGTCCAGATGGGGCTTTTCTTCGTCGCGCTGGTGGTCCTCCACACGCTCATCTTCAAGCCCCTGCTGAAGGTCTTCGAGGCGCGTGAAGAGGCCATCGACGGCGCCAAGGACGCCGCGAAGCAGTTCGAGGCCGACGCCGCCGGTGCAGGCACCGAGTTCGAAGAGAAGATGCGCGACGTCCGCGTGAAGGCCGGCGTCGAGCGCGACCGCCTGCGTGGCGAGGGCGCCAAGCTCGAGGCCAGCATCCTCGCGTCCGTCCAGAGCGAGACCGAGAAGCAGCTCGCCAACGCCGACGCCCAGCTCGAGAGCGAGGCCAAGAAGCTGCGCCTCGAGCTCCAGGCCCAGGTGCCGGTGCTCGCGCGCACCATCGCCGGCAAGCTGCTGCAGCGAGAGGTTCAGTAATGAAGCGTTTCACCACGTCCCTCCTCCTGGCGGTCGCCGCCATGGTCCTCGCGCCCATCGCGTTCGCAGGTGCGCAGCACGAAGAGGCCGCGCACGGCGAGGCCGCTCACGAAGCCGCCGCCGACTCGCACGGTGGTCACGGCGGCGCGCTCACCATCGACAGCCTCACCCACGGCGAGCACTTCGACGAGCTCAAGGGCTCGGTCGTCAACTTCCTCATCCTCTTCGGGATCTTCTTCTGGGTCATCAAGACCAAGGTGAACCCGTCGCTCGCCGCGAAGCGCCAGGCCATGCAGGACGCGATGGCCGAGGCCGCGCGCCTGACGGCCGAGGCCGAGGCGAAGCAGCGCGAGTTCCAGAGCCGGCTCGACCGCCTGGACGACGAGCTGGACGCCATCCGCGCCGACATGGTGAAGGCGGGCGAGGCCGAGCGTGACCGCATCGTGGCCGAGGCCGAGAAGAAGGCGTCGCGCATCCGCAAGGACGCCGAGTTCCTCATCGCCCAGCGCTTCAAGCAGCTGCGCGAGGATCTGACCAAGGAGGCCGTCGAGTCCGCGATGGTCGCCGCCGAGGGCGTGCTGCGCGAGAAGGCCACCGCGGCCGACCAGACCCGCCTCGCGGACGTCTACCTCGCTCGCCTCAACGAGGTCGCGGCCGACGGTGCCGCTCAGGAGAAGCAGGCGTGAGCAACGCAACCATCAGCCGGCGCTACGCCAAGGCCCTCATCGAGCTGGCCGAAGAGGCCAAGCAGACCCCCACCGTGCACAAGGCGCTGACCGCGTTCGCCGAGACGTGGGCCGCGAGCGACGCGCTGCGCGACACCTTCGAGAACCCCTCGGTGGCCGCCGAGTCGCGCCAAAAGGTGTTGGAGCAGGTGGCCACGCGCTTGGCCGCGCCGCCCGTCCTCAAGAACACGCTGAAGCTGCTGGCCGACCGCGGCCGCATGTCGCTCGTGCCGGAGCTGGCGGCGGCGTTCAACGTGCTCGCGCAGTCCACCACGGGTCAGGTCGAGGCGGAGGTCACCACCGCCGCGCCCATGCCCGAGAAGTACTACCTCGAGCTCCAGAAGGTGCTCGAGAAGGTCACCGGCAAGAAGGTCGTCGTCGTGCGCAAGCAGGACCCGTCGATCATCGCGGGTGTCATCACGCGAGTCGGAGACAAGGTCTTCGACGGCAGCGTTCGCAATCGACTCACCGAGCTCAAAGAGCAGCTCCTCGCTCAGTAACCCCACCTCACATCTACTCCGGATGCTCGGCGCCCACCACGAATGACGCCAGCCCCGGCCGCTCACCCACAGGGAGCCCCCAATGCAGCTTCGCGCTGAAGAAATCTCGAACATCATCAAGCAG
>CAZEAA010000596.1:0-3048 GCA_964510015.1 uncultured Sandaracinaceae bacterium
TCGTCACGTCGAGCGTTTATCGGCAAGCGAGCGCGGCGGCTGGCGACGCGGGGGTGCCCGCAGCGGACGCCGCCGCGCCTGCGCCGCAGCTCGAGCCCCTTCCGGAGGAGCACCGGCCGCGCCTCGAGATCACCGTGGAGCCGCGCGACGGGCTCAGCACTGGCGACGTGACCACCTTGCGGCTCACGGTGCACGCGGCGCCCGGCAGCGACATCACGCTGCCCGAAGACCAGGACCTCGGCGAGGCCACCAGCACGGTCACGCCGCCGCCCATCGAGCTCTTGGACACGCGCGTGCGCGTGGAGCAGCGCGCGGACCAGGGGCAGGACTTCCACTTCGAGCTGGACCTCTTGCTGCTCGAGCCCGGCGAGCACGAGGTGGGGCCGCTGCGCATCCGCGTGCTCACCGCCGACGGTCAGGTGGGCGTGGTGGAGGCCGAGGTGCAGCGCATCACCGTGGCCTCGGTGCTCGGCAACGAGCCCGACGCGCAGCCGCACCCGCCCACCACGCCGGTGAGCGTCATGGAGGACGACGACCGGCCGTACTACGTGCTGGCCGCGCTGGGAGTCTTGCTGGTGGGGCTCTTGCTGGGCTTCCTGCTGCGCCGGTATCTCCAGAAGCGCGCTCAGGCGCCGAAGCCCGCGCCGCCGCCGTTGCCGCCGTGGGAGGTGGCCGCGGGTGAGCTGGCGTGGCTCGCGCAGACGCGCCGCAAGCACATCGAAGAGGGCCAGTGGGACGCCTGGGTGGACAAGCTCAGCGACGTGCTGCGCGGCTACCTCGGCGCGCGCTACGAGTTCGACGGCCTCGAGAGCACGTCGGTGGAGATCCTCGAGCAGCTGCGCAAGCGCAAGACCGACCCGCGCCTGGTGAAGCGCGTGGAAGAGCTGCTGGTGGCGTGCGACTTGGTGAAGTTCGCCAACTCCCCGGCGGGCGACGAAGAGACCGACCAGATGCTCGCGTCGGCGCTCACCATGGTGCGCGAGACCCGTCCCATGGTCGGCGCGTCGCCCATGGCCGGTGAGCTGGCGGACCAGACCGCCATCCCCATCCCCGAGACGCGCATCGGGCCCTCGCGCATTCGGGGCCCCGTGCCGAAGCCCGTGCCCGACCCGAACGTGAACCCGGACGCGCGCTGGATGCCGAAGATGGATCCCGAGCCCGAGCCCGAGGGGCCGCCCACCCTGTCCGCCGACGACGAGGTGCTGCCCACGCCCAAGCTCTTTGGCGCGAGCGCCATTCCCGCCACGCGCGTGGGGGACATGGACAACACCGTGATGGAGGCTTCGCCCTTCGGCGCGGAGGTCACGGTACCGTCGCGACCAGAGGCCCCCGCCGAGCCTGCGCCGGTGAGCGTGACCCAGCCCGCCACCGAGGTCGTGCCCACGCCCGAGCCCATGGAGGGCTCCGTGCCCACGCTGCCCGGCTTCGCGGACGACGAGGCGCTCGAGCTCGCTCGCAAGGCGCGCGAAGCGCAAGCGACTGGAAGAGACCCGGGAGGTGAGTCGTGACGCCGCTCGTGCGCCGCGCCATGCCTGCGCTCTGGGTGCTGTTCCTGGGCGTCCCCACGCTGTGGGTCACGGCGTACCTGGTGGAGGGTGTCTACGGCGTCCCGCTGCGCAGCGACAGCTTCCGCTTCGAGCGCCCGTGGGCGGGCTTGCTGCTCTTCGCCGTGCCCATCGTCTGGCTCGCGCGCGTCTGGATCTTGAAGACCGCCGCGCCGCGCCTGCTCGTGAGCCGCGGTCGCACGCTCGGCCAGGTTCGTCCCGGCTGGCGCACGTGGGTCAAGGACCTGCCGCTCGGGCTGCGCGTCACGGCGCTGTGGCTGATGGGCATCGCGCTGATGGGCCCGCAGAGCGTACACGCGCGCGACCGCACCGAGGTGGACGGCATCGACATCGTGCTGGTGATGGACATGTCGCTGTCCATGCAGGCGGCGGACATCCGGCCCAATCGCTTCGAGGCCACCAAGGTGGTGGTGCAGGACTTCGTCCGGCGGCGGCCCAACGACCGCATCGGGGCCGTGGTGTTCGGGCGTGACGCCTTCACGCTCATGCCGCTCACCACCGACAAAGAGGCGCTCCAGACCGTCATCGCCGAGCTGCAGCTCGAGCTCATCGAGGGGCGCGGCACGGCCATCGGAAACGCCATCGGCACGGGCCTCAACCGCCTGCGCCCCAGCCGCGCCAAGAGCAAGGTCATCATCCTGCTGACGGACGGCGACAGCAACGCGGGCAACGTGTCGCCCGAGCAGGCCGCCGAGCTGGCCGCCACCATGGAGGTGAAGATCTTCACGGTGCTGATGGGTGTCAGCGACGACGCGCCCGTGGCGCAAGGGGTGGACCTGACGCGCCGCACCATCTTCGGCATGCAGAACCAGCCGGTGAACCCCGAGCTGCTGCAGCGCATCGCGGAGCGCACGGGGGGGCAGCACTACCTGGCGGCGGACCGCGGCGCGCTCGAGCGCACCTTCCACAGCATCCTCGACCAGCTGGAGCGCAGCGAGATCGAGGACCTCGGGCAGGTGTACGGCGAGCTCTATCCGGCGTTCGTCTGGCCCGGCCTGTTGTTGCTCTTGCTCGAAGCGGTGTTCGGCGCGCTGGTGCTGCGGAGGTGGCCATGACGTGGCACTCGCCTGTGGTCTTGTGGTTCATGCTGGCCGTGTTCGTGACGGCTGGCGTGCTGGTGTTGGGCTGGCAGCTGCGCGAGCGGGCCATGCGTCGCTTCGGTTCGCCCGACGCCGTGCGCTCGCTGCGCGTGGGTCGCTCGGGTCCCCTGCGCGCCACGCGCGCCGTGCTGCTGGTGCTCGGCCTCACGCTGGTGGTCGCGGCGCTGGCCGGGCCGCAGTACGGCAGCCGCACGCGGGTGTTGCGGCAGCGCGGCGTGGACGTGGTGGTGGCCCTCGACTTCAGCAAGAGCATGCTGGCGCGCGACGTGAGCCCCAACCGCAGCGAGCGCGCCAAGGTGGAGCTCACGCGCTTCATCGAGGAGCTGGGCGGTGACCGTGTGGGCGTGGTGGCCTTCGCGGGCGAGACCATGCAGTTCCCGCTG
>CAZEAA010000597.1:0-3042 GCA_964510015.1 uncultured Sandaracinaceae bacterium
GAGCCGCGGCGCCGGCCACGAGGTGCGCGCCGGCGGCGACGTGTTCGAGCTCACGATGCTCGAGGATCTCTCGCGCGCGCGCGACGTGTTCCGCAGCGCACAGGCGGTCTACAGCAGCACCGACCGCGGTCTCTACGTGTACCCGAACAGCGGGCCGCCGCGTGCCACGCGCTTGGGGCTGAGCGCGGGGCTACCGAGCGAGGACGTCCTCGCGGCGCGCCTGCTGCCGGACGACACGTTGGTGGTGCTGACCGCGCGCGGACTCGTGGCCGTCGCCATGCGGGCGGGGGTCGCGGCGCCCGACGTGCCGCCCGCCCCGCTCGGCGTGCTGTACGACATAGAGATCTACGACGGCCTGCTGCACGCGTGCGGGGAGCGCGGCCTCGCGCGGCTCGAGCGCATGGCGCCCGACGGCTGGCGCACGCTGAGCGAGCTGCCGGGCGGGGCCCTCTCGTGCCGCGAGCTGGTCCCCGGACGGGGCGACACGCTCTTCGTGCTGGGGGAGGCGAGCGTCGCGCAGCTGGACGGCGACGTGCTGCGCGAGCACCGCGCGCCGGCCTTCCCGCCGGGGCGACCACGGGCGCTCGCCGAGGGCGCGGGCGGTGAGCTCTACGTCTTGTTGGAAGTCAGCGGGGGCGGACGCTTGGCGCGCTTCCACGGCGACGCATGGTGGAGCTACAGCTGGACGGCCATCGGCGCAGAGGCCTCCGTGGTCGGCCTGGTCGCGCAGTCCGGCGTGCCGCTGCTGGTGACCTCGGAGGCCGTGCTGGCGCTCGGGGACAGCGCCCGCGGCGCGCGCCGCCTGACACCCCCCGCCCAGCACTCGGGGCGCCCCCGGCTCTTCCGCGTGACGCCGAGCCTGCCGCGAGCGACCGCCTCGCTGAGCGTCTCCGCCGAGCACGCGCGCACGCCGCTGCTCTCGTCGGCGGGGGGGGGGGGCACCCCCCCCACCCCGGCACGGGGCCTGCACCCGCCGAGAGCGTGCAGGCCCCGCCGCTGTTCGCGCGCGCGCTGCCGGAGGTGGGCAGCCACTACGAGGCGGCCTTCACGTCAGGGGCCTTCGTCTATCTGGCGCAGCGCGGACGCGGGCTCGTGGAGGTGGGCGAGACACGCCGGCCGCTGAGCGCCACCGACTTTCGCGACCTGCGGCCACTGACCCTCGCGGTGGATGCCCGCGGTGGCACGTGGCTGCGCTCGGACGACGGCACCCTCGTGCGCGTGGAGGATGGCGTGGCGCGCGTGTATCCGCACGGGCGCGCGTCCGCGCTGCTCGAGAGCCACGACTCGAGCGGTGCCCCGCAGGCGAGCGACGTGTGGGCGGCGCTCGCGAGTGGCGACGGGAGCGTGGTGCTGGCCAGCCCCGCGCCGAGCGGTTGGGTGGAGCAAGCCCGCTTGCCGGCCGCGCAAGGGGTCACGGACGTGCGCCTCGGTGTGCGCACGAGCGACGGTCACGTTTGGCTCTTCGCGCACGGCACGCAGGAGGCGTGGTCGCGCGGGGTGGGGCTCGCGCATCGGGATCCGGCGGGCGCGTGGACGTTCGTGGACGTGCCCCTCGAGGCGCGCGGCGCGCTCGAGGCCGTGACCCACCTGACGGTGCGGGCGGACGTGGCCTTCGTGGCGGGTCCGAGCGGGCTCGCGCGCGTCCCCTCCGCGGGGGGCGCCGAGACGCTCTTCAGCGGTCCGGTCTCCGATGTGGATCGCTCGGGCGAGCTGCTCGCGTTCCTGGTGGACGGGAACCTCTTTCAGCTGCGCCTCGACGCGGCGAGCGGCACCCATCCGCGTCCCGTCGCCCTCGAAGAAGAGGCGAGCGAGGCCGTGCGCAGCGTGAACCCGGCGGGCCTGGCCATGCTGCGCAGCGAGGTGTTGGTGACCGGAGAAGCTGGCCTGGTGCGCGGGCGGCTGCTGCCGGATGCGCCGAGCGAGCTGGTCAACGCCGAGTGGGAGGCGCTGCGCGGCAGCCCCACACCGCTCTCCGGCCATGACGTGGACGCTGGCGGCAACGGCGGCTGGGTGGCGCGCCGCGACGGGGCCGTGTTCGTGATCACACCGCGCTGAGCGCCGATTGCGTGATCGGGCGACGCCCGCTCAGCTCCGGGGGACCCCACCCAGCGCGTGCATGCGGTCCACCAGCGCATCCAGCTCGGCGACCAGCTCGTGGTCCCAGCCGTCGGCCAGCGCGCCCACGACGGCACGGTAGTACCAGAGGGTCTGCGCCTTCTCGGCGCTGAAGCGCTCGAACACCTCGTCGCCCATGCGCACCTGGTCACGCACGATGGAGTTCGCGTTGTGCAGCTTGTCCGCGACGCTGATCAGCTTGAGCTCGGGCGGCTCACGGCGCAGGTGCTCGATGTAGCGTTCCTTGCGCTCGGGCCACGAGGGCTTCGGCAGCGTGGTGGAGTCGCTGAGGGCCACCACCAGGCGCGCAACCCGCTCCCCAAAGCGCTCCGCGAGCCCCTCGCGCGTGGCTCCCGGGATGTCCTCCAGGTAGTCGTGCAGCACCGCCGCGATCATCTGGTCTTCGTCGCCGCCGTGCTCGCCCACCGTGCAGCAGACCTGCAGCAGGTGCGTGACGTACGGCACGCCCGAGCCCTTGCGCACCCGGAAGCGGAACTGCTCGGCCGCGAAGCGCAGCGCCTCGTCCAGCCGCTCGCTGTAGCAGGGTCCGGGAGCTTGGGAGAGGCGCGACACGCGGCGACGATAGCAGGTCGGCAAGCGACTGCTATAGTCCGCCGACCATGCCGCAGATCGTTCATGCCCTCGACATCGACGCGCCCCTCGACCGGGTGTGGCGCGTGCTCACCGACAGTGACCAGTACGCCGAGTGGAACCCGCTCATCAAGGGCATCAAGGGCAAGCTCGCGCGCGGCTCACGCGTGACGTGCGCCTTCACGGCCGAGGGCAAGACCTTCCAGGTGCCGGTGGAGATCACCCAGTGCGACGGGCAGAAGCTGGTCTGGGTGGGTCCCCCCCAGCGCTTCCTTCACAAGCTGGCGCGCGGCGAGCACTACTTCGAGCTGGTGGCCCTCGAGGGCGGCCGCACGC
>CAZEAA010000598.1:0-3019 GCA_964510015.1 uncultured Sandaracinaceae bacterium
GGCCTCGGCGGCCACGGCGGCGGCCGCAGCGGCAGCCGCTGCCTCCGCTTCGGCGGCCGCGCGACGGGCGGCGCGCTCTTCCACGGCGCGGCGAGCGTCGACGACACCCTGGGTGTTCTCCATCGCCGACCAGCCCTGGACCGCGTCGAGGGTCTCGTTCTGGACGGGACGCAGGTTGCCGCGCTGCCCGCTTGCGACCTGGCCCATGGCCTGGTCGATGGGCAGGCTGCCGGTGGAGAGGCGAGCGCGCGCCTCGAGGCGGTCCACCTCGGCGATGCTGGCGCGGCGAGCGCGACCCGGGCCGTCGTAGGCGGCGGCATCTTCGGCGCTGACGGCGCGTGTGACGCCCTCCTCTTCCACCACCCAGCGGGGGTAGCTACCCTGAGCGACGGCCTCGGCCTGACGCGCTCCCACGGTCCACGCGAAGTAGGTGTGGAAGAAGGGGATGAGCCCGGCGAGGGTGAGTGCCGACGCCACGGCCACCGCGATGATGGCCTTGTCGTTCGTTCCGGTCGTATCGTAACCCATCTCGAGCCTCAGTACGTCTGGTGGTGGTGAAGGCTGCGAGACAGGCGCGGGTCACCCACTGGAACCAGTGGGAAGCGCGCCAGGCCCTTCAGCACGAAGGTGAAGAACACGCCGCCGCAGAAGAGCAGCGCCGCAAGGTCGTAGACCACGCTCGAGTCGAGGTGCGCCGGCGTGTGCGCCTGCGGAACCACGAACCAGTAGAGGTCGACCACGTGCATGGCGAGGAGCCACACGCACATCTTCTGCAGCCAGCCGAGGTTGCGCTTCTGCACGCGCGAGACGAGCAGGAAGAACGGCGCCACGAAGTGACCGAAGATGAGGGTCAGGGAGACCCACTCGAAGCCACCCTGCCAGCGGCGGTGGAACCAGGTGGCCTCTTCCGGGATGCCGGCGTACCAGATGAGCATCCACTGCGAGAACTGGACGTAGGTCCAGAAGCAGATGAAGCCGAACATCAGACGGCTGAGGTCGTTGATGTGCTGGTCGTTGACCGCGCCGTCCGCCAGGTTGTTGCGGTACATGTGGATGCCGAAGAGGCACGCCGTGGCGAGGATGGCGATGGCCGACCCGCCGAAGATGATGACGCCGAAGATGGTGGAGTACCACGCCGGCTCGAGGCTCATCACCCAGTCGAACGCCGCGAAGGTCAGCGTGAGGCCGAACACGAAGCTGCTGAGGTAGCTCGCGTTCTGCATCTTGGGGGTGAGCATCTTGTCCTTGGTCTCGTCCTGACGCGTCGACCACCGGAAGTAGAAGAACGCGATCAGGCACCAACACAGGAGGTAGATGACGGCTCGGTTGGTCCAATGACCGAGGTGGAGCCAGCCCGACTTGCCGAGCAACGTGTTGTGGTGGAGCCGTTGCTCCTGCGGCGTGTGCGCATGGGCCTCGCCGTGCTCTTCGCCGTGGCCCGCCGCCGTGGCGCCATGGTCGTCGCCGGCGGCCGCCTCGGCCTCGTGGTCCTGCGCGTGCGCGACGCTCGCGCCGAGCTCGAGGGCCCCGTGCTCTTCGGCCGCCGCGTCACCGTGGTCAGCCGCGTCGCCGTGTCCACCGCCGTGGCCGCTCGAGCGAACCAAGCGCCACTCGTCGTACATCCCGAAGGCGCCGGTGTTGACGGCGACCAGGATGGGCAGCGCGAGCGCCAGGATGACGGGCGCACCCGCCATGAACACCTCGAAGATGCGGCGGCTGGTGACGCCCCAGTGCCCCGCGGTCATGTGCTGGATGAGCACCATGAACATGGCGCCGAGCATCAGCGTGGTGACCACGAAGAACCCGAAGAGGTAGCTGTAGCCGAAGCGATTCGAGTCCGCGAGGAAGCCGACGATGCTGCCCACCAGACCGACCACCGCGAGGGCAGCCGAGACCTTCCAAGCGGTCGTGGCGATGAAGCTGTCAGCAGGGAGACGGTAGTCTTGATTGTTGGGTTCGTGGGCCACGGCTCACTCCGGACGAGTCGGGCGGCCCTGCTCGCTGAGCTGGAGGGCGCGCACGTAGGAAACGATAGCCCAGCGGTCATCCGTGGGGATGCTCTGCGCGTAGGCAGGCATGTTGCGGATACCGTGGGTGATGGTGGCGAAGAGCTGGCCGTCCGGGATGCCGCGCAGGCGGGCGTCGTGGAAGGTGGGCGGCACCATCGCGTTGAAGCCCAGACCGGCCACGCGGTGCGCGACGGGCCCCTCGGCCGAGCCGGTGTCACCGTGGCAGGGCGCGCAGTAGATGTTGAAGCGCTCTTGACCGCGGGCCACGAAGGCCGCACCGCCACCGTTGCGCTGCACCACCTGCCGCGGGATCTCGAGGACCCACTCGGCGTTGTCGTCCGCGCGACCCGTGGCGACACCCAGGTTCGCGTCGTCCTCACGGGACACGGTGCCTGCCACCTGCGGGCGCATGGTGCGACCGTCCTGGAAGAAGGCGCTCCGCTCCTGCGCGTCGTAGCGAGGCTGGTTGTACATGTTGCGGATGGGGACGACCGGCGTGTCTTGCGTGGTCTGACCACGGCAACCGACGAGCGCGGCCATCACCAGCAGCGAGGCCAGGAACTGCTTGTTCAGCGGGAGAGTCACAGGACTTCCTCCTCGACGAGCTCGAGGTGGCTCGGGTGCGTCGACTCGAGCAGCGCCCGGGTCTTCGTGAGGTCGAACTTGGCGTCCTGGACCTCGATGGAGATGAAGTACTTGTCGTCGGAGGCCGCGGCGAAGCGGTCCGACTCGAAGATGGGGTGGTGGTGTTGCGGCAGCTTCAGCAAGTGCAGCATGCCGAAGAGCGTGCCGAAGCCCGTGAGGAGCACGGTGCACTCGAACAAGATGGGCACCATCGACGGGAACGAGCCGGGCGGCTTGCCACCGATGATGATCGGGTAGTCCCAGTTGTTGGCGTACTGGATGAGCAGCGCGCCGCCGATGAGCCCCATCAGCCCGCAGATGAAGCTGATGACGCCGATCTTGGTGGGCACGAGGCCCATGGCGTCGTCGAGCACGTGGAGCGGGTA
>CAZEAA010000599.1:0-3010 GCA_964510015.1 uncultured Sandaracinaceae bacterium
GCTGGATCGCGGGTCACCGCAAGGCCCGCACGCGCCCCGCGAGCGCCACGGCGCGACTGGCCGGGTCGTCTCCCGCGTCGGTGGTCTCGTCGATGGCCACGGCGGCCTCCTGCGACGTGCGGAATGCGCCGATCAGCTCTTGAGCCCAGACGAACGCGTCGTTGGCAGCGTCGGCGTCACCCGCCAGCGAGCGGGCCCGCACCGCGTGCAGCAAGAGCTCGCGGCGCGCCCCTTCGTCGCGGGCCATGCTCGCGAGGTCGCGATACGCACGCGCGCGCGCCACGTCGGCCTGGCCGTGCTCGCTCAGCCCGTCGTCACGGAACGACGCGATCAGGGCGCGCACCGCCGCCGTGGTGGTGCTGGGCCCCTGCGCTCCGCGACCCGACGCGGCCACTGTGTCCACCTCGGCTTCCAGCGGGTCGTCCCCCTCGCCGAGCTCGCTCGCCCCGTCGTCGGCGCTCTTGGTCACGCCGCCGGCCTCACGCTTCGGCGCGAAGGCCGCCTCGAGCTCACGCCGCGCGGGATCTTCGCTTGGCAACCGCTCGATCCACGTGGTGACGCTGGCGTTCAGCAGCTCGGCCTTGGCCTGCGGGTCGTCGCCCAGCACACGCAGCGGCAGGTGCAGCAGCGCGGTGGCCGCCGCAGCACGCGTGGAGGCGTCATCCGCCCCCAGCGCCGATTGCAGGTAGCCGATGGACTCGGCGGCGCGGTCGGTGAGGTGGCCGGCCTGCTCGCCCAGCAGCAGCGCACCGCGCATCGAAGCGCTGCCGCTCGCCATGGTGCGCTCGCGGTCGGCGCGCGCCGTCAGGGCCTCCGTCAGCAGGGCCGGGTTCTTGGTGCGCCGGGCCAGGCGCTCGAGCGCCCAGATGGACGCGATGGCGTCCGGGTTCTGCGCCAGCGCCTCGCGGTACGTGTCGGCGGCCAGCGCGTGCTCGTTGCCCGCCTCTGCGGCCGCGCCGGCCAGCAACAGGTTGAGCTCGGCCTCGGCCCCGCGCTGAGCGTCCGCGGCGTTGCGCAGCAGCTGCACCACCTCGTCGGCGTCGCCACGGGCGCGCAGGATCTCTTCGAGCAGCGTGACCGCGTAGCGGCTGCCGGGGGACTCCGCCAAAGCCGCGCGCAGCGACTTCTCGGCGCCGTCCACGTTCTTCGCGCGCAAGCGAGCGCGCGCGGCAGCCACGTGGTGCGCGGCGGCCACTTCGGCGCTCGCGCCCGTGGTGAGCGCGTCGTGGGCAAGCGCCAAGAGGTCGTAGTTGCCGGCCAGCGCGCCCTCCATGCGCGCGGCATCGCGCACCCACGCCTCGGCGTCCGGGTCCTCGAGCGCCGTCGTCAGCAAGGCATGGGCGCCGGCCTCGTCGTCGAGGGGCCCCAGCAGCAGCTCGAAGCGCTCGCGCATCAAGCGAGCGCGCTCGCGCGGGGAGATGTCGCGCTCGATCAGCGCGGCGCCCACGTTGTTGGCGGTGGGCGCGTCGCCGGCACGAATGGCCGCCTCGTACGCCTCGCGCAGGGTGTCGGTGGGATCCGACGCGGACATGATCGCGTCGCGAAACAGCTTCGCGGCGCGTGGGTGGTCGTCGAGCTCGGTGACCGCGACCTGCGCTGCCCACGAGAGCCACTGCGCGCGAGCGTCGCCCGTCACGGCGGCCGCGCGGGTCTCCATCAGCGCCACCTGAGCCGCCGTGTCCGCGGTGCGCGTCAGCAGGTCACGCAGGGCGAGGCGCGCGACGACGGACGCCGGGTCGAACGCCAGCGCCGCTTCGAGCGCACCCCGCTGCGCCGCGTCATCTCCGCGACCGCGTGCGGCCTCGGCGACACGGAACCAGAGCGACCCGGCCAGCGGTCCGGCGACGCCCGTCGCGAGCAGCTGGTGCGCGTCTTGGGCTGCGCCCTCGAGGTCCCCCACGCGCTCGTGCGCCAGCATTTGCTCGTAGCGCAGTAGCACGTCCCCCGGCGCCAGCTGGAGGGCGTGGCCGATGCTCGCCAGCGCACCCGCGGCGTCGTCCAGCTGAGAGGCCCGCACGCGCGCCGCTTCGAGGGCCAGCGCCGCCGCTTCTTCATTGGCGCGCACTTGGTCTTCGAAGCGCGCCACGGACTGCACGGCGGTGTCGCCCGCAGCGTCGCCGTCGGCACCCGAACCCGCGGCCGCCGCGAGCTGCGACTGCGCCTCGAGGGCACGCACGGTCCACGCCGGACGGTCGTGACGACTCGCGATGCGCTCCATCATCTGCAGCAGCCGGAAGCGAGCCGTGCCCGTGTGCTCGGCCCCCGACAGCGCTTCGAGCGCCGCGTCGATCTCGCCTGCCGCCTCCAGCATGACCGCGAGGTCGAGGCTCAGCGAAGCCCGCAGGGCCGGGTCTTCCGTGGTGGCCACACGCGCCCGGAGCGCACGCAGGGTGTCGTCGCTCGCCCGGTTGGCGCGCGCCACGCGCTCGAGAGTCAGCGCGATCAGCGCGTTGTCCGGGTTGGCGGCCAGCGCGTCAGCGAGCATGGCCTGCACTTCGTCGGGCGGCTGCCCCTGGTCCTCGGCGAGGTTCGCGAGGTCCAGCAGCGACCCGGCCGCGGCGCTCTTGTCGAGCTTGCGCTCCGCTTCGTAGAGGCGGCTGAGGTGCTTCAGGTTGCGACGGCGCTCGAACGCGTTGACCAGCTCGAGCAGGGCCGGGCCGAACGACGGCAGCTCGGAGTACGCGCGCAGGTGGGCCTTGAGCGCGTCGGTGTCACGTCCCCCCGTGGCGGCCAGCGCCAGCCCGAGCTCGTGGAGCAGCGCGGCCGTCTTCGCCGGAGGGGTGGAGTCGTTGACGCTCTCGAGCTCGGTCTCGAGCCAGTCCACGCGCCACGGCGGGCTGAACACGTCGGCGTCCGCCAGGTCGGGCACGCGCGACTTGGGCGGGGGCACGGGCACGACGCTCGGCGGCAGCCCCGTGCGGCGCGCGCCGTCGGAGGGAGGCACGGCGGGAGCGCCGGGGCCTGCGAACGGGCGAGGACGAGGAGCTGCTCGGCCACCGCAGCATCCACC
>CAZEAA010000600.1:0-3002 GCA_964510015.1 uncultured Sandaracinaceae bacterium
GCGGCCCCCCCCTCCGGGTCCACCGAAGCCGACGACGCCCCCTCCGACGACGCTGCCGACGAAGACGACGAAGACGGCGAAGACTGGGTCCTCGACGCCTACGAAGTGCGCGCCCCCATCGACCCCTTCCGCACGGGCGGCTCCGTGCAACAGCTCAGCGCCGAGGTGCTGGACGCCTACGACTACGACGACGTGAACAGCGCCCTCCAGCAGGTGCCGGGCGTCTACGTGCGCCAAGAGGAGGGCTTCGGCCTCCGACCCAACATCGGCTTGCGCGGCTCCACCTCGGACCGCAGCCGCAAGGTGACCCTCATGGAGGACGGCGTGCTCTTCGGACCCGCGCCCTACTCGGCGCCGGCCGCTTACTACTTCCCCATCTTCTCGCGCATGGTCGGCGTGGACATCTACAAGGGCCCCGCGGCGGTGCTCTTCGGGCCCAACACCATCGGTGGCGCCATCAACCTGCGCACACGCGAGATCCCGACCACGCCCGAGGGTGCCTTCGAGCTGTCCTACGGGCGCTTCCAGTACAACCGCGCTCACTTCCACTACGGCGGCAGCACGCGCCACGCCGGCATCCTCTTCGAGGGGGTGCACCTCGGCACCACCGGCTTCAAGGACATCGACGCGGGCGACCCCAACACGGGCTTCAACCGCAGCGAGTTCATGCTGCGCAGCTTCTTGCAGACCACGCCGGGCGAGGCCCTCTTCAATCGCGTGGAGCTCAAGCTCGGCTTCTCGCGCGAGCGCAGCAACGAGACGTACCTCGGCCTCTCCGACGAGGACTTCCGCGCCGACCCCACGCGCCGCTACGCCGCGAGCCAGCTCGACCGCATGACCTGGTGGCGCACGCAGATCCAGCTGCGTCACCACCTCGTGGTGGGCGAGCACCTGGACCTCGTGACCACCGCCTACCGCCACGACTTCCAGCGCACCTGGCGCCGCTTGAACCGCTTCGTGGGCGAGCGCGACAACGGCGGCCCCTCGCTGTTCGACATCCTGAACAACCCGAACGGCGCGCGCGACACCTACTACCGCGTGCTCTCCGGCGAGCGCGACTCCACCGAGTTCGGGCCCGACCACGACCTGCTGGTGGTCAGCAATGCGCGCCGCTTCGTGTCGGAGGGTATCCAGACCGAGCTGCACGCCACCTTCGGTGACGCGGTGACGCAAGAGCTGACCGTCGGCCTGCGGCTGCACCACGACCAGATCGATCGCAACCACGTGGAGCGCGCCTACTCGTTGATCGCGCTCCAGCTGGTGGCCAACGGCGACGACCCCACCACCATCACCCGCAACCTGGCCGAGGCCACCGCGCTCGCCGGGCATGCCGCCTACTCGCTCTCGTACGCCGGCCTGACCGTGAAGCCGGGCATCCGCGTGGAGAGCATCCGCACGCAGATCCGCGACGAGCTGGCCGAGGGCGGTCCGCGCAGCACCACGCAGACCTACGTGATCGTGCTGCCCGGCCTCGGGGCCACCTACGAGTTCACCGAACACTTCGCCGCGCTCGCAGGCGTCCACCGCGGCTTCAGCCCGCTCGCGCCCGGCGCAGGCGACAGCGTCCAGACCGAGACCTCCCTCTCGTACGAGGCTGGGGTGCGCTACGCGGACGAAGACATGGGTCTCAACGCCGAGGTGATCGGCTTCGTGAACGACTACCAGAACTTCGTCACGCAGTGCGGCGGCAGCGGCGGCTGCGACGCGACGGACCTCGACCGGCAGTTCAACGCGGGCGACGTCTTGATCGGCGGCGTCGAGCTGCAGGGCAGCTACGAGCTCGAGCTGGGGGGCGACTACACGCTGCCCATGCACCTCTCCTACACGTACACGCACGCGGCGTTCCGCACCGCCTTCTCGGAGTCCGGCGACCCGCAGCTGGGCGAGGTCCACGTGGGCGACCCCGTCCCCTACGTCCCCGAGCACCAGTGGTCACTGCAGCTGGGCCTGCACGCCAACGGCTGGGCCGTGAACGCGTCGGGCACCTACGTGGGGGAGATGGCCGAGATCGCCGACAACTCCGTGCGCACCGACGGCTACCTGATCGTGGACGTGACGGGCAGCTACACGGTGGCCGACCGCTTCGACGTCACGCTGCGCCTCGAGAACCTGACCAACGCCCAGCCGCTCGTCTCGCGGCGGCCGTTCGGCGCGCGCGGGTACCGTCCGTTCATGATCCAGGTCGGCGTCGAGGTCCCGCTCTGACCCAAAGCGCGCCACGCGCACGTCAACGCCAACGTCAACGTTGACGTGGACGTGGACGTGGTCGTGGTCGTGGTCGTTGACCTGCTCGTGCTCGTGCTCGTGACCGCCCGCGTCGTCACCGCCCGCACCGGCTCTGCGAGTCTCCCGCTGGTGAGCCCCCGATGCCACGACTGCTCGTCGTCATCGAACACGAGCACGAGCACGAGCAGGTCAACGAGCACGTTGACGTGTACGACCACGACAACGCCTACGACGACGGACGTTGTCTCAGGCGTCGTCGTGGGCGTTGTCGCGGCCTTTGGCGCTCAGTACTGAAACCGGCGCATCGAGACGTTCATCAGCAGCCCGATGCAGATGGACACCGTGAGCACCGACGAGCCGCCGTGGCTGAACAGCGGGAGGGTGATGCCCACCACCGGCAGGAGTCCGGACACCATGCCGAGGTTGATGACCGACTGCCAGAAGATGAGCGCCGACACGCCCACGGCGCACACGGCTCCGAAGCGGTCCTTGGCCTGCGACGCGATGCGCAGCCCCCAGAGGACGAGGAACATGTAGAGCCCCACCAGCAGCGTGGTGCCCAGCAGGCCCTGCTCCTCCGCCCACACGGCGAACGGGAAGTCCGAGTGGCGGTCCGGAAGGAAGCCGAACTGGTTCTGGGTGCCCTGCATGTAGCCCTGGCCCCAGAAGCCGCCGCTGCCGATGGACACGAGGCTCTGGTGCGTGTGCCAGCCCGCGCCCTGGATGTCCTGCTCGCCGCTCCACAGCGCGAGGAACTCGGTGATGCGCGTCTTCTG
>CAZEAA010000601.1:0-2993 GCA_964510015.1 uncultured Sandaracinaceae bacterium
GCTCGGGATCACGCGGTGGAAGTGGAGCCCGTTGTAGAAGCCGCTCTCGGCCAGGCTGATGAAGTTCTGCGCCGTGATGGGCATCTCGGCGAGGAAGATCTCCGCCTTGAACGTGCCCTCGCTCGTGTCGAAGGTGGCGACGGGATTGGCCATGTGAATGTCTCCTGAAGGATGGCTCCCGGCAGCTGCCGGGGGAAGGGTGCCCACCGGGTGGCGGGCTGCGCGCAGCATGCGTCACACCGCGTATTGGGGTCAACGCGGCACGAGCGTGTAGGATGCTGGCGATGCGCCGCCCGCGCCCCGCCGTCCTGCTCGTGCTGCCGCTGGTGCTGCTCATCAGTGTCACCGGGCAGCTGGTGTCCGGCGACACGCCACCGGCTACGCCCGCGGCCCCGCTGGGTGGCGGCACGGGCGCTGGGCGCACGCAGTTCGTGCTGCTCGGCTTCGACGCCACGCCCGGCCCCGAGCCGCGCGTGGAGGACACGGGCTTCCACTACATCTACGAGTCCATCAACCGGCACCGAGCCCCGGGGCGGCCGCCGAACTCGTTCACGCTGTTTATCTCCACCGGGCTCTTGCAGCTGCAGCCCGGCCGCAGCCGACACACCGAAGAGGAGCGCGCCTTCGAGGGGGTGTTGCCCCGCAACCAGCCCGTCATCGGCTATGCCCGCGACGTGTCAGTGATTCAGGCGCGCGCGGCCAACGTGCGGGAGCTGTCTGCGCGCGGCGTGGAGATTGGCTCGCACGCCGTGCGCCACGCCCACGGGCTGCGCTTCGACGAGGCCACCTGGCGCACGGAGCTGGTCGACCACGAGCGCATCTCGGAGCTGCTGGACCTGCCGCGGCCGGTGGGCTTCCGCGCGCCGTTCCTCGAGTACAACGAGGCCATGTACACCGCGCTCGCGGCGCACGGCACGCGCTACGACGCCTCTCGCCCGGGGGGGCGGGCGTGGCCCACGCGGCACCCGAGCGGCATCTGGCTGTTCTCCATCCCGAACGTCATCGTGCCTCCCGGGCGCCGCGCCCTCTTCTTCGACGACAACCTGCGCGAGCTGCTGTTGCCGCTGGCGCACGCCGCGGGGAAGTCCGGACGCGACGCCGAGCGCCACATCGACGACGCCTACTACCAAGCGGCCATGGCTGAGTTCCAGGAGCGCTACCGCGGCGAGCGGCCGCCGTTCTTGATCAGCGGGCATGGCAACTTTCGCGGCGGGATCCTGCGCGTGATGCGGAACGTGTGCGGGCTGCCCGACGTGCGCTGCGCGACCTTTCGTGAGGCCGTCGAGTACCTCGACGCGCACCCCGAGCTGGCCGGTCGCTGACGGCGGTGACCTCGGGAGCGCGACGCGCTAAGGTGGCCGCGTCCCATGCGCGCCGACTACCTCGCCGTTTCCGTCACCGATGCGCTCGCCGCCGAGCGCACCGTGCTGGCTGCCGAGCGCACCTTCCTGGCGTACGTGCGCTCGTCGTTCGCGCTGTTCGTGGCGGGCGTGACCGGCGCGCAGCTGTTGGACGAGGAGTGGCTGCGGGTGGTGGCCTACGCGCTGGCCATCGTCGCGCCCGTCGTGCTGCTCGTGGGGGTGCAGCGCCTGCGTGCCTCGCGCCGCGTGGTGGCCGAGCTGCTGGCGCGGATGGCCAACGAGCGAAAGGGCGCCGCCGCGTGACCTTGGCTCCGGGCACGGTCGTGGGCGGAGACTTCCGCATAGAGGCGCCACTCGCCGCGGGGGGCATGGGTGCCGTCTTCATCGCCACGCAGCTCTCCACCGGGCGCCGTCGGGCGCTGAAGGTCATGCACGCGCTGCTGGTGGGCGACGCCGTCAGCCGCGAGCGCTTCCTCGAGGAGGCGCGTGTCGGGAGCCAGATCGAGAGCGAGCACATCGTGGAGGTGGTGGGCGCTGGGGTGGACGCCGACTCTGGCAGTCCGTGGCTGGCCATGGAGCTCTTGGAGGGCGAGACGCTCGCCGACCGCGTGGAGCGCGGGCGCCTGCGCGCGGACGAGCTCGCGCCGTTGATGCGGGGCTTGCGACACGGCCTCGGGCGGGCGCACGCGCGCGGCATCGTGCACCGCGACCTCAAGCCCGAGAACCTGTTCATCGCGAAGGGGCGCGGCGCGAGCAACACCGACTCGCTCAAGATCCTGGACTTCGGCATCGCCAAGCTGCTGCAGGGCGGCAAGACCGCGGCCACGCAGACCATCGCGGGGTCGCCGCTGTGGATGGCCCCCGAGCAGGCCGACAGCCGCGAGATCCGGCCGGCCACGGACGTGTGGGCGCTGGGGCTGATCGCGTTCGACGCGCTGGTGGGCCAGCCGTACTGGCGGTCGGCGGTGGGCGAGGCCACGCTCACGCGGCTGTTGGTGGAGATCCTGACGGAGCCCATCGAGCCGGCCTCGGTGCGGGCTGCGTCTCTCGCGGGGCCCGAGGTGGCGGCCGCGTTGCCGCGCGAGTTCGATGCGTTCTTCGCCCGCTGCGTGCAGCGCGATCCGCACGCGCGTTTTCGCGACGCGGGTGTTGCTCTCGACGCGCTCGACGATGTGCTGCGCGGTGTCCCCATGCGCGCGGACAGCGCCCCGCCGCTCTCCTCCCGTGACGCGCTCGCCGCCACGGCCATGAGCACGCCGGTCTCGGCGGGTGGCAGTTCGATGGATCAATCGATGGCGTTTCGCGCCACCGCGCAGACGGTGCCCGTTCCGGAGCCCGTCGCCACGCCGCTGGCCGCCACGCACCCCGGCACCGCCACGAGCGCCGTCCCCGCGCGCGCCTCGCGTGCGCCTTGGGGCATCGCGGCCGTCTCGCTCACGGCGATGCTGGGCATGGCGTGGTGGATGCTCGGCCGCGAGGAGGCCGCCGTCGCCACCGTGGACCACGCGCCTCCAATCACCCAGCCCGCGGAGGCCGTGGAGGCCCCGCCAGCGGCCACTCCGGTCGAGCGGGTGCCGCCTGTCGCTGAGGCCGCTGCGGCGGTGCCGCCGGCCGCACCCGGGGCTCCTGCGC
>CAZEAA010000602.1:0-2988 GCA_964510015.1 uncultured Sandaracinaceae bacterium
GTCTCCACCACCCCCGCATCCGGGGGCAACCATGGCGGCTATCAGAGCCGCTAGACCAAGTAAGCGCGTATGTCGCATTGGCGTTCCTTTTTTGGGCGTGCTCGACACGTGGTGAGCCGCTCGCCAATCGAGAATATTTTTATCATCGGTTCTTTACAAGACGTTTACTTCCGGGATCCGCCTTTGCTGGAACCGGTAACTCGCACAATGTAAGCGGCGCCGCACACGCGCCTACGTGACGGAAATTCCGGCGGCATGGGAACAGGGGCCCCGGTTTCACGGTTTTTCCGCGGAGAAACGGAGGTTAGACGACGTCAGCCGGGCCCGCGCCCTCGCGGACCACGACCGGGGTGTGCCCCGTGAGGTCGACGATCGTGGAGGGCTCGAGGCCGCCCCAGCCGCTGTCCAGAATCATGTCGGCGCGCCCGAACTGCGCCGCGATGTCGTCCGGGTCGGCGTGCTGGACACCGTCGATGCTGGCCGACGTGGAGACGATGGGGTGCCCGAGCGCGCGCACGAGCCGCAGCGCGACCTCGTGATGGGGCACGCGGATGCCCACCGTCTTCTGCTTGCGCATGACAATCTTGGGGACCTCGCGTGTGGCCGGCAGGATGAACGTGTAAGGACCGGGAAGGAGCCGCCGCATGATGCGGTAGCTCATGTCGTCCACCACCGCGTAGCGCGCGATATCACCGAGGTCGGGGCACACGAAGCCCACCGGGTGGTCACTAGGCATGCGCTTGAGCTCGTAAACGCGCTCGAGGGCCTTCTTCTGGGTGATGTCGCAGCCGATACCGTAGACCGTGTCAGTCGGATAGACCACGACGCCCCCACGGCGCAGCACCTCGACGGCTTTGTCGAGCAAGCGCTGCTGCGGGTGGGTGGGGTGAATCTCGACGCGCATGGCTACAGCTTTCGTCACTCGGGGCGGGCGTGCACCAAGCGTCGCTCCACGCCGTCTTCGAAGAGCACGCGGGCCTGCTCGGTGCTCTCGCCGGGGCTGGTGTCCTCCACGCGCCCGATGCCAAAGCGCACGTGCGAGATCCAGTCGCCCGCCGTGAAGCGGATGCGCGGCGAATACGGCCGCGCGCTGTGGCGGTGCGCGTCCACCTCTTGCACCGAGAGCTTCTGACCCTTGCGCGTGGCGACCTTGCGGCCCGCGCCCGACTGCGAGGACGTGCTCTCACGCTTGGCGATGGCGGCGCTGCGGGCTGCAGGGGCCTGGGCCAGGAGGTTCTCAATCTTGGCCATGTCGCGCACGGCCGCGGCCACCTTCTGGTAGGTGGCGCCGAGCGTCTCGCAGACCAGCACCTCTTCGATGCCGGTGGCCTGGCCGCTCGCCGCGCACTGCTCTTCGTATTCGTGGGCCGCGCGGATGATGGTGATCAAGCGCTCGGCCGGCGGAAGCTCGCCCGGCCCCGCGCCGAGGGCGCCGAAGCCGATGCGCTTCACGTGCCGGGTGGAGGCGAAGTGAAGCGCCGCCTTCACGGCGCGCGCGATGCCCTTCTGGTCCGGCGCAGGCTCGGGGCGGGTGCCGGACTGGGGCGGCCGCGTGGCCACCCACGCGAGGAAGTCGCAGTGCAGGCGACCGCGCCCCACGCGCACCACCTCGAACAGCGGCAGGATCTTCCCGGGCAGCTGGCGTACTTCGGCGTCCAGCGCTTCCTGCAGGCGTCCGCCGAAGCGTTCGTCCAGGTCGAAGTCGGCGCCGCGGCCGGGCCACAGCTGCATGTCCGAGGAGCCGTCGTAGACCAGCGCGTCGAGCCGCTGCCGCGAGGGGAGATCATAGATCGAGGCGCGCACGAGCGAGATATCCATGCCGCCCGGATGTAGCACACGGGAGCGCATGCGACAGCCACGCGTGCGCGTCTTGCGTTCGTGTCTGCAGATGTTTGCGTGTCTCTGCTACCCAAGCGCTCGCGTTTGGGGTAAGTCGCGTGCACTGCCATGACTGAGAAGGATCCTCGCCCCTACATCGTCGTCACCGTCTTGCTCGATCAAGGCGCCCGTGCCGCTGTCCTCACCACGAGCCACGGAGACGCGATGGAGCGCGCTCTCATGGCGTCGCACGGCCTCGATGTCGCGGGCGTGGACCTCATCGAGCTGCCCGTTCCGGCGGTCACCTTCGCGGCGCTGCGCAAGCAGCTGGGCCGCGGCAAGGAAGAGGTCGGCCTCTACGAGGTGTTCCCGCTCGCGAGTCACCTGGCCCCGGAGGTGCGCACCACGGCCGGTCAGTTCCTCGCCGCGGAGGCGCTGTGGAAGCTGGAAGAGGCCGGGCAGCTGGGCGGCGTGCCGCTCAACGTGAAGCTGGACTTGCCCAAGGGCTGGGAGCGCGAGCCGCAGAAGATCCACGAGCGCCTCGTGGCCGAGGGCGCGCTCGACCTCACCGAGAGCGCCATCCAGACGTACCTCAGTGTGAAGCAAGCCTGGGACGCGGTTCGCTGAACGCCGAGTCCGTCCGCACGATAGCGGAGTGGCCTTGCAGCGGATCGGCCTTGCAGCAAGCCCTAATTGGCACCCACAGCTGAAGCAGTCAGCCACGTAGTCCAACCCCAGAGGGGTGGACTTTAGGCGAGTCCAAGCGTAGTTCGCTGCCTACAGCTTCCAGCTGTAGGTGCCCATTGACCATTGCAGCAAGGCAATTCGGGTCCCCAGCAAGATGTGTCGAATCCTCAGGCTTCAGCTGCGGGTGCCCAACCCTCGAGCGGATCGGCCGCCACACGAGGTGTGGAGTCCCCTTCAGAAGACGAGGAACAGGCCCATCGCGACGACCGCGAGGACGATGACCACGACCACGGCGCCCACGGCGAGCATGGGCACGAGGTTGCTGTTGCTCGAGGCGGTGGCGTGGGCGGGAGGGCCCGTCAGCGGCTGCGCGGCTGCCTGAAGCGGGGCTGCGGGGAGCGGAGCCCCGACCGCGGGTCCGCCCTTGCGCCGATGCACCACGGCCGGCAGGGCGTTGAGCGCGGCGAGCATCTGGCCGCCGTC
>CAZEAA010000603.1:0-2985 GCA_964510015.1 uncultured Sandaracinaceae bacterium
CTATTGCACAGTTTATGTGGTGTGCCCGATGAACACATCGCCGCCGACTATGCCCTGACCCAACAACTGCTGATGCCATTGGTGCAGCGGCTTAAGGCCAATGGGGTCGAAGATGGGCTAGACCCCGATCATTATGATAAATTGCTCAAAGCCGACACCGTGCCAGTTATGGCCGCAGTTTCGGCGGCCCGCCATCACCACGGGGGCAGCGCCCAGCGCCCGGCTCTGCAGCGTGTGCACGGTGTGGCCCAGCTCGTCGGAGGGACGCACGCACACGATGTCGCGCGTCATCACGTCGGCCACGTAGGCATCGCCGCCGTGCGTACGCAGGCCCGCTTGGAGCGCCTCCGCCGTGACCATGCCCACCACCGCGCCGCCGCTCGCCACGGGGAACACCCCCTCGCGCAGCAAGCTCACGTCCAGGTCGCGCTGCGCAAGCTCTCGGATGCGCGTCCAGGGCGACAGCGTCAGGAAGCGCGGTGACATGGCCTGCTGCACCGAGGCGCCGCGCAGCTGTTCTTCGCGCGCCACGCCCTTGGCCTCGGACCCGGCGCCGAGCCACACGAAGGCGCCCAGCAGGATGAGCATGGGGTTGCCGAACAAGCCCGCGACCATGAAGCCGAGCGCCAGCACCTTGCCGATGCGCGCCGCCCAGACGGTGGCCTTCACCCGGTTGCCACCCGTGGCCAAGAGCGCCCGCAGGATGCGGCCGCCGTCCATGGGGAACGCGGGCACCAGGTTGAAGAGGCCGAGGCCCAGGTTCATGACCGCCAGCTGCAGCGGGAGCGCCAGCTCCCCGGAGGCGCCGAAGGCCGAGCCGCCTGAGGTGAGCACGAAGTAGGCGGCGAAGCCGAACGCCAGGACCATGTTCACGAACGGGCCGGCCGCGGCGACGATCAGCTCGGCGCCGGGCGAGCGGGGCATGTCCTCGAGGCGCGCCACGCCGCCGATGGGATAGAGCGTGATGTCCCGCGTGCCGATGCCGAACCAGCGGGCGGCCAAGGCGTGCCCGTACTCGTGGAGCACCACGCAGCCGAACAGCGCCACCATCCAGGCCAGCTCGGAGACCCCAGCGGCGGCGCCCTCGCTCATGCCGGAGCGCAGGGCGAAGAAGGCCAGCAGCGCCAAGAAGGTGGCGTGCACGTAGACGTCGATGCCCAGCCAGCGCCCGAGACGGAACGTCCAGCGCCCGCGCGCTGCCGGAGCCACATCGTCGGACCTCGCCGGCGGCGGCGAGTCGGGGAGGGGGTTCACGGAAGGCGACATGGCTCCACCGGTGCGCATTCCCGAGCCCGCCGTCAAGACCGGCCACTCGCTGGGCGGGCGCGCCCTACTCGCTGGGCGGATACGAGCTCTTGTTGCGGGAGCGCGCGTCGCGCTCCCGGAAGCGGTCGGCCAGCGTGCGCACGAACATGCTCATCCACGGCTTCATGGTGTTGAGCTCCTGCGCCAGCGCTGCGCCGTTGACCACCTCCACGATGACCTCGGTGCTGGCGCGCACGGTGGCGGTGCGCGGCCCGGGGCTCAAGATGGCCATCTCGCCGAACGCGTCGCCGGGGCCCATCTCGCGGATGCGCCGGCCCTGGATCTCCACCTCGCAGGTGCCCGACACGATGAAGAACGCCTCGCTGCCGGCGTCGCCCTCCTGCGTGATGACCGCGCCGGCTTCGTACGTGCGGGTGGGGAACTCGCCGCCGCCGCGTGAGAAGCGCACCAGGTCTTCTATAATAGATTCGACGCTGGGGTAGCGCTCGTCGAGGTTCGGGTGCATGGCGCGGGTGACGATGCGCGCCAGCTCGGGCGGCACGTCGGCGGGGCCCAGCAGCGACTCGAGCGACGGATGTTGCGACGAGGCCGCCATCACCAGCGTGGCCAGCACCGTGTCTGCCTGGTACGGCGGGCGGCGCGTCAGGATCTCGTAGAGCATGGAGCCCACCGCGAACACGTCGGCGCGTCCGTCGATGCGCGTGTCGTCGCCGAGGGCCTGCTCGGGGGCCATGTAGCTGGGCGTCCCGACGATGGCGGGACCGTGGTCCACCTCGGGCTCCGTGGAGCTCACGCGCATCATGTCGTCCGGCAGGGCTCCGTGGGTGCGCTCTTCGAGGATGCGCGCCACGCCCCAGTCCATCAGGTACACCTCGCCGAAGTCTCCGACCATGACGTTGGAGGCCTTCACGTCCAGGTGGATGACACCGCGGCTGTGCGCGAACGCGAGCGCCTGGCAGACCTTGATCACGATGTCGACCAGGTCGATGAGGGTGTGGTGCGACAGCCGCTTCGGGGGCAGCGTGCGGATCATGGCGCGCAGGTTGGCGCCGTCCACGCGCTTCATGGTGAAGAACAGGCGGCCGTCTTCGCCGATGCCGATCTCGTGGACCGGGACGATGTGCGGGTGCTCGAGCTGACCGGTGACGCGCGCTTCGCGCACGAACGACAGCAGCGAGCGCGAGTCGTCCATGCCCTGGTGGATGGTCTTGCGCGCGACCAGGCGCTCGAGGCCGGCGTCGCGCACCTCGGAGACCTCGCCCATGCCGCCGGACGCAAGGTGCCGGCGATGCACGAGGCGCTGCGCTGCGGGGCTGGTGACGGTGGTGATCAGCTTGTCGATCTCGGCGACACGACGCGGGACCGCGACCCGACCGAACGAGTTCGTGTCGGGGATGGGGCGCAACTCGCGCACGGTGTGCGAGTCCGGGCGTCCGGGCGGTGGCGTACTGGTAGCCATGTCCTGGGGCGACTCTAGCACGAGGACGGCTGGTCGCTGTCGTCGCGTTACGCTACGCCCCGGCATGACCCAACCCGTCTGGGAGTTCCCCGTTGCGCTTCCTCGGCACGCCTTCAGCGCCCGCGACGCGGCCCGCGCCGGCGACCTGTGGCGGGCGTTCCAGGAGGCCGCGGTGGGGGCCAGCAGTCGCGCGGGCTGGTCGGCGCGGCGCTTCTCGGAAGCCGGCACGGCCTTCGTGGTGCGCACCATGACCGTGCGCC
>CAZEAA010000604.1:0-2984 GCA_964510015.1 uncultured Sandaracinaceae bacterium
GGGGATCAGCTCGTGCATGCCGGCGCCGCGCAGGTCCTCGGTCACGAGGCGGGTGAGCTGGTCGTTCCAGTACTCCACGGCCACTCGGTCGGTGTCGGCCTCCATGTGCGGGTTGCCCACGCCGCTCTCGTCCGTGAGGTACGTGTAGGGCGCGCCGGTGACGGTGGCCATCGCGCGGAAGAGGAACTCCACCTCGCGGTCGGCGCCGCTCGCGGCGACGGGCAGCAACCGAATGCCGCGCCGGGACGCGTCGCGCATGGCCTGCACGTAGGTGTACGAGCTCTGGTAGTGCTGCGGCGGCGCGTCGGCGATGACCACCATCACGCGCACGGCGTCTCCGTCGCTCCAGGACTGCCGCCCGATGGCCGCCGCGAGGCCCGCGTTGAGGTCCTCGGGGTAGTCGCCGCCGCCGTCCGCGCGGATGCCCAGCATGGTGCGCGCGAAGCCTTGGATGTCGGAGGTGAAGCGGATCTCCTGGAGCGGCTCGCTGTCTCCGCGGTCGCGGTAGAACGTGGCGCCCACGCGGATGGCCACCTCGGGCGAGGCCGCGTGGATGCGACCGACGATGTCGGCCACCTCGGCGTTCACGTAACGCAGCTCGTCCTCCATGCTGCCCGTGACGTCGATCAAGAACGCCAAGTCCAAGCGCTGCGGCGCGCTGGCCGTCACGCCTTGCATGCGAAAGACCACGTCTTGTCCGTCGCCGGCCATGGGGATGCGCGCCGAGACCTGGGCGCGCGCGCCACCGGCGGTGACGGTGGCCTGCACCTCGGGGCCGACGTCGCCGAGCACCCCGGGGAAGTAGTCCCAGTAGCCATCGGCCATGGTGGTTCCGTCGACGCGACCGGCTTGCCCGCCGAGACTGATCTGCGCACCACGGAAGGGACGGCCGTGGGTGTCCACCACGCGGAAGCGGACGCGACGCGACACGTCGAAGCCAGCGCGCTGAGCCTCGAAGGGGCGACGGTTCACGTACTCGAGGTAGTTCCCGCGGCGGTCCGTGTCACCCACCGTGGCGGCGGTGAGCACGCGCGACTGCGGAGCCACCTGCTGCGCCGTGGGCATGGGCGGCTCGGGCGCCACGATCGCGGAGTCTTCGATGGTGACCGTCACCGTCACGTCCATGGGCGGCGCCGCGCCGCGCGCAGGGGTGCTGGGGGAGTCGCTCGCATAGGCCTCGGAGCTGGGCCGGCGGGACGCCTCCCCGCCACCGCTCTCCGCTTCGGCGTAGCCCGCGGTGCCACCGGTGTGGCGCGCCGGTGCGGGCGAGGCTTCGCGGGCGACGCTGTCGACCGTGGCGCGACCCCCGTGGCCATCGGCGTCACCCGACGCGGCGTAGCGAGCCTCCCCGGCCGACGGGCCGTCGGTGCGCACGCTCGACACCTCGGCGCTGCTGACGGTGACCTCGCCCGGTGAGCCCTCGTAGCCTCCGCTGCGGGGTGGGGAGTTCGCGCCGGAGCTGCTGCAACCGGCGAGCGCGAGCACCAACGCAAAGCGAAGAGGAGTGCGCCGCGCGGCGATGGAAGGACGAGAGCTGGACATGGTGAACTCCTTCATGACGGGCATGACGGGCGAGCGGTCGAGGCATGGGACCCGGCCGGCCGCACCCGCCTTGGGTGATTCGGGGAGTCAACGCCGCGGCGCCGCCGGGGCTTACACCGCCCCGACACGAGCACCCCAGAGCCGCGGGTGCCTGCGGTGTAAGGGCGACCCCGGCCCCCGCGTTGACTCCGTGTGACCGAAGCCCAGCTCGCCGTTCTGCTCTCCGCGCCGCTCGCGACGTCCGTGTCGGCGGCGCGCTTGCGGCGGTGGGGGGCGCTGCCGCAGCGCTGGGGGGCGCTGTCGCAGCCCTGGGCGAGCCTCACCGCGCCGCTGGAAGAAAGGGCCCGCTCGGCGTACAAGGCGGAGGCCCGCGTCGTCGCCCCTCATCGGCCCGTGCGCGGGCGCGAGGCATGGGTGGCCAACACGGAAGCAGCGGATCGAATCGCGTGGGAGCGCGCGCTGTTGCAGCGCCTCCGCAGCGGCGATCGGGCCGCGTTCGCCGAGCTGTACCGCGCCTATGCGCCCGTGCTCTACCGCCGGGTGCTGCTGCCCAAGCTGGGCGCCGCCGGCGCCGCCGAGGACGCGCTGGCCGAGACGTTCCGCACCGCCTTCGTGAAGGTCGACGGATACGAGGACCAGGGCGTGAGCATCTACCACTGGCTTGCCCGCATCGCGTCGAACAAGGCCATCGACATGCACCGCGCTCGCGCTCGCACGGACCGGGCGTTGACCCGCCTCGAGGGCTTGCTCGCGCCGCTCGAGGCGCCGGGCACGCGCGACCCGTTCGGCGAGCTGAGCGCGCGCCGGGACCACGAGGCGCTCGAAGCCCGCATCGGCGTGGCCTTGAGCCAGCTGAACCCGCGCTACCGGCGCGCCATCGAGCTGCGGTTCCTCGAGGAGCGCGAGCGCGCGGACTGCGCGGAGGCGATGGAGGTCAAGCTCGGCACCTTCGACGTGCTGGTGCTGCGCGCGCTGCGCGCGTTCCGCAAGGCGTGGGACGACGCGCCCCCCATGAACCACGCGAGCACGGCGCCGGGCGCAGGCGCAGGACGTGTGCCAGAGAGCGAGGCGCACGATGACTGACGAGCTTCGGGACCCGCTGTGGGACGACGAGCCGAGCGAGGACGAGCTGGCGGAGGCTGCGGCGCTGGCGCGTGCCCTCGAGCGCGAGACGGTCGACGAGCGCGACCTGGGCCCTCTGCTGCCCGCCCTCGAGGCCGGGCACCTCCTCCAGATGGTGCGCGCTCCCGAGCTGAGCGAGGCACGCCTCGAGGCCCTGTTCACGGAGCTGGAGCAGACGCTGCCGGCGGCGCTGCCGAGCGCGCCGGTGGCGACCGGCGTGGCGAGCTGGTGGCGGCGGCTGCGCGCCGGTCTCGTGCTGGTGGCGGGCGCCAGCGCGGCGCTTGTCTTCGCCGTGTGGCTGACGGCGCGCGAGCCCGAGG
>CAZEAA010000605.1:0-2975 GCA_964510015.1 uncultured Sandaracinaceae bacterium
GGCACACACCGCGCAGGCGTCGCGGGCGCTTCTGCGGAGGCCTCGTTCCGTGTTCGACGGCGCGGGGTCGTCGGTGGCACGGTGAGCACGGCCACCGGCTGGGTCCGTAGCGTCGACGATGACTACCAGCGCTTCGGGGCGTACTCCGATCGCTTCGGCGTCCTGGCGCTCGGGCCCACGTTCGGGGTCTACGGGAAGCGCTTCCTGATCACGGGCGGCCTGATGCTCGTGGTCGGCGGCGCTGGCGGCCAAGAGGTTGCGTCGGCGCGCGTGGTGGCGCTCCCCTACGTGCGCCTCGAGCCAGGCCGACCGGGGCACGTTCACCCCATCCTGCAGGCGGGCTCCGCCGACGGCTTCACCTGGGACGCGCGTGCCTTGGCCTTGGGCCTGTCCATCCCGTTCTCGCGCGGCAACCTAGCGTTCGGCTATGCGTTGGGCGCCCGTGTGGGGCCCGACCTGCACGGCACCCGAGCCAACCCTTTCGTCTTCGCGACGCGGCACGCAGCGCCACTCGAGAGCTACGGGTGGCTGGAGCTGCTTGCGCGCATTGGGGAGCACGCGAGCCTTGTCATGGCCCTACAGGGTGGCCGCCAGCTCCCGGTCGCTTCCATCGGCTTGCGCTGGAACCTCGGCAGTCTTCGTTCGGCCCCGCCCGACAGGACGCCCTATCACTGGCTCCCGCTGCCGCCCTCGCGTTGAGCTGGTGCAGCGGACGCGAAAAAGCCCAGCGCACTCTCGTGGGCTGGGCTTCTTCACGTGGGCGACCTGGAGCTCAGCCTGCGGCGAGCGTCTCGGCCACGGCGGCCGCGAGGTCTTCCTTCTTCTTCTCGATGCCCTCGCCGAGCTCGTAGCGCACGAAGCGGCGGATGGAGATCTTCTCGCCGATGCGGGCCGAGAGCTCGTCACCGATCTCGCCGATGGTCTTCTTGTCTTCCACCATGATGGAGACCTGATCGAGGAGGCAGTTCTCCTTCTTCCACTTGGCGATCTTGCCCTCGAGGATCTTGGCGTTGGCCTCGGGCGGCTTGGTCTTGCCGGTCTCGCGCGCCTCTTCCTCCATCTGACCCGCGAAGATGTTGCTCTGCGAGGCGACGTCGGCCTCGGGGATGTCGCTCTCGCGGACGTACAGCGGCGTCATGGACGCGATCTGCATGGCCACGTCGGAGACGAACTGCTTGAAGTCCTCGTTGCGCGCAACGAAGTCGGTCTGGCAGTTGACCTCGAGGAGCACGCCCACGCGGCTGCCCGCGTGGATGTAGGCGTGGACCATGCCCTCGGCGGCGATGGCGCCGGCCTTCTTGGCGACCTTGGCGAGGCCACGCTTCTGGATGTCCTCCATGGCCTTGTCCTCGTCGCCATCGGCGTCCTGGAGGGCCTTCTTGCAGTCCATCATACCGGCGCCCGTGCGATCACGGAGCGCCTTCACCTGTGCGGCTGAGATGTTCGCCATGTTCAGTTCCTGTCTTCTCTGAAGTCTGTATGGAGAGCGGGTTCAGCGACCGCGCGGAGCGCCACCGGGGCCGCCCGGGCCACGACGCTTGCGCGCCTGCTCCACCGCGGGACCGTCGCCCACGGCGCCACCCACGTGACCACCGCCGTTGCGGTCGCCACGGTCGCCGCCGCGGTCGCCCTGCACCACGTGCTCACGGCGCGACTGCGAACCCTCGATGCAGGCGTCGGCGATGCGCGACGAGACGAGCTTGATCGAGCGGATCGCGTCGTCGTTGCCGGGGATCACGAAGTCCACCAGGTCGGGGTTACAGTTGGTGTCCGTCAGCGCGATGATCGGGATGTTGAGCTTGCGACCCTCGCTCACGGCGATGTGCTCGTTGTTCGGGTCGATCACGAACAGCGCCGAGGGCAGGCCGTCCATGTGCTTGATGCCGCCGAGGTACTTCTCGAGGCGCTCGCGCTCGCGACGAAGGCCGAGGGCCTCCTTCTTGCTGAGCAGGTCGAGCGTGCCGTCCGCGTCCTGGCGGTCGAGCTCGCGCAGGCGGTCGATGCCCTTCTTCACGGTGGCGAAGTTGGTGAGGGTGCCGCCGAGCCAGCGGCCCGTGACGTAGAACTGGTTGGCGCGCGCGGCCTCTTCGACGATGACGTCGCTGGCCTGGCGCTTGGTGCCCACGAAGAGCACGTGGCCACCGCGGCCCACGGCCTCGGTCACGAAGTCGAACGCGCGACGGAAGAGCACCGCCGTCTGGTCGAGGTCCACGATGTGGATGCCGTTGCGGGCGCCGTAGATATACGGACGCATCTTCGGGTTCCAGCGCTTGGTCTGGTGGCCGAAGTGGACGCCGGCGTCGATCAGGGCGCGGAGGCCGATGGGCAGCTCGCCGCTGGACACGTCGGGACGGGACTCGTTCTCTTGAATGTCGGTCATGGGCTCGTCTTTCTTCTGGTTGTGCTTCTGCCACCCTCGCGCGGCGACCCCTCGAGAGGAGCACCAGGCCACGCGCTTGAGCCGGGAGACATGTGTGATTTCGGCCACTTGGAATCAAGGGACCGGCCCGGAGGCGACCCGGAGCGGGCGTGATGTAGCACGGGCGGTGCCCAGGCACCAGGGCTGCCGAGCTACTGCGGCGAGTACCAGCCCGACCATGCTCCCGTGGCCGGGTAGACGAGCTCGAGCTCGAGCTGCTGATCGGTGGTCAGCTTGGCCCAGCTCTCGTGGAAGGCCGTCATGTGGGCCTCGCCCGCGCCCATGCGCCAGGAGCCCGAGAGGGGGTGCTCGCCGGGGTGGTGGACCCAGGGCGGCGGCAGGGCTCCTTCGGGCATGCGCGGACGGGGGAAACGCCGAAGCCGGTCGCGAGCTTCACCCAGCGCGAAGCCGAGCAGGTTCTGCCCCTTCCACGAGGCGGGCTGCTGGGCGCTCGGATGCGAGGCCGCGGCGCCGATGCCCCAGATGGCGTCCTGAGGGCTGGCCTCCACCAACACCGTGTCGCCCGTCTCGTCGAGCCACTTGGCCAGCTCGGGGT
>CAZEAA010000606.1:0-2964 GCA_964510015.1 uncultured Sandaracinaceae bacterium
CCCTTGGCGAAGTTACACGCCGGAACCTAACAGGTGAGCGCCCTGCTTGCACCCACGGCGGCTTGTTTCACCCGCGCTCGCCCACGCGGATGCGCGGGTCCAGCGTGGCCACGGCCACGTCGGCCAGCAGGTTCCCCAGCTGCACCAGCACCCCGAACATGAGGACAGTCGCCATGATGATGGGCACATCCAGCTTGTTGATGGCCTCGATGGTCAACATGCCCAATCCAGGCCAGTTGAAAATTTTCTCTGTGATGATGGCGCCGCTGACCAGGCCCGGCAGGCTCAGACCCAGCAACGTGACGATCGGGATGAGCGCGTTGCGCAGCGCGTGGCGCACCACCACGGGCACCGGGCCGAGGCCCTTCGCCTGCGCGGTGCGCACGTAGTCCATGCGCAGCGTCTCCACCAGCTCGCCGCGCAGGATGCGGGCATAGGTGGCCGCGCCGCCCACCGCGAGGATCATCGAGGGCAGGAGCCCGTGGAACACGTGGTCCCAGAAGCCGACGCCGTAGCCGCCCATCGGGAACCAGCCCAGCAGGAACGACACCACGAACAGCGCGATGGGCCCCGTGACGAACGTGGGCACGCTGATGCCGGCGAAGGTGACCACCATGATGCCGGTGTCGGTCCACGTGTTGCGCCGCAGGGCCGCCACGATGCCCGCCCCGATGCCGAAGAGCAGCTCGAAGACCATGGCCATCACGCCCAGCAAGAGGGTGCGCGGCATGCGGTTCCCGATGACCGCGGCCACGTCCTCGCGATGCGTGTAGCTGGTGCCCAGCGAGCCTTGCAGGAGGCCGCAGTAGCCGCGGCCATCGCGGTAGGCTGGTGAGTCGCGGCGCACGCACGGGGACACGCCCAGGTAGCTGCCGAACTGCGCGCTGGTGGGCTGGTCGAGCCCCTTCTGGCGCTTGAAGTCCTGGACCGCGTCCGCGGTGGCGCGGGGCCCGAGCGCCACGGTGGCCGGGTCGCCCGCCACGTGCACCAGGAAGAACACGGCGGTGACCACCGTGGCCAACACGAACAGCGCCCACAGGGTGCGCTTCACCAGATAGCGCGTCATCGCGCAGCCCCCTCGGTGTAGGTGCTGTCCGGGACCCGGCGGCGCGGCAGGTCCAGCCAGACGTCGCGATAGTTCATGGACCACACCGGGTGCGGGTCGTAGTTCATCACGTAGGGCTGCCAGAGCTCGGTGTTGAGGCCGTAGCTCATGAACGCCCACGGCGCGTCACGGGAGACGATGTCGTTGGCCTGCCGATAGAGCGCGAGGCGCCGCTCGCGGTCGGGCTCGCCACGCGCCTCGTCCAGCAGCCGGTCGAGCTCGGGGTTGCTGTAGAAGGACCGGTTCTCGCTCGCGGTGGGCCGGATGTTGTGGCTGTGCAGCAGCACCTCGAGGAAGTTGGCCGGGTCCGGGAAGTCCATGTTCCAGCCCGAGGGGAACAGCTGGGCCTGGCCCGGCTTGCCGGTCTCTTCGAGGTACACCGAGAACGCCACCTGGCGGAACTCCACCGGGATGCCGATGCGCTCGAGGTCACGGCCCCACATCTGTGCCGACACGAGCGCCCCCTGGCCTTCGCCGATCCACGCGGTCACCGGCTCGGGCAGGCCGTTCGGGTAGCCGGCGAGCCGCATCTCTTCGCGGGCGCGCGCGACGTCGAGGTGCTGCAGCGACGGCAGCTCCGCGTCGTAGCCCGCGATCATGGGGGGCAACATCTGCCCGGCGGGCAGGGCGCGCCCCTGCGCCATCTGGCGCATGAAGTCGCGGTCGATGGCCAGGGCCACGGCGCGCCGCACATGCACGTGGTCGAACGGCGCCATCCGCGTGTTCATGACCAGGCCGCGGATGGTCGCCTCGGGCTCCTCGGCGATGTACGGAGCCCAGGCGGGAGCCTGCTTGAAGAACAGGTAGTGCACCGCGGGCAGGCTGGTCAGCACGTCCAGGTCGCCGTTGCTGAAGCGGCCCACGGCGGTCTCGCCCGAGAGCTGCTCGATCATCACCATGCGGTCGGGGTTCGGGCGGTTGGGCTGCCAGTAACGCCGGTTGCGCGTGAACGTCAGCTGCACGCCGCGCTCCCACTCCTCGAAGGCGAACGGGCCGGTCCCGATGGGGTTGCGCTCCACCTCGCCGGGGTCGCCGAGCGCCGCGTAGTGCTCGTAGTTCTCGTGGGCCACGGGCACGGCGAACATCATGGCCAGCGCGTTCAAGAAGGTCTGGTCCGCCTGGTCCAGCGTGAAGGCAACCTCGTAGCGGCCACGCACCTCGATGCCGGCCACGTGCGGGGCGCGGCCCTCGCGGTAGGCCTCGAAGCCCCGCAAGCGCGCGTAGAAGCTCACGGCCGGGGAGCCCGTGTCCGGGTGCAGCAGGCGCTCGAGGCTCCACCGCACGTCCTCGGCCACCAGCTCGCGCGGGCCGTCGAAGATGGGGCTCTCGTGGAAGAGCACGCCCTCGCGCAGCCGGAACGTGAACGTGCGCCCGTCCTCGCTCACGGTGGGCATGGCGACCGCGAGGTTGGGGATCAGCTGCCCCTCCTGGTCGTAGTCCAGCAGCCCGTCGTAGACGAGGCGCAGGGCCATGTTCGAGTTCTCGTCGTACGCGATGTGGGGGTCGAGCGAGTGGACGTCCGACGCGGCCCCGAACACGAACGTGCCCCCCGAGCGGGGCGTGGGGTTGCCCGCGCCCACGTAGCGCGGCCCCTCGGGGCGGGCGGGCACGTGCGTCACCGCGTAGGCCACGCAGCTCACGAGGCCCACGCTCAACAGCACGCCGGGCAGCGCGCGCCTCACCCAGCTCGCGGCGCCCTCACTCTTTGGGGTCGAAGGCATCGCGCAGCCCCTCCCCGAAGAGGTTGAACCCGAACACCGCGAGCGCGATCAGCGAAGCCGGCAGCAGCAGCAGGTGCGGCGCCGCGATCTTGAGGCTCTCGCTCTCGCTCAGCATGGAGCCCCAGCTGGCTGTGGGTG
>CAZEAA010000607.1:0-2963 GCA_964510015.1 uncultured Sandaracinaceae bacterium
GTGCACAGCTGGCAGCTGGCCCTGTTCCCCGACCAGGCGCAGCGCGAGGTGTGGGGCGAGGACTCCAGCACCCTCATCTCGAGCTCGTACATGCCGGTGGGCAAGGTGCAGCGCGCGGACGGCGGCTACGTGCTCAGCGGGGAGTGGGGCTTCAGCAGCGGCGTGGACCACTGCGACTGGGCCATGCTCGGCGCGTTCGCTCCCAACGACGACGGCACCCCCAACATGCAGGACCTGCGCACGTTCCTGGTGCCCAAGCGCGACTTCGAGGTGAAGGACGACTGGCACGTGTCGGGCCTGCAGGGCACGGGCAGCAAGAGCGTGGTGGTGCGCGAGCAGTTCGTGCCCGAGCACCGCACCCACAAGTTCGGCGACGGCTTCAAGCAGAAGAGCCCCGGGCACGCGGAGAACACGGCGCCGCTGTTCCGCATCCCCTTCGGCCAGATGTTCGTGCGCGCTGTCGCTTCCGGCGGCATCGGCATGCTGGACGGCGCGCTGCGCGAGTTCGTGGCCCTGCAGAAGAGCCGCGTGGCGCGCAGCACGGGCGCGCGCGTGGCGGACAACCCCGCCGCGCAGCTGGCCGTGGCGGAAGCGGCGGCCACCCTCAAAGAGCTGCGCCTCGTGTTCTACGACCAGCTGCAAGACATGATGGACTACGCGGTGAGCGGCGAGAAGATCCCGCTCGAGAAGCGCGTGCAGTGGCGCTACGAGACGTCGCGCGTGGGCCCCAAGTGCGTCACGGCGATCGACAACCTGTTCAAGGCCGCGGGCGGCAGCGCCATCTACGAGACCAACCCGCTGCTGCGCTACTTCAACGACATGCACGCCGCCGAGGCGCACTACGTGAACAACCCGCACAAGCCCGCGCAGAACTTCGGCGCCGTGATGCTGGGCGCCTCCAACACGGACTTCTTCATCTGATGGGCGGCATCACGCAGCTGGGCTACGTGGGCTTCGCCGTGAGCGACCCTTCGCGCTGGGAGCAGTACGCCACTCAGGTGCTGGGGCTCGCGGTGTCGCGGCGCTGCGCCGACGGGGGCTTCTCGCTGCGCCACGACGAGCAGGAGCAACGCCTCTTCATCCGCCCGGGGACGGCCGATGACCTCGACGTGCTGGGCTTCGAGGCGGCGGACGTGGACGCGTTCGCGGAGCTGGCCGAGCACCTCGCCGTGGCCGATGCGCGCGTGGAGTTCGGGAGTGAAGTGGAGGCGCAGCAACGCGGGGTGCAACGCCTGCTCCGGTTCGAGGAGCCCGGCGGCCTGACGTGCGAGCTGTACGTGGGGCCCTTGCAGGCGGCGGCGCCCTTCCGTTCCGACGTGGTGCGCGGCGGCTTCGTGGCCGGCGCCCAGGGCTTTGGGCACCTGGCCCTGCGCGCGCGCGACATGGCCACCTCCACGCGCTTCTTCTGCGACGTGCTGGGCGCTCGCCTGAGCGACCGCATCATCACCCGCATCGGCGACATGGACGTGCACATCACGTTCCTCCACTGGAACGAGCGGCACCACTCGCTGGCGCTTGGAGAGGGCCTGCCCAAGCACATCCACCACTTCATGCTGCAGCTGCGTGACGTGCGCGACGTGGGTCTGGCGCTCGACCGCATGGTGGATCACGGCGTGCGCGTGGTGCAGACGCTGGGGCAGCACCCCAACGACAAGATGGTCTCGTTCTACTCCGAGACGCCGTCGGGCTTCGAGGTGGAGCTGGGCTGGGGCGGACGCACCATCACCGAAGGCTGGCTGCCCGAGACCCACGGAGTCTGGACGGAGTGGGGTCACCGACCGCCCGCGCAGCTGGCCCGAGCCAGTGGGCGGCGCTGACCCTCGGCGCACCCCGCCGACCGCCGCGACCCGCTCGCGCTGGCCCCGGGATCGCCATGAGGGCCCATCGCGCAAGACCCCAGCTTCTTGGTCTCTGCTCACGACGTCGGGCGAACACTCGGCAGCGTGCCGTGACGGGCGAGCAGCACCGCAGTGAGGTCTGCGCGGATGGATTCGACTCGCTTGGCGCCGATGACCTCGGCCCACTCGGCTTCGAGCTCGCCGTAGATCTCCTCGACCGCCGCAAGCAACTGACGGCCTCGGGGTGAGAGCTCGACGGGCCGCGCGCGCTGGTCGTCGGTGGCGGCAGGACGCAGATAGCCGCTCTCCAGCATCGAGGTCAGCACCTTGGACGCCGCCTGTTTGGTGACTCCGAGGAGGCGCGCGACGTCGTTGACGCCGAGGGCGCGGCTCCGCAACTCCAGCAGCACATAGCCGAAGTTCGAGCCCACATCACGAAAGCCGCGCTGCGCCAGGCGCTCGTGCATGTCGTCGACGAGCGTCCGAAGCACCAGCGCGGACAGGCGCGCCAGCGGCACCTTGGGAGTCTTGCTCGTCATTCGGCCCAGGGCGGAGTGAACACCCGCTCTCCCACGCGCGCACGGCCACCGACCGGCAGGCAGCACAGCGCCTCGAGCGGATCCTCGCTGGCCGAGCTCAGCGCAAAATCGGTGTTCGGCGGCACCACGATCACGTCGCCCGCGCCGGCTTCGAGCTCTTCCGTGCCGAGCACGACGCGCGCCCGTCCCGACAGGACCACGAACACCTCTTCGCGCGTCAGCTGGTGCTTCTGAGGCTCGGTGTGCGGGGCGAGGTGCACACGCCACACGCAGAGTTCGTTGCTGCCACGGCTGGGCGTGGCGAGGGACATGAAGCGTGCATGGGGGAGCTCGTGGGTGAACGCGCTCGGGCTGGGGATGACAGGCATGGTTCCTCCGATGGTCAATGTGGTTGACTGCATGAGGATGGCTCGCTGTGTTCGATAAGTCAACCAAGTTGACCAAATGAGCGAATGGCTGATCGGTAGCCGTCACTCTCCCTCACCGCATCCGCGTCCTTCACCAGCGACGCCGAGGTGTTGGAGCGCGTGCTAGAGCGTGATCCAGGATGGGCGCAAGGGGATGGCGCAGGATGAAGGGGCGCGGG
>CAZEAA010000608.1:0-2958 GCA_964510015.1 uncultured Sandaracinaceae bacterium
TAGTTTGCTGCCCTCGGCTTCAGCCGGGGGTGCCCAATTCACCTTCCCAGAAGCCGATTCGGCATGCCGGTCACGCTCAGAAGCCCACGTTCACGGTGCCCAGCACGCGCCGGTCCACGCGCTGGCCGAGGGGGTGCTCGCGGTGCTGCGGGTCCACCAGGTTGGTGCCCACCAGGCCCAGCTGTAGGCGTCCATCCAGCAGCCGGTAGCCCACACGCGCGTTGAGCACCGAGTAGGCGCGCAGCGGGAAGTGCCCGAAGCTGGCGCCGGTGTCGGCGTCCGGAATGGTCTCCACCCACAGCTGCGAGCTGACCCAGTGGAAGTCGACGCTGAGGTCCAGGCCGAACGGCGCGCGGTACTGCACGCCCACGTTCAGCTTGTGACGGCTGGTGCGCTGGTCGTCCTCGCGCCCGAGCGAGGGCTCTCCGTCGGTGGGCATGGTCTCGTGCAGGCTGTAGTTGCCGTAGACGTCGAGGCCGCGCACCGGGAAGACGCGCACCCCCAGCTCGGCGCCCAGCTGCATGAAGCGCGCGGCCTCGTTCTGGTTGCGCACCTGCCCCACGCTGAACGCGGCGATGTCGTCCGAGTAGCCGGCCACACCGGCCGTGTAGTCGCGCAGCGTGAAAGCGCTGACCTCGCTCGAGACGATGGCGTCGTCCACCAGGTTCACGTAGGCGGTGACCTCGAGCGCGAAGTAGTCGGAGTCCTGATTGCGGTAGCCGAGCTCGGTGGTGAGCATGCGCTCCGCCGAGAGGTTGTCGTTGCCGAGCGAGAGCCCCGACACGCCGCGCAGGCCCGGCACGGAGAGCGGCAAGTCCACGTAGGACTCGAGGAAGGTGGGGCTGCGGAACGCCACGCCGAAGGTGCCGCGCAGCGACGAGCGCTCGGTGGGCTGATAGGCCAGCGCGAGGCGCGGGCTGTACTGGATGTTGGGCAGCAGCGGATGGCGGTCCAAGCGGAAGTTCACCACGGCCTGCAAGTCACGGCGCAGCTGCATGGTGTCCGTCAGGTAGGCCGCGACGTGGTGCTGCGTGTGGTCCGCGTCGAGCCAGTTCCACTCGATGGACTTCCAGCGATAGCTCACGCCCACGGCGGCGTTGTGGTCCACCCCGAAGTGGAACTGCGTGCGGTAGTTCACGTCGGCGTCCACGATGTGCGTCTCGAGGTCGCGGGTCACGAGCGGGATGGCGCCCGGCGGCTCCACGGCCAGCTCGGCGTTGGCGGTCTCCATGTTCCAGAAGACGCGCGCGGTGATGCCCACCGGCGTGGTGAGCGTGACGTACGTCTGCGCGAAGAAGAACTCGTCGAGGTACAGCTGGCGCAGGCGGCCGATGCCGTACTGGCTGAGGCGGTTGAGGCTGATGCCGGTCCCGGCTTCCAGCGCGAAGCCCTCGCCGAAGTTGAGCCGCGAGTCCCCGCGGAACCAGATGCTGCTCCGGCCGAGCGCGGGGTCGTGGCTGGGCACGACTTGATCCACGCGCTCCGGGTCGGCCTCGAGCTCGAACTGATCGGCGCGGCCGTAGCCACCCGCCACGCGGAACGCCGCGATGGACTGGCGACCGTGGGCCACGGCCTCGGTGCGCATGGTGCCGTGCGATCCGGCGACCACGGAGGCGTGCGTGCCGCCCTCGCCCGGCGCGCGCGTGATGATGTTGATCAGACCCGAGAACGCATCGGCGCCGTACACCGCGGAGGCCGCGCCGCGGATGATCTCGATGCGCTCGATGTCGTCGAGGCCCACGGGCAGGGTGTTCCAGAACGTGCTGCCCAGCGAGTCGATGTAGACCGAGCGGCCGTCGATGAACACCAGGACCTTGTTGGACTGGCGCTGGTTGAGCCCCCGGATCGACACCTGCTGGTCACCGGGGCTGAGCGCCATGACCTCCACGCCCACGGCGCGTCGCAGCACGTCGGGCAGGGTCTGCAGGCCGCTCATGCGGATGTCCTGCGCGGTGATGATGGTGGTCGAGCTGGGCGCGGACACCGAGGACTCGACGAAGCGCGAGGCAGACACCACCTGCTCTTCGTAGACGCGCGCCTGGCCGGCGCTGGGCAGCTCGCTCACACGCTCGGGAGGACGCTCGGCCGCGGGGGTGACGCCTGGGTCGGGGGCCACCTCCTCGCCGGTGGGGTCCGTCACCGCGACGGTGGGCTCGCGCGCCTGGCGGTCGAGGATCTCCTGCATGCTGGCGATGAACTCGGTGACCTCGCCGGCGTCGGCCGGATCCCACTCGAGGTAGCGCTCGAACGCGTCGATGCTCTCGCGGTAGAGGCCGAGCTCGGCGTAGGCGCGCGCGATGTTGTACATGACGTGCGGGTGCGGGAGGATCTCGTAGGCCTCTTCGAGCAGCGCGATGCCGTCCGCGTTGCCGCGCTCCACGAGCGCCATCCCGTCGCGGAAGAGACGCCGCGCCTCGGTGCGCTCGTCGGCGCGCGCGGGAGCGGCCATCAGACAACACACCCACACCAGCAGGAGCCACGCCAGGCGCCGCCCGCGGAACCAACGGTCCCTACTCGGTGGGCAGCACGCGGAAGAGGCGCACGGATTCACCGGGCGAAGCTACCACAGGGTGGCGGTGCGACGCGTTGCCCACGCGGAGCTCCACCACGTGCCGGCCGGGGGTGACCGCGAGACCGCGAATGGGCGTGCGCCGCCCGGTGTCCTGGCCGTCCACGAAGACGCGCGCGGCCGGGATGGTGTTGATGTCGAGGGTGGTCTGCCCCGCGGCCGCCATGGGAGCCGTGCCCTCACCTTCGGGGCCGCGCTGCCCCCGCGTGCGGTGCGCGTGGTCGGCCTCGCTCACGCCCTGATCCAAGGCCTCGGCGGGCGCGAGGACCACGGTCTCGGCGGGCGCGGGGACCGCGTCAGTGGGGGTGGGCGACGCGGGTGCGGGTGTCGGCGCGGGGGCGGCTCGCGGGGCGGCGCTCGCGACGGGCAACGCGGGGCTCTCGGGGCTC
>CAZEAA010000609.1:0-2941 GCA_964510015.1 uncultured Sandaracinaceae bacterium
GCCGTAGTGCACGTGCCGCGCCTCGTCCTGGATGACCATCTTGAGCAGCTCCTTGAGCAGCGGCTCCTTGGTCAGGCTGTAGAGCGTGCCGAACGCGCCGAGGGCGAGGCCCTCCACCATGATCTGCATGCCGAGGAACTTCATGTCCCAGCGCGAGTCGCCCATCAGCGAGTCGATGATCACGAAGAGGTTGTCGTTGATCTGGTAGAGCTTGTTCAGCTTGGTGTCGAGGTAGCGGTGGAACACCTCCACGTGGCGCGCCTCGTCCATGACCTGCGTGGCGCCGTAGAGCTTTCCGTCGAAGAACTGCACGGCCTCCGTGACCTGCGCGGCCGCCAAGAGCGCGCCCTGCTCGCCGTGCAGGAACTGGCTGAGCATCCACGCCACCATGTCGTACGTCAGGCGGTCTTCTTCCTTCGGCGTGAGCTTCACCCCGAACTCGCGCAGCTTGTCGAGGTTCATGAAGCGCTTCGGCAGGATGGGCACCTCGGTGTTCTCGGGGTCCACGTCGGTGTGCCACGGCAGGTACGTGTCGCCGTTCCACTGACCCAGCTTCGCGCGCCGGTAGAGGTCCTGCATCTCGGGCTGGTCGCTCGGATACGTCCAGTCGAAGAAGGCGCTGTGCGAGGCCTGGATGAGCGTGGGCACGCCCTGCTTGCCGCGCTGCAGCACCAGGCCGCGGATGCCCGAGGGCCCGAGGGCCGCCATGACGCGCGGGTCCTTCACGGCCGTCAGCACCTCGGCCGCGTCGAAGTACGGCTCCACGCGGTGACGCACGTTGTTCGGGAGGATGGTCAGGAGCTTGTTCATATCCATAGCGGGCCTCGTGGTGCTGGAGAGCGGGGTCTAGAAGCTGTCACCGAAGAACTCGCGGACGAGCTGCGTGTGAAGGCGAGAGAGGGTCTGGTTCACGATCGGCATGGCGCGCTCGATCATGCGCGCGGCCTGGTCGGGCGGGAGGTGCGCGAGGCGCGACGAGAGCAAGCCCACCTCTTGGCGGAAGAGGTTGCTCATGGACTCGTGATAGAAGGCCACGTCGGCCACGGTGAAGCCGCGCTCCTTGGTGAAGCCGAGCTGCCGCAGCTCGCCGAGCGCATCGAACAGCCAGGCCTCGCCCGCGCTGATGGAAGGCTCCCCATCGCCGCGGATCACTGTGGCGAGCCCCAGCGCCTCGGCCTGCGCCACGTCGTCCTCGTCCACACCGGCACGGCGCACCAACTCGGCCACGGTCACGCGCTCGGCGGGACCGCGGCTCGAGAGAGACTCGTCGAGGACGTCGCGCACGTCATGCAGGAACTGCTGCTGCTCCGGCGCAAGCGCCTCCTCGCGACCATCGAGCAGGGCCTTGATGGCTTTGAGCGGCAGGAAGCGCTCGTGCTGCAGCTTCTTGATGAGCCGCAGGCGCTCGAGGTGCGCCTCGGTGTACCAGGCCATGTTGCGCCCGGTCTTGTGGCCCGGCGCCAAGAGGCCCTGCTGGATGTAGAAGTGGATGCCCTGACGGTCGAGCCCGGTGGCGTCGGCCAGGTCCTTCATCTTGTAGCGGTAGCGCTCCCGATCGAGCGGCAGCACCTTCGCGCCGGCGTTGGCTTGGTTCATCGCGAGCCTCGCTCGCGTTCAACCAATGAGCCTCGCTCGCGCTCGACCAACGCGCCCCCCGCGCGCAGGGTCACGGGGCCCACCGGCCGGCCCACGCAGGTGAGCACGTAGCCGTCGGCGCGCTCGGCGTCGCTCAGGCAGTTGGGCTCTTCCATGGCCACGCTGCCCTCCACGCACACGAGCTTGCAGGCGCCGCAGCCGCCCATGGCGCAGCTGAACGGCATGGGCTCACCACCCGCGAGCGCGGCGTCCAAGAGGGTCTGGCCGGGCTGCACCACCAGCGTGCGCGAGCCCGAGCTGCGGCGCAGCGTCATGGGCTGCGGGGTGTCCGCGCCACGCGCCTCCGTGCGGGCCTCGGGCGAGCCGAAGCGCTCCTCGTGCAGGCGCTCCTTCGGCAGACCACGGCTCAGCAGCAGCTCGCGCGCGGCGTCCATCATGGGCGTGGGCCCGCACACGAAGCACTCGGCCACGGCCGGGAGGTCCACACCGAGCGCCGCGAGACGCGCACCCAGGGTGGCCCCGTCCAGCAGGCCGCGCGCCCCCTGCCACGCGGGCGTGGCGTCGCTCAGCACGTGCTCCACCGTGAGGCGGCCTTCGCTCGCGCTCACCAGCTCGGTCAGTCGCTCGAGAAAGATCACGTCGCGCTCGCTGCGGCTGCCGTACACCAGCGTCACGCGCGCGCTCGGCTCTTGGTGCAGCGTGGTGGCCACCAAGCTCATGATCGGCGTGATGCCGCTGCCGCCGGCGACCAGCAGGATGTGTCGCGCCGCGCCAGCCGTCCCGGGCTCGAGCACGAAGCTGCCCGAGGGCCCGAGCACGTCCAGCAGCATGCCCTCGTGCGCGCCGTCGTTGAGCACGTTGCTCACGCGGCCATCCGGCACGCGCTTGATGGTGATGTGCGGCGCCTCGCTGCCCGGGCCCGCGGCCGGCGCGGCCAGCGAGTACGCACGGCGCAGGCGCACGCCATCCACCACCACGTCCACGCTCATGAACTGCCCAGCCCGGAAGCGCAGCGGGTGGCCGTCCAGCTCCTCGAGGTACAGCGACACCGCGTCGGGCGTCTCGCGCGCCACCTTGGCCACCTTGATGCGCCGGCTGACGGTCCGCGACGGGGTCCCGGCGAGCACCACCACCTGCGCCTGCGACGCGTCGCGCTGCCGCACGCTGCGAGGCACCAGCGGGGCGGGACGGCGGCCGTGCACCAGCGAGTCGAACAGCACCTGCGCGTCGCGGCGCGCGGCCTTGGCCGGGTGGCCCACGAAGTCCGGCAGGGCGTCGAGCGCGTCCAGGTCGTGCAGCGCGGGGGCCCGGCTCACGGCGCGCTGCAGCGTGGCCACTGGCGCCG
>CAZEAA010000610.1:0-2928 GCA_964510015.1 uncultured Sandaracinaceae bacterium
ATCCCGTACCGCCCTTTCTCGTCTCGCGCCTTCGGGGTCACGCGGCGCGAGGGACGCGATCTGGGCCGGACGCGGCTTCCCTGCAAGCAGAGATGCTCTTGGTGGTGTAGATGAATGACCATTCATTTTCGGGTGGGCCGCGCGACGACGAGGTGGTACGCCCGTTCGCATGAACTTCATCGAGACCGACGAGCAGAGCCTCTTGCGCCAAGAGGTGCGTGCCATCGCGAAGCCCTTCGGCCGCGAGTACTACTTGAAGAAGGCGCGCGCGGGCGAGCCGCTCGACGAGCTGTGGGCCGCCGTGGGTGAGGCGGGCTACCTGGGTGTGAACATCCCCGAGTCTCACGGCGGAGCGGGGCTCGGCATCTCGGAGCTGGCCATGGTGAGCGAGGAGCTCGCGGCAGCCGGTTGCCCGCTGTTGCTCTTGCTGGTGTCGCCCGCCATCTGCGGGACCATCCTCTCGCGCTTCGGCACGCCGGCCCAGCAGGACACGTGGCTGCCCGGCCTCGCCACGGGCAAGACCAAGCTGGTGTTCGCCATCACCGAGCCCGACGCGGGCTCCAACTCGCACCGCATCTCCACCGTGGCGCGCCGCGAAGGGGACGAGTGGGTGCTGAGCGGCACCAAGTACTACATCTCGGGGGTAGACGAGGCCGACGCCATCTTGGTGGTGGCCGCCACGCCGGACGTGGAAGGCCGCCCGGGGCTCTCGCTGTTCTTGGTGGACGCGAACGCGCCGGGTCTCACGAAGACCCCCATCCCCATGGAGCTGGTGGCGGCCGAGCGGCAGTACACGCTGTTCTTCGACGGGGTCCGCGTGCCGAGCGAGCGCTTGGTGGGCAAGCCCGGACACGGCTTGCAGCAGGTCTTCGTGGGCCTCAACCCCGAGCGCATCCTGGGCGCCGCGATGGGCAACGGCATCGCGCGCTACGCCCTGTCGGCGGGTGCCCGCTACGCCGGTGAGCGCGCGGTGTTCGGGGCGCCCATCGGAACGCACCAGGGCATCGCGCACCCGTTGGCGCAGGCCAAGATCGAGGTGGAGCTGGCGCGCTTGATGACCAGCAAGGCCGCGTGGCTGTTCGACCAGGGGCTCGACGCCGCCGAGGCCGCCAACATGGCGAAGTACGCCGCCGCCGAGGCCGCGCTGGCCGCGGTGGACGCCGCGATCCAGACGCACGGTGGCAACGGCATGTCCGAGGAGTACGGCATCGCCGCGCTGTGGGGAGTGGCCCGCACGCTGCGTATCGCGCCGGTCAGCCGCGAGATGATCCTGAACTTCATCGCACAGCACTCGCTGAAGTTGCCCAAGTCGTACTGAGACGCTTGTCGCGCGGGATCTCGTTCGCGGTATGCTCGCGGCGATGAACGCGCGCACGACGTCTACGTATCTCGGGTGGATGGGCTGCACCCTCGCGGCGCTGGCGTTCGTCAGCTCGGCGGCCTGCGAGCCGGACGAGGAGTACGAGTCCGGCAGTCGCGGCTTGCAGCCCTCGGCCTTCGGACCGGCCACCAGCGCGCAGGCTCCCGAGACGCCGGCTGCCGCTGCGGGAGGGCGGCGCTCCGCTTCGGGCAGCCGGGATCCGGGCGCGGCGCCGTCGCTCGGCTACGCGCCCGTGCCCAGCGCGGCGGCAGCGCCCGAGGACCCGAACGCGCCTCCGCGCGAGCTGAGCACCGAGCTCCGCGCCATGATGGGGCAGCCGCTCGCCTGCTTGGCCGGCGCCGCGCCCGCACCAACCATCACCGTGGTCGTCGGGACGGTCGTGGACGCTCACGGGAACGTGCTGCGCGCCACGGCGACCGGTCCGCTGACCCCCGAGGGCCTCGCGTGCATGCAGGCGCGGGCGCAGGCGTTGCGCTTCCGGGCGCCCGTGCCGCGGGCTCCCATCCACGTCACGGCGCGCATCGAGTTTCGGATGACCAACCCCGGCACCGAGGCCACGCGCACCGCCATCGACGAGCCGCGCGTGCTGCCTCCGGGCGCGGTGGACCCGATGGGCGGGAACGCCGTCCCCATCGCGCCGCGCGCGGGTCAAGCCATCGTCCCCCGTGCTGGCCAGCCCATCGCGCCGAGCGCCGGTACGCCGGTGACCCCCACGCAGGGCGTGAGCATCATGGGGCCGAGCGGTACGCCCGTCGGTCAGTGAGCCGAGGGGCCGTGTTCAGAGAGCCGGCGGTGGAAGACCCGACCCTCGGTCGGTGTTGACGAGCGAAGTTGGCCGTGCCAGCCAGGAGACCCCCATGACCAACCGCTTCACCACGGCGCTCGAGCGCCTCCAGCCGTCCGCCTACTCCCTGATGCGTGTGGTCTCCGGCTTCATGTTCACGCTGCATGGGGTGCAGAAGGTCCTGGGTCTGCTGGCCCACCACGCCCCTCCCGCGGTGGGCTCGCAGCTCTGGGTGGGCGGGGTCATCGAGCTGGTGTGCGGCGTGCTCATCGCCCTGGGGCTGTTCACGCGGGGGGCGGCGTTCTTGGCCAGCGGCACCATGGCGGTGGCCTACACGCAGTTCCACTGGCACTTCGCGTTCGACCGGGGGTTCTTCCCGGTGGTGAACGATGGTGAGCTGGCGGCGCTGTACGCCGTGGTGTTCCTGTTCGTGGCCTGTTTCGGCGCGGGCACGTTCAGCGTGGACGCGCTGCGTCAGCGCGCGGGGCGCTGAGCTTTTCTGCGTCAGCGCGCGGGGCGCTGAGCTTTTCTGCGTCAGCGCGCGGGGCGCTGACGACGGGCAAACCACTCCCGGTAGCGGGCCATGCGCTGGGCGTGCTCGGGGGGCGCGCGGCGCTGGCAGCTCTGGGCTTCGGGGCTGCCGGCGGGGGCGCCCCAGCGCGTCTCCACGCAGTCGTCCGGGTTGTAGGCCATCTCGAACGCGGTCTTGCGCTCCACCAGCTCGGCGAGCGTGACGCGCTGCGGTGCGCCGTCGCTCCGCACG
>CAZEAA010000611.1:0-2919 GCA_964510015.1 uncultured Sandaracinaceae bacterium
ACTTGGGACCCACGTAAATTTGCGAGTAGTTCCGATTCAGTTTTCAACGACCGACCCGTAGTGGCTGACTCTGGGAGCCAACCGGGGGACGAAGGTTTTACTCTTCGTCGGTCGGAAGGTCAAGACCTTTTCGACCCAGGCTTTTTTTTCGGCCTGCCCGACCTTGCCTCGCGGCCCGTCGGGAGGCGCAACTTAGCGTGTGAGGGGGGGGAGTCAAGCTCGTCGGCAAGATTTCTCACCGATAGAGCTAACTCCACGGGATTCAGCGGGTTTTCGGGGTCTCCTGCCCGAAGAAAAGCGCCACGAGTTGGCTCATCCAGGGGCCGAATTCGGCTGCCCGTGCGCTGGCCGTGGCGAAGCTGTCCGCCGAGCAGACGGATCGCAGGGCGGATCCGTCGGGAGCGTGCTGCGCGACCACGTTCATGAGCACGTCGAAGTGTGCGGGAACACCCACGCGAGCGGGCCCCAGCAGGGCCTCGGCCGGGGACGGCTGCTCCTGAGCCACGTCCGGGCCCAGTTGGTTGATGGCCCGCAGAATTCGCTCGCTGCGGGTCTTGTAGGTGAGCGCGCGGAGCTCGTCCGGCAGGATAGGCGCCCCCAGGTGGTAGGCCTGACGGCCCAGCCCCACGGGAAACTCGAGGCGCTCGCTCAGCGGCTCGAGCGGAAGGCCATGCGCGAAACGCACGGGGATGACCGGCACGTTGGCGGCCAGCGCCAGGTCCACGAACACGCCGCTCATGGTGCTGACCGGCTGCCGCGCCTGAAGCGCGCGCGTCCCCTCCACGTGCACCATCAGGCTCTTGCGCTCGCCCTCGATGCCGTCGCGCAGGCCCGCCACGATGCGCGGGAGCGACGCCGGGTCCTCCCGCTGGAAGTGCGCGATCACGCCCGGGTCGCGCGCGCCCGGATAGGTGAAGCAGTGCGCGATGAGCTTGCCCAGCCACGAGTCACGGTGCTCCACCTTGGCGAGCGTCAGCGACGGGACGCCCTGGAGCCCACCGGCCAAGATGGAGAAGATCAGCGACTCGATGCCGGTCTGATGGTTGGCCAGGTAGAGCACGGGCTGGCGTGCAGCGCCGCGTGCGCCGCGGGGTCTTCGACGGTGACGTCCGAGATGAAGCGCTCGAGCAGCGCAAAGTAGAGGTGCTCCACCGGCCAGTCGCTGAGCCCGAACCAGCCGCGCCAGAAGGTGCGCAGCCCATCGAGGTCGAGGCGCGGCGCGGCGGTGGACACGACGACGGCGGCGCCCTGCTCCGCGGTGACCTGGATGGGGAAGCACGTGATCGGCTTGCGGGCGGCGCGCCCAGTAGTGGCGTCGAAGCTCACGTGGCTCGGGTGGTCGCTCGCGAGGCGCGCGACGTGATCCTTGATGGCCACCTCGCGGGCGCCCTCGCCCTCGCGGAGCGCGTAGACGCTCGCCACCGTGCCGGGCAGCCAGTCCGAGCCGCGCACGTCTTCTTCGCGACAGCGCGTGACGCCATCCTGCGTGGTGCTGAGGCCGAGGCCGCCCGTGTAGACGCGGTCGCGCAAGAACGCGCGGCGCGTGATGCCGTCCACCGAGCCGAGCGGCCCCTTGGGCAGCAGCACCTCGCGCAGCAGCATGTCCACCAGCAACGTGCCCTGCGCGTCGAACGCCAGCACGCGCGTGCGCGGGAAGCGCTGCGTCACGTCGTCGCTCGCGAAGGGCAGCGCGCGCGCCTGCACGCACACCTGACCGGTGCTGGGCAGCGCGGCGTGCAGGCGGAAGTGGTCGAGGCCGTAGGGGTAGGCCACGAGGTCCTGCGGGACGCTCGGGTGCCAGCGGTGCATCGCGTCGTGCGGGATGCCGTGCGTGAGGGCGTCGAGCATGCCTTGATTGGCGTAGCCGTGCGGCACCGTGCCGCGCGCCGCGTCCAGCCACGTGGTGGAGCCGTTGTCGCCTAGCTCGAGCGCGAGCACGTACTGGAACGCGGGCCCGTGGAAGAGCGTGCCATCCGCGTACGGGTCCGGCATGCGTTGCGGGTTCACCAGCGGCTCGAGCGCGCCCGGCGGCTCGACGAACGGCTCGTCGGTCCCGAGCAGGCGCCCACTCGCGACCGGCTCGAAGCGCGAGAGACGCGCGTCCCGTGCTTCACGGAAGGTGAGCAGCTTCACGCGGTCGCCATCGAACTCGGTGCGCACGCGCGGTGGCGCGCTCGCCGGCGTGGGCAGCCAGCGATGCACCTGCACGTCCGCGAGGGACGTGGTGCCGGCCGCCGCGAGCAGCCGGTCCACCATGGACATCATGGGCAGCGCGGGGACGGTGAACGTGGGCTGGTGATCACCCAGCCAGCTCAGCGCTTTTGGGTCGAGGGGTTCCTCTTGGTCTGCGCGCTTCGTGGTGGGCTCTGGCGCCGTGCCGGTGGGCACGATGCGCATGCCGATGCTGGGCGCCTCGTAGATGCGCTTTCCGTCCACCCACAGCGAGGCCTTGGCGATGGCGAAGGGCGCGCCATCCGGATCGACGCCCACCTCGGTGATCTCCATGGTGCTGCCGATGACCTTGTTGGTCGGCACCACCTGCCCGCGGTACTTCCAGCTGTGCTGGTGACCGATGGCGATGGGCTCGAAGCGCGGGTTCTCGATGCCCTTGCCCATGTCCTGCTCGAGCATGTGGAACTGCAGCAGCTGCAGCATGGCCTCGATGCCGAGCGAGCCGGGCTGCACGGGGTCCTGGAAGAAGTGGGCCTTGAAGAACCACTCGTCGGGGTCGACGTCCTTCTCGGCGCGCAGCGTGCCGAGGCCCGCCTTGCCGCCCTTGGGGTCGTAGTGCGTGACGCGGTCCAGCATGAGCAGCATGGGGTTCGCGAGGCGCAGGTTGCCCGAGCCGCAGCGCGAGCGGTCCGTGGTGAGGTCGAGCGAGAGGTTCGCGGGAGCCTCCAGGAGCGCGCGGTGCTCGGG
>CAZEAA010000612.1:0-2913 GCA_964510015.1 uncultured Sandaracinaceae bacterium
TTGCTCATCAGCGACAACATCGACCTCGTCGCCGGGCCGCTGGCCGACCGCGTGGAGGCCGACGACGTGATCTGCAACCGCCTCGAGTTCCGCAAGGGCAAGGCCACCGGCCGCCTGGAGGATCCGGTGATCGGCGGCAACGTGGCCGGCCAGTGGGCGCGCGACTTCGCGAAGGAGCACGGGCTCGACCTCGAACAGTCGTACGCGTACGGCGCCAGCGCAGCGGACAGCCTGCTCTTGAGCGCCATCGGTCAGCCGTGCGCCGTGAACCCCGACCGGGCCCTGCGCCGCATCGCGCGCGACCACGCGTGGCCCGTGGTGGAAGGAAAGGACCGCTCATGAGCGCGTTTCCCGTTCGAGAGACCTTCGCCGGCAAGCACGTGATGGTGACCGGGGTGACCGGCTTCGTGGGCAAGGTGTGGCTCGCCATGCTGCTCGACTTCGTGCCCGAGGTGCGCCGCGTGACGGTGCTGGGGCGCGGCAAGAAGGGGCAGGACGCCGCCCAGCGGTTCGAGCAGATCTACCGCTCGTCGCCCGTGTTCCGGCCGCTGCGCGACCGCTTGGGTCAGGGTCTCTACGACCTGATGGACGAGAAGGTGCTGGTGCTGGACGCGAAGCTCAGCGCGCCCCTGTGCGGCTTCGACCCGTGGCAGGCCCGCGAGCTGATGGCCGACGTGGACGTGGTGGTGCACTTCGCGGGGCTCACCGACTTCGAGCCCGATCCGCAGCTGGCCATCGACGCGAACATCCACGGCGCACGGCACGTGGCCGACCTGGCCGCGCTCACGCCGAGCGGGCGCTACGTGCACTGCTCCACCTGCTTCGTGGCCGGCATGAAGAGCGGCACGCACGCCGAGACGATCACGCCCGGCCTGTCGCCGAACGGCACCGTCTTCGATCCGGCCGAAGAGGTGGCCTCGCTCGAGGTGGCGCTGCGTGCGCTGCCTTCGAAGACCGACCGCTTGGCGCTGGGCATGGCTCGCGCGCAGCGCCTGGGCTGGCCCAACGTCTACACCTTCAGCAAGGCGCTCAGCGAGCACCTGCTCGAGGTGCGTGACGACGTGCGCACCACCACGGTGCGCCCCGCCATCGTGGAGTGCGCGGACCGCTACCCCTTCGCGGGCTGGAACGAGGGCATCAACACCTCGGGCCCGCTGGTGTGGCTGATGGGCACCGCCTTCCGGCGCCTGCCCGTGCGCAACAGCGTGGGCTTCGACATCATCCCGGTGGACATGGTCTGCCGCGGTACGCTGCTGGCCACCGCGGCGGCGCTGCGCGATGAAGCCGAGCCCATCTACCAGCTGGGCACCGGCGGGAGGAACCGCCTCGACTTCGAGCGCGCGCTCGACCTCAGCAACCTGGCCATCCGCCGGCAGCACCGGAAGTCCGAGGACCCGTTCACGCGCTACGTGCTGAGCCAGCTGTCGGCCTTCTCGGCGGACCCCGACCGCGAGTACACGCTGGGCGTGCAGCAGACGCGGCGCCTGATGGAGGCCCTGCGCAACACGCTGAAGGATCTGGACGTACAGCGCCTCTTGCCGCCGGCCACCTACGAGCGCCACGGCGAGCGGCTGCGCACGCAGGTGCGCGACTGGTCCACCGACGCGCGCAACCACGTGCGCAAGCTGAAGAGCGTGGAGGACATGCTGCGGCAGTTCCGCCCCTTCATCTGGGACCACGACTACACCTTCGAGACCGAGGCCGCGTGCGCGCTGACCACGCGCCTCGACCGCGACGAGCTGCCCCTCTTCGGCTTCGACGTCGACGAGCTGGACTGGCGCCGCTACTACATCGACGTGCAGGTGCCGGGGCTCGAGACCTGGTGCATCCCGCTCTTGCGCGGCGAGAAGATCCCGACCGATGCCCCGCTCGCGGCCCGCGCCGAGAGCGCACGGCAGAAGACGGGCGAGCACTTGGTGCGCCCCGCCGCTGCTCGCCTCAGCGCCTGACCCGCGCGCTCCATCACCCAGACTGACGAGATTCCGATGACCACGAAGAAACAGATCTTCCTCACCGGCGCGACGGGCTACCTCGGCTCCTACGTGGCGGACGTGATGCTGCGCGAGACCGATGTGGAGCTGCTCCTGCTGACCCGCGCGCGCAACCGCGAGGAGAGCGTTCAGCGCTTCTGGGCCGCCATGCAGCTGCACATGGATCCGGCCACGTACTACAGCTACCTCGACCGCGTGCGCTTCCTGCCGGGCGACCTCACGGCGCCGGGGCTGGGTCTCTCCGAGGAAGACAGGAAGCACGTGGTGGAGCACGCCGACTCGGTGCTGCACATGGCCGCGTCGCTCAACCGCAAGAGCGAGAAGACCTGCCTCAACCACAACCTGCGCGGCACGCTCAGCGTCATCAAGCTGGCGCGCGAGATCCAGAGCCACCACGGGCTGCGCCGCTTCAGCCACGTGAGCACCGTGGCCGTGGCCGGGCAGCGCGACAGCGAGACGCTGCGCGAGGACGACGCCATCGAGTGGGAGCGCAGCGACTACGACCCGTATGGGCGCACCAAGAAGTTCTGCGAGCACATGGTGCGCGAGCTGCTGCCCGACGTGCCGAAGACCTTCCTGCGCCCGAGCATCGTGATGGGGGACTCGCGCTTCGCCGAGACCTCGCAGTTCGACATGGTGCGCGCCTTCTGCGTGCTGGTGGACCTGCCAATCCTGCCCTTCAGCGGCGACGGCCGCGTGGACATCGTGAACGCCGACTGGGTGGGCCGCGCCATCGCGGAGATCCACCTCAAGGACGCGCCCAAGCACGAGATCTACCACCTGTCGTCGGGCGCCGCGTCGCACCGCATCACCGAGATCGCGCGGGCGCTGGTGGCCTCCGGCAAGCGCAATCCGCCGCGCTTCGTGCCCGCGCTCGAGGGGTCGTTCGAGCGCATCATGGACCAGCTCGCCGGCATGAAGT
>CAZEAA010000613.1:0-2891 GCA_964510015.1 uncultured Sandaracinaceae bacterium
ACTTCAAGGTGCTCGCCCACGCGGTGGACCCCGAGGTGGCCTGTAACCACGCCGGCGGCACGCTGGTCGAGCTGAGCGGCGAGGTGTTGAGCGCCCAGGCCAACCGCTACCCGGCCTGGGCGCACGCCGAGGTCGCGGCCGCCGCCGGGCGGGCGGGGGAGGCACGCTATGCCTGCTTCCACGACTACAGCGCCGACCACGCCGCCACGCTGGCGAACATCCCCGCAGGCGCGCAGTCCATCCGCGACGCCATCCTCTTCCCCGAGGGGCCCTTGCGCGCAGGCGTGCCGCGTCCGGACTCGTCCAACAACGCGTTCTGCCTGAGCTGCCACAGCGCGGCGGGCATCGGGACCATGGGGCTCGAGGCCCTCGCGCCGCGCCCGGGAGTGCTGCTCGAAGACGACCGGCGGCGTCAGCCCCATCAGCCGCCGCGACGCGTGTTCGGCAACATCCCAGCAGGGTGGATCCCCGCCGGAGCCGGTCCGGGCAGTCCCGCCGAGGCGTTCCGCGCGCCGCCCGAGGGCGTGCTCATCGACGAGTGGGTGCTCCCGCGCTGACCTCGAGGTCGCGTGAGATCAGCAGCGACCCAGACACGTATCGAAGGCTTGGTTCACGGGCACGTGTTGGCCGCGCCGGGAGTGGGGGCCGCCACCCCGAACGAGGGGCCGGCGCGGCGCTTCGAGCCGCAGCGTCGAACGCTCTGCACGACGGCGTCGCCGCCGTTCGCGGCTTCGTCGACTTGCAGACGATCGCCCACGTCCGGGTAGCAGAGGTCGAGCAAGCCAGCGTCGTCCGTCGTGGCGACCGTGCTGTACACCAGAGCGTCCACCATGGGCAGCGCGATGGTGCCGAGCGTGGCGCTGGAGGCGGGGAGCACGGTCCCCTGGTACACCACCACGGCGTGCGCGTCCGTGGTGGGCGCAAGCGTCGCGGTCGGCAGCGACGCCTGAGCCCCGGGGACCATCGCGTTGGCGATGAGATAGAGGCCGCTGTCCGCGGTCGTGCCCAGCGCGGCGCCCCGCGTGACGTCGTAGACCCCGTCGTCGGCCCCTCCGAAGAAGACCACCATGTACTCGGCGAGGTTGACGCTCGCGCCGAGACCGGTGCTGATCTCGACGAACTGACGGCGCTGCATGCCACCTGTGTCCGTGCGGGCGTCGACCTCGTTCACCACCAGGTGGGCCACCGTGGTGTTGCGCGCTTCGCTCTCTCCGACGGGCGACGCGACCACGAGGGGCTGCGCCAGCCCCACGGGCGTGGTGTCGGCGACCGAGTCGATGGTCAGGTTCCCGTCGTCGGCGACGACGAACGCCTGCGCGACGCCCCCGATGCGGACGGCGGTCACGTCCGAGAAGCAGCCCCCGGTCACCGTGAGCCGTGCGCCATGCGCGATGACGCCGAGCCCGACGGCGCTCACCGCGGGTGTGCAGCCGCACGCGCCGGCCTGGTCGCAACCCACCACGGCGGTGTCCTGGGCTGCGTCGGTGGGGGTCATGCCATTGTCGACCGGAAGCGTGCCACCGTCAGCGCGCTCGTCGCGAGGGCGAAGGTCCACGCAGCCCATGGTGGCGAGGGAGCACGCCAGCAGCACGCACAGCCGTGGCCGCCTCAGCGCAGGTCGCGTCTTGCCACGAAGGCTCAGAATCGAAGTCGGCATTGTGCGCCCCAGTCGGCGCCGAACGACGCGCCGCAGGCCACCTGACGGGTGGCGGTACGAGTGGCTGATTCGTCGGATGCTCGGGGACCCAGGACGAACACGAGGGTGCCCGCGAGCGCGAGCGCGGCGCCCACACCCAGGGTGGCGGCCGAGGCGCGCTGAGCCCGCAGCGTGTCGTCGTAGAGGCCGCCGCAGGTCTCGCCCCGCGTGGCGTCCCCCACCAAGCAGGCATCCGAGTTGAAGTCCGTCGCGCGGCGCTGCCGGAGCCCGAACATCACCGCCGAGGTCGCCAGCGCGACGCCACCGCCGCCGAGCAGCGCGGCGCCCAAGATGGTGCGTGTGCTCCCACCGGGCTCGTCATCCGGGGCCTCCGCGGTTCGCAGGGGCGAGCGGGCCGTGGGGTCCGCCTCGGAGGCGGGCGCGCTGGGAGTGGGCGTGATCACGACGGTCTCGCGCGTGGTGCCCTCAGGGACGATGACGATCTGCCGTGTGAAGGGGTAGTGCTGGCGTGCGATGACCTCCATGCGGTAGGAACCGGCCGCCAGGCGAATCGGCGCGTCGAGCGGGAGCGTTCCCACCGAGCGGCCATCGAGGCGAAGGTCGGCGCCGTCGATGCCGCCGCGCACCTCGAGGTAGCCGAGGCGCAGCTGGATGGCCTCGAGCGCCAGCGCGAGGTCGGCGCGACGCAGCTGAATCCACTCGTCGTCCACGACGGCGAGCGCCTCGAGCAGGTGCGCCTCCGCGTCCACGAAGTGGCCGAGCGCTTGCTCGACGAGGGCCATCTGGGCGCGGGCACGTGGCGCGTGCCCTGCTTCCCAGGCGCGCGTGAACAACACGAGAGCCCCTTCGTCGTCGCCGGCACGACGTCGCTCGACGCCCTGGTCGACGAGCGCGTTGGCGTCGGATGCCGCCTGGGCGCGGACGCCAGTGGGCGACGCCAGTGGCACCGAGACGGCGACGAACAGCGCCGCGAGCACACCGTTCCGGAGCGTCTGCGAGCGGGAGGGGCTGCGCGTGACCACGCGGGAGTGTGAAGGAGTGGGCTGCATGGTTCAGTCGAGGATGAGCGACCCGTTCGCTCCGCGCTGGATGCCGGCCCGCGCACCGGCTTGGGACCTGCGTGTGCGCGGCGCCGCCGGTGCCGCTTCGGGCTCGGGGCTCGCGGCAGGCTCGTCACCCGCTGACGCGCGGCGGCCACCCGCGGGCTCGCGCGTGCTCGGCTCGGCGGCGAGGG
>CAZEAA010000614.1:0-2887 GCA_964510015.1 uncultured Sandaracinaceae bacterium
GGCCTTCATCGACCGCTTCAAGGCGCGCGCCAGCCACGCGGCGCAGGTGCAGAGCCGCGTGAAGAAGCTCGAGAAGATCGAGCTGGTGGAGCCGCCCCGCCGCAGCGCGCGCACGCGCTTCGAGTTCAAGAAGCCGCCGCGCGGCGGCGACGACGTGGTGCGCGTGGACCACATCAGCAAGGCCTACGGCGACCGCCCCATCTACAGCGACTTCGACTTCTTGGTGCGGCGCACCGAGCGCTGGTGCGTGATGGGCGTGAACGGCGCCGGCAAGTCCACGCTGCTGAAGCTCATGGCGGGGCACGGCAAGCCCGACAAGGGCGAGATCGTGCTCGGTTCCAGCATCAAGATGGGCTACTTCGCGCAGCACGCGATGGAGACGCTGGACCCGAACGACACCGTGGTGGAGTCGCTGCAGCGGCCCTTCCCCACGGCCAGCCTCGGGCAGCTGCGCAACCTGGCCGGCGCCTTCGGCTTCTCGGGCGACGAGGGCGACAAGCCGTGCCGCGTGCTGTCGGGCGGCGAGAAGGCGCGCGTGGCGCTGGCGCGCATGCTGTACGACCCGCCCAACTTGCTGATCCTGGACGAGCCCACCAACCACTTGGACATGGGCACCAAGGAGATGCTGGTGGAGTCCCTGCGCGACTTCGAGGGGACGATGATCTTCGTGTCCCACGACCGCGCGTTCTTGTCGGCGCTGAGCAACCGCGTGCTGGAGCTCACCGACGACGGCCCGCGGGTCTACACCGGCGGGTACGACGAGTACGTGGCGCAGTCGGGTCACGCCGCTCCGGGGTTGCGCTGACGCCATGAGCGGCGCGGGGTCTCTGGTGGATGCCCTGCGCGCGAGCCTGTTGGCGCTCGCCGAGGCGCCCGCTGACACCGCGCCCTCGCCCGCCATGCTCGCCCAAGCACGGCAGCGCTGGGCCGAGCACTGCGCCGCGTTCGGCCTGGTGCTGCACGGTGACCACGACCCGCACGTGGCGCCGGGCCTGCACGTGGCGCGTCCGTCCGACCCGCATGCCCTCGCACGGTTGCAGCAGCTGGCCCGCTCGTGGGAGATGTTCGACCGCGCGTTCGAGGCGTGCCCAGCCGAGCTGGAGCAGCAGCTGTTCGACGAGCGCATCGCGCCGTGCTTCCGGAGTTTGGGCGTCTCCTTGGCAGACGTGGACCTCGCGCAGGATCATCTGTTCGTGATCGACGAGCGCTACGTGGCGTCGTTCCCCGCCGAGCGCTGGGACCAACGAGCAGCGCGGCATGCAGCGCTGGCGGAGCGCGACGGGGAGCGCATGCTGAGAGGCTTGCGCCGCGTGACCTCCGCTTAGACGAGAGCCGAGTTCGAGCCGCGTGAGCAGCACCGCGAGGTGTCCGCGCGGGGGAGTCAGCGCATGCGAGAAGGGTCTTTCTTGCGTCCTCCCTTCTTCGCTGACTTTCCAGAAGCGCGCCCGCTCTCCTTCGCAACCGGATCGACGAGGGTGGCGATGGCCGCCGGGTCCTGCCGGTAGTACGAAGCGAGCTGCGCGTAGAGGTCGGGCTTCCTGGCCTTCATCTGGAGCGGCTTCTCGAAGAACGTCTCGGTCGCCACCGCGAAGAACTCGGCGGCGTTCGTCGCGCCGTAGAAGTCCAGCAGCGTGGGGCGCCCCTCTTCCGCTTTGGCTTCGAGGTTCGTGAACTCGGCGCCCAGCACGTGACCCCATGCGGAGTAGGCCATCCCGCGCGGGAGCTCGGGCGCTCCGTCGGCGTCTCCGTGTTCTTGGTCCAGCTGATGGGCGAGTTCGTGGAAGACCACGTTGTGTCCGTCGCGCTCGTCGCGCGCGCCGCTCACGACCGCGCTCCAGGCGAGCACCACCACGCCGCGGTCCCACGACTCCCCGAGGCGCACCTCCTCCGTCTCCTGCAGCACGGCGCCGTGCATGGCCTTGCGCTTCGCCTTGTAGGCCGAGGGGTAGAGCACCACCCGCGCGAGGTCCGGGTAGACCTCGGGGTCTTCGAAGCCGAGGAGCAGGATGCACGCCTGAGCTGCGACGGTGACGCGCATCTCGTCCGTGACCTCGAGCCCGTTCGCGCCCTCGAAGAGCTTTTCTGCGAGGAAGATCTGGATCAGGTCATCGAGCTTCGCTCTTTCCTCCACGGGCAGGCGCGCGACGTAGGGCACGTTCTTGGTGACGAACGCGGCCAGCTCGGGAGGAAAGGGGCCTGCGGCCAGGCGCGCGTGGCGCCGACGACGGATGAAGTCGAACACAGCGGCAGAGTGCCAAAGGTCCGACCAAGGCGTCGAGTGGGTCTGTGCCGCGCGATGGTCATGTAGGCCTGGTCCCTTCCCCACCATACGTTGACGACTGCCCTCGCCTGCCCCAGGAAACCTGTCTTGGATCATGCTTGCCTTCAGCCAACAACGCTGGCTCCGGGGGAACCCCGACCGGCTCGAGTTGCTGCGGACCACCGTGCCGCTCGCCACGTCGGCCTTCTCGTTCGCGCTGATGTCGGCCGTGGACACCGCCTTCGTCACTCGCCTGGGGGTGGCCGAGCTCGCGGGCGTGGGCCTGGGCGGGACGCTGGTGTTCGCGGTCATCATCACCACGGGCAGCATGCTGCGTGGCCTCAAGATCTGTGTCGCCCAGGCCATCGGGCGCGGTGAGGCCCACGACGGCTACCTGGGCGCGGGCTTGCGCATCGGCGCACGCGCCACGCTGCCCACCATCCTCGCGCTGATCGCGCTGGGCTTCGCCACACCCGCCCTCCTCAGCACGCCCGAGTCGGCGGCGGCGGCGCGCGACTACATCTGGGTGCGCACGCTCTCCATCCCCATGCTGTTCCCGCTGATGGCGCTGCGCGAGGCGTTCTACGGCCGCGGGGACACGGTCACGCCGCTGCGCGCCATCATCGC
>CAZEAA010000615.1:0-2887 GCA_964510015.1 uncultured Sandaracinaceae bacterium
GCTCGAGGCAGCGGCCCGCGGCCTCGTCCATCTGCAGCGCCGCGAAGCACGCGATCATCATGCGCAGCGCGGCGCTGGCCTGCGCGGGGTCGGCCTCGGCGCGCTGCAGCGCCGCGACGGCCGGCTTGTAGCGCCCGAAGCTCGCGAGGATGCGCGCCAGGCGCAGCGCGGCCTGCGCGTCGTCGGGCACCTCCTTGAGGCGCAGCTCGTACAGCTTGCCGGCCTCGCGGTAGTCGCCTTTCCCCTCTTGGCAGCGGGCCGCGTCGAACAGCTCACCGGCGGCCACGAAGGCCTCGGCAGCGGCGCTCAGGTCGCCCGCTGCCTCGAGCAGGCGCGCGGCGTCGTGGTGGCGCCCGCGGCTGCGCGCGTACTCGGCAGCGGGCGGGCCTTGCTGGTCGTCGCCCAGCAGCGCCTCGAGCGCGCCGGCGATGGCGGCCGCGTCGTTGCCTGCGACGGCGTACTGATAGGCGAGGTCACGGCGCTCCGCGGCCATCGCCGCCGCGCGCGCGGCACCCCAGTCCCAGACCTCGGCGTGCAGCTGCGCGGCGCGCACGAAGTCGCCCAGCTGCTGAGCGAGGGCGGCCGCCGCGCGGTGGTCGCCCTGCCGCGCGAGCTCGGCGATGCGGTCGTCGGGAGGGCTCGTCACGGACGGGAGTCTACCTCGCGTCCCTCACGAGGGTGTGCGCGACGTCGCAGGCCGCGTGGCCGGCGCGGCTGGCGTGGGTGCAGGTGCCGGGGCCGAGGGTGCCGCAACGGGGGCGGCCGGGGGCTCGAGTGGCGTGACCCCCCCGTCCACGTCTTCGTCGTCGAGCTCTTCGTCCTGCTCGCTGTCGTCCACCTCCACCACGTCGGGCACCGGCTGCTCCCCGCGGGCGCGCGCGTCACGGTCCGCACGCTGAGCCTCGCTGCGGCGCACTTGCCGTTCGCGCGAGCGGCCCCCCGGCGACGAGGAGTCCACCCAGAAGTAGCTGCGCGCGCGGATGTCCACGTGCACGAAGCCGCTGTTGGGGTACTCGCCCACCCCCGTGAAGCCGAGCCGCCGCGCGAAGCGGGCCAACTGCGCGTTGCTCACCCCGGGGGCCACGATGTCCATCGCGCGACCCTGCCCGTGGCGGCTGGTGGCGCTGCCATCGCGGTAGCCGCTGATCAGCCACAGGTGCGGCACGCGGAACTCGCGCACGATGCGGTAGGCCAGCGCCATCAGGCGCGGGTGCACCTCGTGCGAGAGCCCGTCGCGGTACGTGAAGGCCTTGCGCGCCGCGCGCAGCTGGTAGTCGCTGAAGAGGCCCTGCGCGTCCGGGATGAGCGCGTACTCGCCCGCGTAGCGCACCGGGCGGAACACCAGCGGCGGCGGGGTCTGGGCTTCCCACGCGGCCACGGACTCGGCGCTGGGCCGCGCGTGCCAGCGCACCACCTGCCTGCGGTAGGCCGCGCTGGCGCGTCGGGCGCGGGCCCGCATGGAGGACGAGCTCCCGCGCATGGAGGACGAGCTCCCGCGCATGGAGGACGAGCTGCCGCGCATGGACGAGGCCATGGACGACCGCATGGCGCTGCCGCGCATGCCCGAGGCGCGCGAATGCATGGACGAGCGCGGCCGCATGGACGAGCTCCCACGCATGCTGGACGAGCTCGGCCGCCGCTGGGCCTCCGCCTCGGCGAACAGGCCGCCGACGTCGCCGAGCGCGCCGCACAGCGCGAGCACCAGCGACAGCGGCGCGAGCAGTCCGCGGAGGCGAGCCATCGTTCGATGATGCGGCAACGTCATTGGGCTGGCGAGCACCGCATGCGGTCAGGGCTCGCGGGGTTCCTCGGGTGCGGGCGCCGCGATCTCCGCCGCCTTCGCGATGGCGTGGCGTCCCGCGTCCTGCTCGGCCTCGGTCTTGCTGCGCCCCTCGCCCTCGGCGTAGGCCTCGGCCCCCAAGTGCAGCGCCACTCGGAAGCGCCGCGCGTGGTCCGGCCCGTCTTGCTCCAGCAGCTCGTAGCGCGGCGTCAGCGCGAGGTGGCGCTGGGCCCACTCCTGGAAGTGCGTCTTCTGGTCGCGGTCGCCGCGCACCTCGCTCACGCGTGACCCCAGCAGCCGCTTCACCAGCGCCGCCGCGGCCTCGAAGCCGGCGTCCTGATGCACCGCCCCCACCAGCGCCTCCACGCCGCTGGCCAGCAAGCGCGGCTTGGTGCGCCCGCCGCTCTTCTCTTCGCCCTTGCCCAGCAGCAGGGCCTCGCCGAGGTTCAGCTCGTCGGCCACGGCGTGCAGCCCGGCCTCGCACACCAGCTCCGCGCGCCGCCGCGTGAGCTCACCCTCGCGCACGTCCGGGAGCGTCTCGTACAGCAACGCGGTCACGGCCGCGCCCAGGATGGCGTCCCCCAGGAACTCGAGGCGCTCGTTGTGGCGCGGCGCCCGCGCCTTGCGCTCGTTGTGATACGAGCGGTGCGTCAGGGCCTCTTCCAGCAGGCGGGGCTCCCGGAACGTGTGGCCCAGGCGGCCCACCAGCTGGGCCAGCGGGTCCACGGGGCGCTCACGGCTCTCACTGCTCCGGGCGCCGGGCGCAGGCGGCGCGGCGCTCTCGGGCGTGACGGAAGGCGGCGGGTCGTGGCTCACGGGAATGACTTCGGGCGGGTGGTGTTGCAGGGATGCGTCCCCACTCTACGGCAGCGCGCTAGAGTGTGGACGCCTCGTTCATGCCCCTGTCGTCTCGCCGAGTCCAGCAGCGCGCGCGCCCCTCCGGTGGTGCTGTGGCGCTCTCGCGCCGGGGTGCTTTCGCGCGCTCACGCTTCGGGACCAGCGCCGCCCTCGCGCTCGCCGCCGCGCTCGGGCTCGTGGCGCTCACCCACCAGCACGGCTGCGCGGGCCACGCCGTGCTCGGCGCCACCCCCGCGCACGCCAGCGTTC
>CAZEAA010000616.1:0-2876 GCA_964510015.1 uncultured Sandaracinaceae bacterium
GCATGGAGTACTACGACATCTTCGGCATCCTCGACCCGTACTACATCGGCGTGGTGGAGGGCATGGTGCGGCACCACGGCTTCGAGCCCGACGTGCGCATCCACACGATGGACATCGCCAACGCCGTCCTCGACATAAAGTGGTGAGCGCTCGCAAGCGATGTACCCTGCGGCATCACTTCCGTGGGAGCTTCCCGTGACCCGAGCCGCCTCGTCCCCTTCGCTCATCGCTCTGCTCGTCATCGCCGCGCTCGCGCTGGGCTGCGGGGGCACCGTGCCGCCCAGCAGCGGACTGCCAACGGATCCGGTCACTCAGGGCCTGCCGTCGCGGTCGCTGCCGCCCGCGCCTGCGCGCGTGGTCACGGGCGGTCACGTGGGTCCCGTGCTCGACGCGAGCTTCAGCGCCGACGGCGCGTCGTTGATCACCGCGGGCGCGGACGGCTACGTGCATGTGTGGGACCTCGCCACGGGGGAGAAGCGCGTGTCGCTCGAGCGGCACCCCGGCGCCGTCACCGCGGCGCGGCTCAGCCCGGACGGCCGCACCATCGTCACGCGCGCCGCCGACTCGCAGGTGCGCATCTTCGCCACGCGCACCGGGCAGTTGCGTGCGGCGATCGAGGGCCAGTCGGGGCGCCTCGAGGCCGGCAGCTTCAGCCCGGACAGCACCGCGATCATCACGGGGGCTCTCGACGGCACAGCGACCCTCTGGGACACCCAGACGGGTGGTGTGCGACGCGTGCTGAGCTCGCACGGCGACCAGGTCACGAGCGCCACGTTCAACCACGACGGCGGGTTCGTGCTGACCGCCAGCCACGATGGCAGCGCCAACGTGTGGGACGCCAACACGGGCTCGCTGCGGGTCACCGTGGAAGGCCACGCCGACGTGCTCAGCCTGGCCGACTTCAGCTGGGATGGTCGCAGTATCCTGACGGCCAGCCCCGACGGCTCGGCCAAGGTGTGGGACGCGTCCACGGGACGCGTGCGGACGTCGCTGGCGGGCAGCACGGCCACCATCTTGTCCGCGAGCTTCAGCCCCTCGGGTCCCCTGGCGATGACGGCCAGCGCCGACGGAGCCGTGCGCATCTGGGACATCTACAGCGGTGAGCTGCGCGTGACCATCGACGGTCAGGGCCAGCTGGCGAGCGCGGTGTACAACCACCTCGGGAGCAGCATCGTGACCGCCACGGCCGGCGGCCAGGCGCGTGTCTGGACGGCCGCGACGGGCGAGCTGGTCGCCGAGCTCGTCGGGCACACTGGCGCCATCCACGCGGCCTGCTTCAGCCCGGACGACGCCGCCGTGGTCACCGCCAGCGAAGACGGCAGCGTGCGCGTGTGGGATGCCCTGACCGGTGAGCTGCGCGGCACCTTCGTGGCCGGGGAGTGAGCGCGCGTCAGGTCGTGTGACCTCGCGTGCCTACGCGCGCAGCGAGCCCATGTCGATGACGAAGCGGTACTTCACGTCGCTCTTCAGCATGCGCTCGTAGGCCTCGTTGATGCCCTGCATGGGGATGGTCTCGATGTCGGAGACGATGCCGTGCTGCGCGCAGAAGTCGAGCATCTCCTGCGTCTCGGGGATGCCGCCAATGAGCGATCCCGCCAGGCGCCGCCGCTTGAAGATGAGGTTGAACGCGCCGGGCGACTTGTGCGGCGTGGGGGGCGCCCCCACCAGCACCATGGTGCCATCGCGCTTCAGCAGGTTCAGGAACATGTCGAGGTCGTGCGAGGCGGCCACGGTGTTCACGATGAGGTCCAGCCGGTTGCGCTGCGCCTTCATCTCGGCTGGGTTCTTGGACACCACCACCTCGGCCGCGCCCAGGCGGCGCGCGTCGTCGGCCTTGTCCGGCGACGTGGTGAAGAGCACGACGTGGGCGCCCATGGCCGCCGCGATCTTCACGCCCATGTGCCCGAGGCCGCCGAGGCCCACGATGCCCACCTTCGTGCCGGGCCCCACCTTCCACTCGCGCAGCGGCGAGTAGGTCGTGATGCCGGCGCACAGCAGCGGCGCCACCGCGGCAAGCTGCGACTCCGGGTGCGTGATGCGCAGGACGAACTTGTCCTTCACCACGATGTGCGTGGAGTAGCCCCCCAGCGTGTTGGCGCCGGTGCCCTGCTCCTTGCTGTCGTAGGTGCCCGTGAAGCCGTTCTCGCAGTACTGCTCGAGGCCTTCGGCGCAGGAGTCGCAGCGCTGGCAGCTGTCCACCATGCACCCCACGCCGACGGTGTCGCCCACCGCGAACGTGGTGACCGCGGACCCCACGCGCGTGACGCGGCCGACGATCTCGTGGCCGGGCAAGCAGGGATACACGGCGCCGCCCCACTCGTTGCGAGCGGTGTGCAGGTCCGAGTGACACACCCCGCAGTGCAGGATGTCGATGGCGACGTCGTGCGCGCCCAAGTCACGGCGCTGGAAGGTGAAGGGCGCGAGGGGGGAGGTGGGAGACTGGGCGGCGTAGCCGTGTGCTTCGGTCATCGGGACACGGTGTCGCATCTCGCGCCAAATCGCTACAGGGTCAGCTCGTCGAGCGCGCGGTCCACGAAGCCGCCGAACACGTCCACGCGGCTCGTGGTCGCGTCCGTGACGTAGCGGGCGATGATGTTGGGCAGCGGTGCATGCCCACCCGGCTGCGGCCGGAGGGCTCGCAGGGAGGTGCGGCGCTGGGACAGGGCCTCCACATCGGGCGCTCCTCCCCCTCGCTGGCTGATCACGGCATCGAGTGCTTCGAGGGTCACGTTGGCTGCCTCGCGCACGCTCGCGGCAGCAGGACCGAGCTCGGCGGCCAGGGGCGGGTCGGTCAACGCGGCCACGTCGGCTGCGAGCGCCATGGCCGTCTCGAGCTCACTGCGCAAGGCAGCCTCGGTGGCAGCGTCGGGCTGCGT
>CAZEAA010000617.1:0-2866 GCA_964510015.1 uncultured Sandaracinaceae bacterium
GTGGAAGGGCGCGGCGCGCAGGATGGAGCACGGCCCCGTGTGACCGAGCTGCTCGCCGCGCGCTCGCTCGGGGCGCTGCGCACGAGCGATGGTGCGCGCGTGCAGGTCAGCGCCGTGACCGTGAGCGCCGAGAAGGCCACCCGTCACCAGATCCGAGTGCACCTGGCCTACTATGGTCACCCGCTCGTGGGCGACACGCTCTACGGCGGCGCGGGCCTCGCCGACGAGCGCAGCCCCACAGCGCACTGGCTCCACGCGAGGTCGATCACCTTCCCGCATCCCACTCTCGCGGACGAGCGCGTGAGCGTCACGGCGGACCTCACCAGCGAGATGCGCGCGCTCGAAGAACAGGCGCGTGAGGTCCTCCAGTAGGGTGACCGAAACGGCGTGCAGGGAGTTGACGCACGCAGCATAAGCGGCCACTCTTTCGGCAGCTCGCTGGAGACGGCGATGCCAGAGCCCCGGGAATCCTGCAGTCCCTCCCCTCCTTGCACCCCGGGGCTCGTCTATTTCGTTGCTGAGAGTGCCCGGTCGAGATCCTCCATGAGGTCGGCCGGGTGCTCGAGGCCTGACGAGATGCGCACGAACGAGTCGGTGATGCCCTGCTGCAGGCGCAGCTCGCGCGGCAGCGCGGCGTGGCTCATCTGCGGCGGATAGGACACCAGGCTCTCCACGCCGCCCAGGCTCTCGGCCAGCGAGATGAGGCGCAGCGCCGAGAGGAAGCGCCGCGTGCCGGCTTGGTCGGTGCGCAGGACCGCCGACAGCACGGCTCCGGGCCGCGCCATCTGCGCGCGCGCCAACGCGTGCTGGGGGTGGTCGGGCAGGCCGGGGAAGTGCACGTGCTCCACCTGCGGGTGCTGACTCAGGAAGGTCGCGAGCGCCTCGGCGTTGTCGCAGTGCCGCGCCATGCGCACGGGCAGCGTCTTGATGCCCCGCAGCGTGAGGTAGCAGTCGAACGGCGAGGGCACCGCGCCCAGCGCGTTCTGGAGGAAGCGGAGCTGCTGCGCGAGCGCGGCGTCCGAGGTGACGACCACGCCCCCCAGCACGTCGCTGTGGCCGTTGATGAACTTGGTGGTGGAGTGCAGCACCACGTCGGCCCCGAGCGCGAGCGGGCGCTGCAACATGGGCGTGGCGAAGGTGTTGTCCACCACCACCCGCGTGCCACGCGCATGGGCCAGCGCCGACAGGGCACGGATGTCGGCCACCTTGAGCAGCGGGTTGGTGGGCGACTCGAGCCACAGCATGGCGGTGGGCGTGGCGAGCGCTTCCTCGACGGCCGCGTGAATGTCCACGTCCACGAAGACCACGTCCACGCCGAGCGGGCGCATCCGCTGCTCGAGCAGCCGATAGGTGCCGCCGTAGAGGTCGGCCGTGGCCACCACGCGCTGCCCCGGCGCGAGCGTCTGCAGCACGGTGGCCGTCGCCGCGGACCCACTGGCGAAGGCGAAACCGTATTGCCCGCCCTCGAGCGCCGCCACGCTCGCCTCGAGCTGCGCGCGGTTGGGGTTGTTGGTGCGCGTGTAGGTGAAGCCCTGGTGCTCGCCCGGCGCCGACTGCGCGAAGGTGGCGGCCAGCACGATGGGCACGGCCACCGCCCCCGTGGCCGGGTCGGGCGGCTGGCCCGCGTGCAGCGCGAGCGTGTCCAGGTGCAGCTCCCGTTGCGGCTCGTCTCCGCCGCGCGCGTTACTCATGGCTGGCTCTTGTCTGACTCATGGGTGGCTCACGCCTGGCTCATGCCGGGCGGAACCCGCCGTCGTACACGTAGAGGTCCTTGAGCTCCACCTGGCCGTCGGCCGCGCGGCCGCTGCGCACCTCACTCACGCGCACGACCTTGCGGCCCTTCTCGGTGTGGTCCACGCAGACCAGCACGTGCGCCGCGCTGGCGATCACGCTCGACGCGGTGTCGTGCTTCACGCCGCCCAGCTGCAGCAGGGTGCGCAGGCCGGCGAGGCCGTCGCTGCCCGCGATGGCGCAGTGCACCCCGACGAGGTCACCCCCCGCGCGGCTGCCCAGCAGCGTGAGCACGTCGGCGGCTTCCCCGCCGCGCACGTCGTCCACCAAGAGGCAGCCCGGACGCATCCGCGCGGCCTGATGCGCCACCTGGGAGAGCTTCACGCCGGACGTGGCCCCGCCCGTGGAGAGCGAGATGGCGCGGGTGGGAGGCAGCCCCAGGTCGGGCACGTCTTCCACGGTGACCATGCGCTCGCCGGCGTCCACGTGGCGGGCCAGCGCGGACAGCAACGACGTGACCCCCGAGCCTGCCGGCCCGAGCACCATCACGTTGCGACGCGAGGCCACGGCGGCGGCCAGCATGCCCTTCATCTCCACGCTCATGAAGCCCTGAGCGACGAGGTCGTCGGTGCTGGCGGCGGGCACCCACGCGCGCAGCTCGATGACCGGCCCCTGCGGCGCGACGGGCGGCAGCACCACGAGCACGCGCGCGCCGCTCGGCAGCGAGCACTCGTGAATGGGCTTGTCCACGCGCAGCTGCTCGCCGGCCTGCGCCACCAGGCGGCTGGCGATGACGGTGAGCATGGCGCGCGACGAGAACCAGGTGTCGAGGGTGACCAGGCCGTTGCCGAAGTCCGCCGACACGAAGCCCGGACCGCTCACCACCACTTCGCGCAAGCCCTCGGCGGTCAGCAGGCTCTCGAGCGCGCCGAGGCCCACGCACTCACTGAGCGCCATCGCCGCGAGCCGCGTGCGGTCTTCCCCGCCGGACAGCTGTGCGCTGTTGCCCATGGCCTCGAGGGCGCTCTCGATGGCGGCCTGCGCCGTGGCGCGACGACGCGCGTCCACCATGCCGGCGGGCGAGGCATCGTAGAGGTCGAAGGTGGCCGAGACGCGACGCACCACCTCACCGAGC
>CAZEAA010000618.1:0-2858 GCA_964510015.1 uncultured Sandaracinaceae bacterium
CTCCACGTCCACACCCGCGTCCGCGAGCGCGCGCGCGGCGGCAGCGCGACGGTCGCGCAGGATCGCTTCGAGGAGGTGCACGCCGCTGGCCGAGACCGCCTGCGAGGACGCGAGCTTGTGGGCGCGCTCGAAGGCCCGCTGCACGCTGGACGCCGACTCACCGAGGTCGCGGGAGAGCAGACCCAGCAGCGTGGCTTCATTCAGCCCCGACGAGGCCAGCAAGGGGCCCGTGTCGGTCTCTCGGTGCATCAGCACCAAGAGCACGTGCGCGGTCGAGACCGAGTGGCCGCGCCTGCGTGCTTCATGTCGCGCCTGCGCGACTATCCCGTTCACGCCACCACCAACGCCCGACATTGCACCTCCAAATGCATGCCCCAGTGGCACACACGATGAGACGCGCATAACGCGAGTCGCCCTGCTTCGCCAAATTATCGACGGAAGAAAATTGCACAGGTGAATCGACGGCGCGGGGGAACGTCCCTCGGCGACCTGCCAGGTGGTTCCCACCCCACCCTTTTCTGGTAGGCTCCCCGCGTCTCCAACCGCCCCGAGGATGATGACCGTGATGTACCGCACCCTGACCGCCGCCCTCGTGCTCACGACCCTCGCCCTCGGCGTCTGGACCCTGGGTCCCGAGTCGGTGGACGCCCAGCGCGGAGCCAACACCAGCCGCCCGTCGGTCTACATCACGCAGGCGGCCGTCGCCCGCAACATGGAGATCGGTGCGCTGGTCGCCTTCGGGCGCTCGCACGCGGCGCGGCGCTTGAACGAGACCACCGGCGTGCCGCTCGCCGAGCGCATGTGGAACGCCAAGCTCATCATCAACTTCGGCCGCGCCCTCGGCGACGTGCAGTACGACGTGCTCTACTACGACGTCACGCAGCGCCGCACGCTGGTCACCACGCAGGAGATCTTCGTGAACGACCGCACGCAGCAGGCGTTCGTGAACCCGGTGCGCCTGCGTCGTCCGCAGTTCTCGCCCGGTCAGAAGCTCGAGATCGTGGTCACGGTGCGGCACCGCGAGGTGGCCAGCGCGCGCACGGAGCTGGCGGGCGAGGTGCCTCAGAACTCGGGCGAAGTGGACTTCACGCAGGGCGGCGAGGCTCCCTGAGCAGCGGCTTGTCGCGGAGCGCACCGGAGTGACCACCCCCCTCACCCTGTCTCAGGTCATCGCGGCCGCACGCGATGGCCGCTACCAGCCCGTGCACGTCATCGTGGGCGAGGAGACGCTGCTGATCGAGCGCGCCATCGGAGCGCTGCGTCGCGCGGTGGTCGGCGACGGCATCCCGGGCTTCAACGACGACAGCTTCGACGGTCGCGGGCTCGACGCGGGCACGGTCATCGGCGCCGCCCGCACCATGCCCATGATGAGCGACGCGCGCTTCGTACTGGTGCGCAACGCGGACGCCCTCTCGCCCAAAGATCAGGAGAGCCTCGCGGGCTACTTGGCCGCCCCGTGCAGCTCGGCCTGCGTGGTCCTGGTGGCTCCCAAGCTGGACGGTCGCAGCAAGCTCGCCAAGCAGGCCAAGACGTCCAACTGCCTGAACGCCGCGCCCGTGCTGAAGGGCGCGCAGCTGCGCGACTTTGCGGTGGCCGAGGCCCAGCAGCGCGGGCACACGCTGGCCCCCGACGCGGCGCAGTCCCTGCTCGACGCCGTCGGCGAAGATCTCAGCGCGCTCGATGACGCGGTGGAGCGGCTGTCGCTGTACGTGGGCCCGGGCCAGCGCATCGGCATCGACGCGGTGGAGACCTGCGTGACGCGCGTGCGCACCGAGTCGATCTGGAGCCTGGTGGACGCCATCAGCGTGAAGAACAGCTCGCTGGCCCTCGGCGCGGCGTCGTCGCTGCTGGCCGATCGCGAGCCGGCGCTGAAGATCCTGGCCATGGTCTCGCGGCAGCTGCGCATGATCGCCAAGATGCGTCAGGCGCTGGGCACCGGGCTGTCGCCCGAAGACGCGGCCCGCGAAGCCGGGGCGCCGCCGTTCAAGGCACGCGAGCTCGAGCGCTCCGCGCGGCGCTTCACGCTGCAGCACCTGGCCACGGCGTTCAGCGTGGTGTCCGAGACGGACGGGCTCCTCAAGGGGAGCAAGCGACCCGACGACGCGCTGCTGCAAGAGGCGGTGTTGCGCCTCTGCGCTCCGTGAGCGCGTGCGTCAGGTAGGAGAACGGTCCCCACAAGCGAAGGTCCGGCAAACCGGACCTCACAAGCAAAGGCCCGGCAAACCGGACCTCACAAGCAAAGGCCCGGCAAACCGGACCTCGAGAACAGATCACCGCGAGGGGGGCCAGTCAGCCCGCGGGATCACCGCAGGCCCCGGCCCAACGCCTCAGAGGGCGGCGACCTGCGCGCTGAGGCGCGAGATGTAACGCGAGCCGGTCTTGCGGTGGTAGACACCCTTGGACACGGCCATGTCGATGCGACGGATGGCGTCGGCGAGCGCGGTGGCCGCGGCGGCCTTGTCACCGGAGTCGATGGCGACGCGGGCGTTCTTGACGAACGAACGGACGGTCGAGCGGACGTGCTTGTTGCGCTCCGTGCGAACAATGGTCTGCTTGATGCGCTTCTTGCTGGATTCGTGATTGGCCACGCGAGGACTCTCCTAATGAGGGGGCGTGTCTAGCTGGGGCGCCCCCCGAAGTCAAGGCCGCCCCCCTCTGGGCAGGCGGTCGGGTCAGTTGTCCAGGTTCTCCGGTGCGGCCCCCCGGGCCTTCACCGACGCCACCGCTTCGAGCTCCGGGATGGTCACGATGTAAGGCGTCCCACAGTGGTCGCAGCTCATGTCCAGCTCGTTGCCTTCCTCGATGAGCCCCAGCAGGTCTTCCGCTGTGAGTGTACGGAGGCTGGCCATCACCCGCTC
>CAZEAA010000619.1:0-2856 GCA_964510015.1 uncultured Sandaracinaceae bacterium
ACGATCTCCTTCTGCTCGTCGCCCATGGAGCCCGACACGTCCATCATGTAGATGAGCACGGCGTTGGTGACCGGCTCGTTGTCGGTCTTCCACGAGCGGAAGCGCATGTCGTCGCGCGTGGGGATGATGACCGGCCGCTTGGCGTCGTAGCTGCCGAGCGCGATCTGCCGGCTCAAGGCGCTGCGGAACGTGCGCTTGAAGTGCCGCAACGAATTGGGCCCCACGCGGCGGATGCCCACGTAGCGCTCCTTCTGGTCCACGATGGCGCTCTTGCCCTTGGGCTGGATGCGCGGGAGGGCCAGCTCTTCGCCGAGGAGGTCCGCCAGCTCTTCGAGGCTCAGCTCCACCTCGATGGCGTGCTGCCCCGGGTCGCTGCCGGCCTTGCCCTGCTGCCCGTCCGCGTCGCCCGGCTCGCCACCGATGGGATCGCCCGCGTCGCCGTCGCCCTGCCCAACGCCACCCTGTTGCTTCCCGCCGAAGCGGAAGCGCGGGATGTCGATGTGCGGCACCGGGATGGACACCACGTCCTTGCCCTGCTTGCCCAGCATCTCGCCCTTCGAGATGTACTGGCGCAGGTTCTCGCGAATCTTCCCGCGGACGATCTTCCGAAACCGATTGTGGTCCTGATCGATCTTGAGGGACACGCCTGAGCCTACCAGCACAGCGGGGGCGCGTGCACGCGGGATGCACACGAGCACGTCGAAGCTCGGACGCCGCTCTCCGGCTGGGTGAGAGTGGACGACGCGCCGGATCTGGCCCAATACCTGCTGCGTTACCCTTATGTCCCGCTTGCCTCTGCTTCGCTTGCTGTCTTGCTTGGTGCTCGTGTCCACCCCGGCGTTCGTTGCTCCAGCGAGGGCGCAGGTCGACGACGAGCTGACCCCCGAACGGGCCGCGCAGGCGGACGAGGCGCCGAGCGTGGAGCTGCCCGCCGCGCCCGAGCCAACCCTGGATGAGAGCCGTCGTGCCCTGCGGCTGCGTCTCGCCGCCGAGCGCTACGACGTGACCCCACGCCAGCTGGTTCGCGGTCGTGCCATCGCGGCCACGTCAGTGGCCCTGCTCTACACGGCCCTCTGGACGTACAACTACTTCGCGTGGTGGCATGGCACGCCCACCACGCCGTTCCAGACCGAGTGGGACGGCTTCTTCGGCGTGGACACCTACGGGGGCGGCGCCGACAAGCTCGGCCACATGTACATGAACCTGATGCTGTCGCGCGCCACGACCGGCATCCTGCGCTTCGGTCGCTTCGACGCCGTGCCGGCCAGCATCGCGGGCGCCACCCTCTCCTGGCTCTCGTACCTGCTGGTGGAGCTGCGCGACGGCTCGCACCACTTCGAGTTCAGCTGGGGCGACATCCTGGCCAACAGCATGGGCGCCGCGCTCGGCCTGATCTTCACGCACGTCCCCGTGGTGGACCGCTTCCTGAGCATCCGGATGATGTACTGGCCCTCCACGGAGTTCCGGCAGAACCCGTCGCTGAACTTCAACGAGGACTACAGCGGGCAGACCTTCCTGCTGGCCTTCCACATGGCGGGCTTCGGCGACTCCGTGGGCTTCTTCCGCTACATGGACTTCGTGATGGGCTTCAACGCGGACCACTACCTGCCGGACCCGCGCCGCGACGACCGTCCCGAGCGCCAGCACCTCTACTTCGGGTTCGCGCTCAACCTGCAGGAGGTCCTGAACCGGGGCCTGTTCAACCGCCCGCGCGCGCAGGACAACCGGGCCCAGGAGGCCGCTCGCGGGTTCTTCGCCGACTGGGCCGCCGAGCACATCCAGGTGCCGTACACCGCGGTCCCGCTGATCCAGCTGGAGCGGACCAACCACGAAGACTGATCATCTGGCCAGTGTTGACTCCGCCCACCCCTGACACGGATGTCAGAGGGGGAGGGGCGGGGCGACGCGTGTGTCATGGCGAGGCCCGCTCGACGGCCGAGCTGACCGGCCCGTTGTGGGCTCGATTGCAGGCGAATGAGCGATTTCTTGGGTGAATTCACTGGGGCGGCCTCGCCGAGCTGCCGGGAGACCAGGGCTTGGCGCGTAACGTGCTAGTTCGCTTGATGACGTTCTCGTGAAATCTCTGAAGGTGCTGTCTAGGATTTGACACATGTCTTCAGGCCCCTAGACTCCGCGCGCCGAACCCAGGGGGGTGAGCGTGGGTTCCTCGGGGAACGAACGCTGGCAGCCAGCCCGCTGCGAAACCCAACGACTTATGCAACTTCATCTGGTCCGTGAGCAAGACACTAGCCGCAGCAAGGAGATCGCTCCTTCGCTCGAGCCGCTCCTCCTCGAAGCCCGGGACACCTTCGAGCAGCAGGCCGCCGCCGTGGGCGCGCTCGCCTCCCGTGTCGACCGCACCTTCGGGCTCGCGGCCCACCTGCTCCGCTCGACCGAAGGCCACGTGGTGGTCTGCGGCATCGGCAAGAGCGGCCTGATCGGTCAGAAGCTCGCGGCCACGTTCGCGTCCACCGGGACGCCGTCGTTCTTCGTGCACGCCGCCGAGGCCTTCCACGGCGACCTCGGCATGATCACCGAGCGCGACACCGTGCTGCTCATCTCCTACAGCGGCGAGACCGAAGAGATCATCCGCCTCCTGCCGCACTTCCGCGCGCGCAACATCGCCACCATCGCGCTGGTGGGCGAGCTGAGCTCCACGCTCGCCAAGGGCGTGGACATCGCGCTCGACGTCTCGGTGCGCGGTGAGGTGTGCCCCAACAACCTGGCGCCCACCAACTCCACGCTGGCCGCCCTCGCCATGGGCGACGCGCTGGCCGTGTCGCTGATGCGCTTGCGCGACTTCCGCCCGCAGGACTTCGCCGTGCTGCATCCCGGTGGCGCCCTCGGCCGCAAGCT
>CAZEAA010000620.1:0-2854 GCA_964510015.1 uncultured Sandaracinaceae bacterium
CGCGTGGCGCGAGCGCGCGCTGGGCGCCCAGGGCGTCGAGCGCGGCTTCTTGGGCGCGCGGCGGCAGCCCCTCGGCGAGGCGCGCCGTGAGGCACGGCACGATGCGCGCATCCCGGTAGCGACCGAGCTGGCGCAGCAGCGCGGCGAGGCTGAGCGGGTCCCGATGGGTGGCGGCGAGCGACAGCAGCCCGCTCAGCGCCGCTTCGGTCTGGGCGTCTCCGAGCGCGTCCGCCCACTCGCAGCGCACGCCCCAGAACGGCTCCGCTTCGAACGCGTTCACCACGGCCTGCGTGTCGCGCGGGTGCCCGGTCTTCACCAGCGCGTGGGCGGCCAGGATGCGCCCGCGCACGTCGTCGGGCTGCGTGAGCTGCGCCTGCCAGGCCGGCGCCCCCGGGTCCCAGTCCAGCTCGAACAGCGCCGTGCTGGTGGGGTCCACGCGAACCCGCGTGGCGGGCGCGTCCATGGGCAGGAGCACCACGTGCCGCGCCTCTTCGATGGCCAACGTGACCGTGAAGGTGCGCTCCGCCGTGGTGATCTCGAGGGGCAGCGGGAACGCGAACAGCGGGATGCCCAGCTTCGCGTCCGCCTGGGTCTGCGTGACGGTGATGCGGGTCTCGTGCTTCGCGTCGTCGTGCTGGACCTCCACCTTCAGCTTGGGGTGCCCCGGCGAGCGCAGCCACTGGTCGAAGAAGCGCCCGAGCGAGCGCCCCGAGTGCTCCTCCAGCACGCGGCGGAAGTCGTCGGTCTCCACCGTCTTGCCCTTGAAGCGGCCGAGGTAGTCCCGCACGGCCGGGAAGAACGTGCCGTCCCCCAGCAGGCAGCGCAGCATGTGCAGGCGCACGCCGCCCCCTGGATAGAGGTGCATGTCGTAGAGGTCGAACGACGAGTCGTACGTGCGCGTCACGATGGGCCGCGCGTAGCGCTCGCTGACCTCGGCGAAGTACGCCTTCTGGCAGCGGAACAGGTCGTACTCGAGCGCCGCCCGCCCGTGGCGGTGCTCCCACCAGCACGTCTCCATGTACGTGGCCCAGCTCTCCTTGAGCCAGGCGTGGCTGTGGTCGCGGCAGACCACGTCGTCGCCGAACCACGAGTGCGCCATCTCGTGCACGTTGATGATGTCGACCAGCAGTGTCTCTTCGGTGGCCAGCGCTTCGTCCAGCAGGAAGCGGTCGTCCCACGACACCAGCGAGATGTTCTCCATCGCGCCGCCGATGCTCTCGGCCGCGAACTGGTAGTACTTGGGGAACGGGTAGGGGCCGAGCACGCCCTGCATCCAGACGAGCATCTCGCTGGTGCGCCCGAAGCTGCGCGTGAGCATGGCCGCGTCGAAGGGGGCCGCCGCGAACGACGCCACGGGGATGTTGCCCACACGGTCCCCGTCGGCCCGCACGAATTCGCCCACCGCGAAGCACAGCAGGTAGCTGGGACAGGGGGTGTGCAGCTCGTAGCGCGTGGTCTTGGTGCCGTCGTCGTGCGCCGTGTCGCTCACGTGCGCGCCGTTGGCCAGGGCCGTGAACGCGGCTGGCACACGCAGCTCCCAGGCCACCGACGTGCGCACGGCCGGCAGGTCCACGCAGGCCAGCCAGTGGCGCGCGCGCTCGGTCTCGTGGTCCGTCACGGCGTAACGTGGAGCGTCGGGCCGGTGCGGCGCGGGGGCCGAGAAGAGCACACCGCTCTTGGGCGACTCGACGCGGTAGCGCAGCACAACCACGCGCTCTTCGTCCTTCTCGAGCGCCGGCTCGAACACCAGCGCGATGCGCTCGCCGTCGTAGCGGTGGCGCGCCCCCGTCACCGTGAGGTCCAGGAAGCCGATGCCGTTGAGCTGTAGCTCGGACGCCCCGGCCACCTGAGCCCGCACGCGCGCGGTCACGCTCACGTCGAGGGCGCGCTGCTCCACGTGGACACGCACGCCGATGTCGAGGTGCGTTGGTGCGATGCGCAGATCGGGCGGGTAGTGAGGCAGCGCGCTGGCGGAGGCGAAGTCACTCGAGGCCGCGAGCGAGGAGCCGTCGCGGCGGTGCGCACAGCAAGCGTGATGGTCGTTCATGGTGCCGCAGTCTGGCACGGCGACACGTCGAAGTTCACCACGGTCTGGCACCAGTTGCGCTGGGCCCCCGGCTCCTGGCTGCAGGTCTCGCTGACCCCGGCGCCCTCGAAGCGGCCGCTGAACACGGCGGTCTCCCCGCAGTTGCGCACCGTCACGGTGTAGTCCACCGGCGTGACCCCGAGGCAGTTGCGGTAGTGCGCCACCCGCACCTGGTACGTCCCGGCGGGGGCTTGCCCCGTGCTCCAGAAGATGTGCTCCGCGTTCACGCCCTGTTGGTTGCTGCACGCCGCGTTGGCGTCCAGGTCCAAGTGCCCGCCCGAGGGCGCAGTGGTGTTGCCGTAGTAGATCATGGTGCCCGTGCCCTCCACCACGTAGAGGTCGAGGTCGGTGGCCGTGCTCATGGAGAGCGTGACCTCCACGTCGCCCGTGCCCAGGGTCATCACCCGCAGCGAGCGCGGAGCGGCGTCCGAGATGCGACCGCTCTCGTCCACGGACGCCACGCGCATCACCACGTCGAGGAACGGCTTGTCCGTGAGCGGGACGCCGCCGGGGCCGATGGGCGCGTCGATGCCGAAGCGGAAGGCCGCCGCGTCGATGCCGGTGACGCGCACCTGGCCGAGCTCACTGTCCACCACGGCGGGCAGCCAGAAGTGCCCGGGGTACCCGTCGAACGAGATGATCAGCGCTTGCACGCCGCCCTGCGCGCCGTCGCCGGGGCTCGCGACGATGCTCAGCTCGGAGGGCGAGCCGGGGATCACCGTGAGCGGCTGAGCCAGGACCCCCTCGATGCGCAGCGACGGAGACGAC
>CAZEAA010000621.1:0-2845 GCA_964510015.1 uncultured Sandaracinaceae bacterium
GGCCCAGCGCCCGGGCCACGGCGGCTTCGCCCAACGCGGCGCCCTGCGTGGCCTCGGACGGACGCACCAGCGCGAGGCACGCGAGCCCCTGCAAGCCGCGCTGCGCCCCGGCGCGGTCCACGACCTCGTGCGCGTGGCCGCGGCCGAGGGGCTGGGGGAGCTGATCCCGCACCTCGATCGCGCCGAGCAAGAGCCCGCCAAGGACGCCCTCGAAGACGCGCTGCGCGACCCGCATCCGCGCGTGCGCCGGGCAGCAGCCATGGCCCTCTGCGCCGCCGGCGCGGGCGAGAAGAGCGACGCCATCGGCGCCTATGCGCGCACGCTGCCGCACCAGGATCGCGTGGGCATCGAGCGCTCGATCACCCGTCTCGGCAAGCGCGATCCGGACGCGGCCAGCAAGCAGCTCGACGGCCTGCGCGACAAGCTGCGCGCGCTGGAAGAGCGGCTGCTGGTGCTCGAGGCGCGCGACCCGCAGCGCAGCGGGGAGCCCTCGTGAAGCGCGCCGCGAAGAGCGACGTGTTCGACGGGAAGGTGGTGTTCATCACGGGCGCGGCCTCGGGTATCGGACGCGCGCTGGCCAGGGCGCTGTCGAAGCGCGGCGCCGTGCTGCTGCTGGCCGACATCGACGCGGACTTGCTGGAGCGCACCGCCTGGGCGCTCGGGGGCGAGGGCAACGACGTGCACGTGTTCCCGCTGGACGTGCGCAAGAGCGGCAACTGGGAGCACGTGGCGGCGGAGGTCTATCAGCGCTTCAGTCAGGTGGACTTCTTCTTCAACAACGCGGGCATCGCGGTGGCGGGCCTCGTGCGCGACACGCCCCTCGACGACTGGGAGCGGCTGTTCGAGGTGAACGTGCTCGGCGTGGTGCGCGGCGTGGACGCCTTCTACCCACGCATGCGCGACCAGGGTCACGGACACATCGTCAACACCGCGTCCATCTCGGGCCTGGTGCCCACGTCGCTCATGGCGGCCTACAGCGCCAGCAAGCACGCCGTGGTCGCGTTCAGCGAGACGCTGCGCGCCGAGGCCGAGAGCGACGGCATCCACGTGAGCGTCATCTGCCCGGGCATCATCGACACGCCCATGGCGCACACCACCGAGCTGCGCGGGGGCGGGAGCGAGGGCGTCCTCGGGAAGCTGCCGAGTCCGCCGTTCCCGGTGGAAGAAGCGGTGAAGCAGATCCTCGCGGGGGTGGCCAAGCGCCGCGGAATCATCGTCATCCCCAAGGAGGCCAACGCGCTGTGGCGGGCGTATCGGAAGTCGCCCGAGGCCATGCTGCGCATCAACCAGAAGACGGTGGGCTGGCTCCGGAAGTTGACCGGGGCCGACGAGACGTAGCCTGCCGGTGTGAGCCCGCGCTCAGCTTCCGGGCGGGTACTTGAGGCGAATCCTCCGCAGCTTGTCGTGCACGGCGGCCGGCAGATCGGCGTCGATGCGGTCGGCCAGCATGAGCACGCACAGCGTCACGTCGGCCAGCTCGTCCAGCACCCGCTGGCGCGAGTCGTCCGCCCGGCAGAAGGCGTCGGCCTCCTGCCCAGGGATCCAGCGCAGCTCGGCCGCGAGCTCGCCCGCCTCCGAGACCAGCGCCATCGCGAGGTTCTTGGGGTCGTGATAGGGCTCCCAGTCCCGCTCGCGCACGAAGTCCCGCACGTCTCTCAGCAGCTCGTCCAGTCGGTCCATGGGGGCCACCTTAGCAGCCCGCGGACGGGCCATGGACGGTCCACGAACCGGCAGTATCCACTTGATTTGGAAGGGCCGGGGGCCCCGAAGCTGCTACGCTGCGGCCGTGCACGCCCCCCCAACGCGACCCACCCGTCACGCTTCGTGTCACCGGCGGCGGAGCGCCTCGAGGAGGGCTGTGCAGCCCGTGTGGCGGCTGCTCGTGCTCGTCCTCGCGCTCGGCTCGCTCGGCTTCGAGTGGCAGGGACGCGTGGACCAGCTGGCCCAAGAGCTGCGCGTGGCCGAGCCGGGGCGCCGCCGCGACATCGTGCGGCTGCTCTCGGGCTACCAATCGCCGCGCGCGCTCGAGGCCATCGAGGCCGCGCTCTCGGACCCGGACGTGGAGGTGCGCACGGAGGCCGCCGAGGCGTGTGGGCGGCTGCGCTTGGTGAACGCCATCCCCGAGCTGAGCGAGTGGCTGCTGGACCCACAGGGGGACACGCGCGCCGCGGCTGCGCGCGCGCTCGGCGCCATGGACGACGCCGCGTCGCTGCCCGCGCTGATCCGCACGCTGGGGGACACCACCGCCGAGGTGCGCATCGCGGCCATCGAGGCGCTGGCCAGCCTCGGCGGGCCCGACGTGGTGGCTCCCCTGCTGGGGCGCCTCGACGACGAAGACGTGACGGTGCGCATCGCCGCAGCCGGTGCCCTCGGGGGACTCGGCGACGAGCGCGCCGTGGTGCCGCTGATCGGCCGCGCGCGCGACGACTCGGCCGAGGTGCGCGTCGCCGTGTTCCACGCCCTCGGCAACCTCGGGGACGTTCGTGCGCTCTCGGCGCTGGCGCTCGGGACGCGTGACTCCGTGGAGGACGCGCGCCTGACGGCCGTGCTCGCGCTGGGTCAGCTGCGCTCGCCGCGCGCCATCGACCCACTGCGCGCGTTGCTCGAGCAGCCCGACATCCGCCTGCGCGCGGCGGCGCTGGACGCGCTGGCGCCCATCCCCGACCCGCGCGCGTCGGAGGTCATCCTCGACGCCCTCGGTGGCTCACCGGGCGCTCAGACCACCGCCATGGAGGCGCTGGTGCAGCGCGCGCTCGCGGGCCTGGACGAGACGCTCGTGGTGGCCCTGTCCGAGCGCCTCGGCACCGCCAGTCATCAGCACGCCACCGCCATCGCGCGCATCCTC
>CAZEAA010000622.1:0-2845 GCA_964510015.1 uncultured Sandaracinaceae bacterium
CCTCCATGGTCTTCGCGCGCGTCACGCGGGCGAGGGTGGTCCACGACAGACCCCCGAGGATCACGCACAGCACCATCAGCGGCTTCACCGTGCCTTCCACCACCCACACCTTCTGCAGCACGATGGCGATCAACAGGAAGGGCATGGACAGTACGAGGTCCACGAAGCGCATGGACGTGACGTCGAGCCAGCCCTTGAAGTAGCCGGACAAGAGCCCGACCGCGACGCCGATCAGCAGCGCCAAGCCCGTGGCCAGGTAGGCCACCGACATCGAGATGGTGGCGCCGTGCAGCAGTCGGCTGAGCTCGTCCCGACCGAGGGGGCCGTCACCGCCGAGCGCGTGTCCCGCGACCACGCCCGGCCGCTGCGGCAGGCCGTTGTCGTCCACCAGGGTCTCGCGAAACTGCTCGGCCGGATCGTGAGGCGCCAGCAGTGGCCCGAGCACGCCGGTCAGCGTGATGACGGCGACCAGCGCGGCACCCACGAGAGCGCCCTTGTTCCGTCTGAATCGTCGCCACGCACGGGGGTCCATCGGCAGCCCCACGAGTATCCCGGACCCGCCCAGGGGTCAACGGCGACGTGCACCTCGAGGAGGGAGCTTCACCCACATGTCGGACACGGTGTGAGAGGCTGGGATCCGCGCTGAGGCAGCGCGATCAGTCGATCGTCCATCGACGCCGCGATCTCGCCGTCGGCCACGCGATCGATATTTTTATCGCCGGTCGAGCCGGGGTCCGCGCGGGGTCCAAGTGAAAAGTCAATAATTTCATCCGGATCTCGGCCGGTAGGGCTACGTCAAGAAATCTGATGAAAATAGTTGACCACATTCTCTTGAAAGGAATACATTCGAGCGCCTTCAACGAGATGACTACCCTGATTCGATATGAGAGAGCCCGCCGAGGCCAAGCACCCGCGAATGCGGACGCCTGCTTCACCGAGGCGGAGCTGGACAGCGTCGAGCAGGGTCACCCAACGGGGATGAGCGTTCAGCAGATCGTGGACGTGTTCGCCGGCCAGGGGCGCGGGCTCACGGAGGCCACCTTCCGGAAGTACGTCCAGCTGGGCCTGCTGCCGCGCAGCGTGCGCGTGGGCCGCGAGGGCAAGGCGCGGGGCTCCCAGGGCCTCTACCCCGCCACGGCGGTGCGCCAGATCGACCACATCCGCCGCCTCATGCGGCAGGGCTACACCATCGACGAGATCCAGAAGGAGTTTCTCTTCGTGCGCGGCGACATCGAGGCGCTCACCCGCCAGATGACCCGTGTCTACGACGCCATGGAGCGCGCGCTGGGTGAGCGCGCGGCTGCTGGCGAAGACCACGCGAGCTCACGCGATGCGCTGAGCCGTGCCACCCGGCTGGGCGCCGAGTGGGTGTCCGAGATCGAGGCGATCGAAGCGCGCCTGACCATGCGCGCGCGGATGGCGAGAGCAGCAGTTTGACCCGTCGCGGGGCGACGCAGCGGGTTTGAAGGAGCAACGAACATGAGCGAAGCAGCGATCAAGCAAGTGGGGGTGATGACGGCCCTCGCAGGTGAGGCGGAGGGCGACAAGCCGTCTCTTTCAGGCGCCGTGCGGCAGCTCGCGCTCGACACGGCCATGGCGTCGGCGTTCGGGGACCCCATGCTGGACGACGACGCGTCCGACGGCCTCGACATCGATGGGGACGCGGACGGCGACGAAGACGAGGACCGTCCGGGGCGCCGCCGCCGTCGCAACCGCACACGCGCGCGCACCATCAGCATCCGCCGCCTCAGCAAGGCGGAGCTGAACCGTGGCCGCATGCTGTACCCCGAGGAAGAGTACTGGCGCCCCAAGACGCGCACCGAGTGCGTGGACATGGAGCGGCCGTGCCCCTTCGTGTCGTGCAAGTACCACCTCTACATCGACGTCCATCCCGTGCGCGGCAGCATCAAGCTCAACTTCCCGGACGTGGACGTCTGGGAGATGACCGAGACCTGCTCGCTCGACATCGCGGACCGCGGTGGCATCACCCTCGAAGAGGTGGGCGAGATCATGAACCTCACGCGTGAGCGCGTGCGCCAGGTGGAGACCACCGGGCTCGGCAAGCTCGAGGCCGTGAAGGACATCGAGCGCCTCAAGGACTACGTCTTCTGAGTCTCGCGCCGGAGCCCCGCGCGCACGTGTCGCCTGGACGCTCCGCTTCGTTCGCTCGTTCGCTGCTCCTCTCGGGGCTCACGGGGGCCATGCTGGCGCTCGCGGGCCCACCGCTCTCCGCGCACTGGGTGGCTGCGCTGCCCGCGTTCCTCTTCGCGCCGCTGTTGGCGTGGCTGATCCGCACCGAGACCCCGCGCCGTGCCGCGCTGCTGGGCTTGGCCGCGGGGGTGGGCTTCGGGGCCCTCTCGCTGCGCTTCGCGTTCGACGTCCTGCTGCGCTTCGCCGCCTTGGGCACGCTCGCTTCCCTGCCGGTGTTCTTGCTGCTGCTGGTCCTGCAGTCCGCGCCGCTGGTCCTCGCCCTCGGGCTCGCGCGGCTGGCGGACACGCCGGTGTCGAGTCGCCTGTGCCTGACGCTGCCGCTCGCCCTCGCGGCTTCGTTCGGGCTCGTGCCCCTGCTGTTTCCGTGGCACCTCGGCCACTTCACGCTGCCGTGGCTGGCGTGGGCGCAGCTGGCCGAGCTGGGTGGCCTGCCGCTCGTGGACCTCGCCACCGCGGCGGTGGGCTGCCTGGGGTTCGCGGCCTTCGAGGCGCACGCCACCGTGCCGCGCGACCCTCGCCGGGTGCGTGGGTTCGGCGCCGCCGCGGTCCTCTTGGTGGGGGTGTGCGCGGCCTTCGGCTACGCGCGCCTCCGGGAGGTCCGGGCCGAGCGCTTGCAGGCCCAGGTGCTGCGCGT
>CAZEAA010000623.1:0-2842 GCA_964510015.1 uncultured Sandaracinaceae bacterium
GCGGTTGCGCACCTGCCCCGTGTAGGGACCCTCGAAGTACATGTCGAGGAAGCTGGTGGGCGGGTCGTACGGCACGTGCGGGTCGATGGTCTGGATGTACGTGAAGAAGCGCGGCACCGGCTCGCCCGCGGCCTCGGCGGCGCGCTGCCGCGTGACCTGCTGCTCGATCCAGTCGCCCGCCTCGCGGAACACCGTCTCGGCCTCGGTGCTGCGCTCCTCGCGGATGTAGTTCACGTGCGTGTTGAAGCCCTGCGCGAAGCCGAAGCGGTCGGACACGTAGCCGTTCGCCGAGAACTGCGCGGTAGCGAACCCCGCTTGCTCCAGGACCTCGGACACCAGTAGCGCACCGGGCGGCAGCGACGAGGCGTCGTACTTCGCGTTGTGCGTGGCGGGGTAGAGCGAGGTCAAGATGCTGGCCACCGAGGGCTTGGTCCAGTTCTCCGGGCTCTGCGCGCGATCGAAGACGGTGCCGCTCGCGGCGAACGCATCGAGCGCTGGCGTGCGCACGCGGGTGCGCGGGTTGTACGGCCGCAGCTTGCTGGCGCGCAGCGTGTCCACCGTGAGCACGATCACGTTGCGCGCGTCCTGGGCCAGAGGCTCCACCGCCGGCGCGGGCACCACCACGCGCACGTCACTGAAGGCCACCGCGCCGCCCACACCGCGCAGCTCCACGCGCACGTGCTTGTTCGCGAAGTCGGCGAGGCTCAGCGCCTGATCCACGAAGCGGTCACGCAGCGGCACGGTCGCCAGCACCTGCGACTCGGCCCCCTCGGCGGTCACGCGGATCTCGGCGCTGCGCTCTCCCTCCGTGGCGTCGGCGCGCGCCGCACCCAGCACCAGCGAAGCACCGGCAGGCACCTCCAGGTAGTACGAGAGGCTGCCTGCCCGCGGCAGCGCCAGGGTGTCGCGGGCCACCCCGGCGGTCACCTCGCGGGCCAGCGGCGGCAGCGGCTCGGGTCGCTCGGCGCGGTCCGCGCGCGTGATGGTGATGCTGTCGAGCGCGAAGGCCACGTCCTCACCGGCCACTGCGCTCACGGCATCGCCGCGCAGCAAGAGCGTGTTCTCGCCGCGCCGCATGACGTTGGCCGGCACCTCGAGGCGCACGTCGCGGTAGTCACCGGGCTCGACGGGCCCGCCGCCCACCTCGGTGCCGTTCACGAACGCGATCAGGCGCGTGCCGCCCACCGCTTTGAGGCGCACGTGGATGCTGCGGGCGCTCGCGTCCTCGGCCGGGAAGAAGACCCGCCCCACGGTGCCGAGCCCGGTCCACGTCACCCCATCGGTCTGGTGGTCCTGCGCGAAGCCGCTGCTCCAGTTGCCCGACGTGTACTTCAAGCGGGCGGGGGTCCCGAAGTCGATGAACAGCCCGTCCACGTCGATGTCGGCGAGGTGCGCGAGGGTCACGAGGTCCATGTACGTGCGCGTCCCGTCCGGCGCGGGGGCACGCTCGGGTGGCGGCGCGGCAGGTGCCACCGGCTCCTCGGGCGCCGGCTCCACGTTGGCCGTCTCACCGGGCGCCGCCGGCGCGGCGACCGCGCTCGGGTCCGCGGCTGGGGTGTCGTCCTCACCCCCACAAGCAACCAACGACAGCAGCGCGAGCGCGGCGGGACCCAGGGCAGACAGCTTCTTCATGCAGATCACGACTCCGCGGCTACCACAGAGCAATTGCCGCGGCCAGCAACCACCCCTCGTGCGGGCCGTATTCCAGGGGCGGCGACGCGCTGGCGTCCGCGTCTCGCCGTGTGGCATCCTGGCCGCAACGGCGATACAGCAGCCGGGTGGGTTGCAGTGTCGTCGTCGGTGGTGGTGGGTTCCCGGGAAAGCGTGGTTCATGGTGACTATCGGTACACGGTGGCGTGCGTCGGCGTTGGCGCTCGGAATGTTGGTCCTGGGCGCGGTGTGCGCCGCTCCGGAGCAGGCCTCGGCGCAGCTCATGCCGCCCGACTCCACCGACGAAGAGCTCGCCGAGGCGGAGGCCCGCGCGCTCTTCAACGCCGCCGTGGCCGCCTATGACGCCGGGCGCTACGAGGACGCCCTCGACAGCTTCGAGAGGGCCTATGAGCGCAGCCAGCGCCCCGCGCTGCTCTACAACATGGGCCAGTGCTACGACCGCCTGCGCCGCGACGAAGAGGCCGTGGACGCCTTCGAGCGTTACCTCGCGGCCATGCCCGGCGCGGACAACCGTGCGCAGGTGGAGCAACGCATCCGTGCCCTGCGCGAAGGCATCGCGCGCCGCAGCAACCCCGAGCTCGAGCCCACCGCCGTGGCGCGCGCCGCCGCCCCCGCCTCGGACACGCCGGGCGCCGATGTCTCCGAAGAGCGCTCGCATCGGCCGCGGCGCATCGCGCTGGTCACCACCAGCGTGGTGGTGGTCGCGGCGGCCGTGGTGCTGACCGTCCTGTTGGTGGGCAACGGCGGCGGCGACTACGCCAGCTCCGACGTCGGCACCGTCTTCGCCTTGCAGGGAGGCCGTCGATGACCCGCATTGCGGTCTGGCTGGTGCTCGCGCTCTCGTTCGTGGCCTCGGGCTGCGCGGAGGAGGTCACCCAGGTGGTGGTGAGCATGGACGCCGAGTCCTCGTGGCGCGGCGACGTCACGTCGGTGCGCGTGGTCGTGCGCGGCGGCGCGGCCGGCGACATGGGGCTCGACGCTCCCTCGCGTGACGTGACCCTGCAGGTGGGCGCCGGTGAGTCCTACGCCTTCCCCATCGACGTCACCGTGGCGCCGCTCGACGGCGACACCTCCCGCCGCTGGTCCGTGGACGCCACGGCCATCAACACCGTGACCAACGCCACGGCCACGGTGCGCGTGCGCGGCACGTACGTCTCCGGTCGCACCCAGC
>CAZEAA010000624.1:0-2832 GCA_964510015.1 uncultured Sandaracinaceae bacterium
GCTCTCGGGCTGGCCAGTCGCCACGCCACCCGAGCCCATGGGTCACGCCGAGACACCTAGCGAACCTCCGCCGCTCGCCGAACTTCTAGCATTCGCGCGGGAGCGCGTGCCGAGTGTCGTTGCGGGGCGTGCTCGAGTACGCGCTGCCCTAGCGCGTGTCGGGGTCGCCGACCGCGAGGCCTGGCCGCGTCCTACGGTGGGCGTGCAGTACAACCGCGAAGGCAGCCCGACGCGAGATGGCGCCTTCGACATCGTGATGGGTGTCGTGTCGATACCGATCCCGAGCTTCCAGACCAATCAGGGTGCCCGTGCCAACGCGCGCGCCGAAGTAACGGTCGCCGAGGCTGAACTGCAAGCCACGCTCGACCTGCTCGACGGTCAGATCGCCGAAGCACACAGCGCTGCTCTGGCCGCGGCTCGCCGAGCTCTGGCCTACGGAACCGAGATCCTCCCGCGCTTCGAGGAAAACCTGACGCTCCTGCGCCGGTCCTTCGAGCTCGGGGAGATCGACATCCTGGCGCTGTCGACCGGTCGCGAGCGCTTCCTGCGCATCCAGAGCGACGCGCTCACGGCGCATCTCGACTTCTTTGTCGCATCCGCACTGCTCGAACGCGTCACGGGCGCCGAGCTCTGGAGCGACGACCAGCACGATGGGAACACGCCATGATCCGAGTACCGCTTCTGACACTGATTCTCTCACTGTGGACCGTTGGTTGCTCTGGTGGCGCCGCAGACACCGAGGCTGAGCACGAACATGAGGAGGGCGAAGAGCACGAGGAGGGCGAAGCGGGCGAAGAGCACGAAGGGCACGAGGAGGGCGAAGCGGGCGAAGAGCACGAGGGCGAGGTGCACGTGTCCCCGGAGGCGCAGGAGCGCGCCGGCATTCGCCTCGGGCGGGCTGAGCGCCGGGCACTACGTGGCGGCGTGGCCATCCCTGCCGAAGTGCAGTTCGAGCCCAGCAGCATCGCGCACGTGAGTCCGCTTGCACCGGGGCGGATCACCTCGGTTTCCGTCGCGCTGGGGGACACCGTGCGCCGAGGACAGGTTCTGGGTGTAGTGGCCTCCATCGACGTCTCGACGGCACGGGCGAGCCTGAATCAGGCCCGCACCCGGCTTACCGCAGCGGAGGCGACTCTACGGCGGCAGCAACAACTCGCGACGGAGGGGATCGGCGCTCAACGCGAGCTGATCGATGCCGAGGCGCAGGTGGGGGAGCTGCGTGCGGAGGTTCAGGGCCTCCAGCGGCAGCTGTCCGTCTTCGGTTCGGGTCGTGCTGGGGAGCTGGCGCTGAAGTCGCCGATCGACGGCGTGGTCGTCGCGCTGCACGGGACGCTCGGCGAGACGGCCACGCCTGACCAGCCGGTGTTCATCATCACGGACCCGCTGCGGGTCTTCGTGCGCGGGAACGTACCCGAGCTGGAGATCAGCCGCGTGTCGACGGGAGCTGCAGCGATAGTCCGGCTTCACGCATTTCCTGATCTCGTGATGTCGGGGACCATCAACTACGTCGCGCCTGCGCTCGACGAGGAGACGCGCTCCCTGCCCGTCCGAGTAACGCTCGACGCGCCTGATGTGCGGCTCCGCAGCGGCCTCTTCGGCAGCATCGAACTGGTGGGCGGCACGGCAGACGAGCGCCCGTTGGTGGTCCCTGTCGACGCAATCGCCACCATCGACGGTCAGACGGTGGTGTTCCTGGTAGGGCACGAGCCCAACAGCTTCGAGGTGCAGCCGGTGGCGCTCGGTCGCCGCGCGGGCGGTCTCATCGAGGTCCGCTCCGGCATCCAAGAGGGCGCTGAGCTCGCCGTGAGTGGCGCGTTCACGCTCAAGAGCGCGGTCGAGAGCGGCGAGCTCTCCGCGGGTCACGCTCACTGAGGAAAAGGCCATGAAGAAACTCCTAGAGTTCTGCCTCGAGTGGCGCCTTCTCGTCTTCGCGTTCGTCGTCATCGTGGCGGCGGTGGGTGCGCGCAGCGCGTTCCAACTCCCCATCGATGCCGTCCCGGACATCACCAACGTTCAAGTTCAGGTGCTGACCAACGTGCCGGCGCTCGGTCCGGTGGACGTCGAACGCACCATCACGTTCCCGGTAGAGTCCTCGATGAGCGGGCTCCCAGGCGTCGAGCAGATTCGCAGCGTGTCACGCTTCGGGCTCTCAGCGGTCACCATCGTCTTCGAGGAAGGCACCGACCTCCTGCGTGCTCGCCAGCTCATCTCGGAGCGGCTCACACAAGCACGCGAACGACTGCCTCCCGGTGCATCGCCCGAGATGGGCCCGCTGAGCTCGGGCCTCGGGGAGATCTTCCAGTTCGAAGTCCGGGCCGACACCATGTGTGAAGAGGGGCAGCCGGATACCGACGCCTGCCACACGCCGATGGAGCTGCGCTCACTGCTGGATTGGTTCGTGGCATATGAGCTGCGCTCCGTACCCGGTGTCGTCGAGGTCAATGCCTTTGGCGGCGAGCTCAAGACGTACGAGGTGGAGGTTCTTCCGGAGCGATTGCGGGCACTGAACGTCTCGTTGAACGACCTCTTCGAAGCCCTCGAGCGCAACAACGCCACGGCAGGTGGCGGCTACCTCACGCGCTCGGGAGAGCAGCTTCTGGTCCGGGGCGAGGGCCGCATCCAGAGCCTCGACGAGATCGGCGACGTGCTGATCGAGACACGCGCAGAAGGTGTGCCCGTGCGCGTGCGCGACGTCGGTCGCGTCCACCTGGCGCCGCTCATCCGTCAAGGAGCCGTCACGCGCGACGGGCGCGGTGAGATCGTCACGGGCATCGTGATGATGCTGGTCGGCGCGAACGGCCGAGAGGTGGTCGAGGACGTCAAGGCCCGCAT
>CAZEAA010000625.1:0-2831 GCA_964510015.1 uncultured Sandaracinaceae bacterium
GCCGTACCCTCGAGCGCACCGAGCGCGCTGCGGTCGAACGCCAGCGGCGCGAAGTTGATGGGGTCGCCGCCGTCGAGCATGGCGCTCCCGAGCCCGATGACCGGGTGGAAGCGGTCGAACGTGCCGCTCGCGCGGTAGACCGTGGTGAGCGCGAACGAGAGGAAGCCCGAGAGCGTGGGCGCGTGGGGTCCCGTGAGGTCGAGGATGCCGCCGCCCGGACCGCACAGCACCACAGAGCGGAGGTGCGGCTCCACGCCAGCGAGCAGTCCACCGATGATGCCGCCGAAGGACTCGCCGAAGTAGACGATGCGGGCGGGGTCGAAGGCGGGCGGGGTCCCTGCGACACCTCCCAGGAGGGGCGTGAGGTCCACGTCGGGATCGCGGACCATGCGCACCGCCTCGCCCCAGTCCAGCACCGTCTGGCGGATCTCGTCGCGCATGGCGAGGATGTTCGAGAAGTTGTGGAAGAGCCGGAACGTGGTCTGCAGGCCCTCCGTGTCGCCGAAGCCGTCGGCCCCCGCGACCGTGCCCGTGAAGCCGCTCACCACGCTCGCGAGGTCGCGCTCTTCGTCGGCGGGGTCGTAGCGGCTGCCGTGACTGGAGGCGTCGATGGCGATGGTGGCGTAGCCCGCGCGCGCGGCGGTCTCCATCATCATGGTCATCTGCGTGCGTGACGCGCCAAGCCCGTGACCGTACAGCATGACCGGGTAGCCGCTGCTGGGCATGGGCCCGCTCGGCAGCGCGATGGTGACCGGGATGAGGTTGGGCGTGTCCTGCGCGATGGGCTCGCCCTCGCCGTCCAGCTCGAACGTGCCGCTGTCAGGATCGTTGGCCGCCGCGCCCGTGAGGTCCGTCCGCCGGAAGCGCGTGGTGGTGATCATCCCAGTGCCCATGACCGCGATGCTCGCGTGGGCCATGCCCGTGGGGTTGTCCCAGCCCGGCAGCTCGTCCACGCCACCACCGTCGAGCGTGGGTGTGCCCAGCACGTCATCGAGAGCCGTGGTGCCCACGAAGATCACGGACGGGTCGGGGAACGTGAGCGTGGGCGCCGCGAGCGTCTCGAGCTGCGCACGGGCGCTTAGCAACGCATCACGATGATGCGCCACGCGGAAGGCCATGACGGCCAGCAGGTCACGCCGCGCGAGGCCCGCTTCGATGGCGGCGTCCGCGGCTTCTCGCGTGGTGCGCCAGCGCTCAGGCAGGTCGGCGAGGCGCGCGCTCAGCAGCTGCTCGAAGCCTTCTGCGGGCGCGAACGGTCCGTCCGTGGCGCGCAGCGCCTGCGTGACCACCACGGCGAACCGACCACCCGACGGCAGCGGGTGTCCGGGCACGGGCGCGCCCACCACGCGCAGACGGGTCTCGTCCCAGCGCCACTCGAAGGGCCAGGCCGTGCCGGCGTCGTCCACCACGTAGAGCGCGCTGGAGGGGCTGTTGCTCTCCGCGGGGAGCGTGGCCGGGTCGATGGGCGCCGACACGAACACCTCCACCGCGGGCCGCGTGGAGAAGCCGTCCAGGCTGGCGAGCAAGGGCCGCACCGTGGCGGCGCCGTTCGGGGCAATCGCCTCGATGCCGGGCAGGCTGCCGATGTGGCCGCTCTCATCGAGCCACGGGTCACCGGGGAACGGTGCCTCGCCGTAGGTGGGCTCGGCGTCTCCCGGCGTGGCGAAGGCGACCGTGGGACGCGTGGACTGCGCGGCGTCCGAGCCACAGCTCGACACCAGCAGGGCTAGGACCAGGGCGACGCTCGGTCGAAGTACGTGCGTGTCCCAGGTGGGGAGAGCGGTGACGGGCATGCCGTGATCTCGCGCGGGGATGGCGCGCGTGTCAACCGCCGACCCCGCCCACGCGGGCGCGCACCCTCAGAGTAGACCGAGCAAACCTCGGATGGCGCGGTCCTCGTTTGCCGCCTGGACGAACGCTTCGTGGGTGAACACGCGGCGCGTGCGCGTCTCGCGGCGCTCGGAGTCCGATGGACCGAGCAGCTCGACCGCCTCGACGACGAAGCTCTCCTCCTCGGCGAAGAGCGTCTCGGTCCACTCGGATCGCGGACGGCCGAAGCCCGGGTCGTCCGCCCCGGCGGTGATGTATCGATGCCCTTCCCGAAGCCTCTTTACGGCGTGGGCGAGGGCGGCCGCGACGGTCGGGCTGGGCAGCGCCAGGCGCGCTCGATACGGGGCCCCCTCGATCAGGAGCCAGTCCACGAAGCGCTCGCTCGGCCACCGCTCCACGTCCACGTACGGTCCGTCGCCCTTCGTGTAGAAGTGCACGACGTCGGCACCATCACGCCGGAAGCCGCTGCGCACGTGGGTCACGACGTCGGCGCCGTTCACGCGGCGCACGTCATCGTACTCTTGGTAGACGTGCTCGCCGAGGGAGGCGACGAGGCGATCGACGGAGGTGAAGAAGTCGTCGGCCATGGAGCGTCACTGGACTTCGCGGTAGCGCGGGACCCAGCCGCTCGCGTCCTTAAAGAGGCGCACGCAGCGGATGGCCTTGCTCTCGGTGAGCATGAAGCGGTGATGCCGGTTCGCCGGGACCACGATCAGGTCGCCGGGCTCCACCACCACGCGCATGTAGCGGTCGTCGCGCGAGCGGATGTCGAAGATGCCCTCGCCTTCCAGCACGAAGCGCACCTCGTCGTCGTCGTGCAGGTGCTCGTCCACGAACTTGGCGCAGATGGCGTCGATGTTCGGCGTCTCGGGGCTGAGCGCCACTTCGTCCTGCTGGATGTAGCCGCGCTCGTCCTTGAGCGTGTCGAGCGGGGCTTGATAGCTCTCGGGCTGGGTGGCCAGCCGCTCGTAGTAGACGTCGTTCGCCAGCAGCTCGGGCGT
>CAZEAA010000626.1:0-2827 GCA_964510015.1 uncultured Sandaracinaceae bacterium
GCCAAGAAGGGGACGATGGGTGCGATCAGTTGCGACAGCGTCTTCAGCACCGTATACAGCGTCTGGTAGGCTGCCTGCTTGTCGCTGCCGTGCTCCCCCTTCCAGAACCGCCGGCGGGAGCGCCGCACGTACCAGTTGCTGAGCGCGTCCACGAAGCTCTGCAGGTGACGCACGGCCAGGTGGCTCTTGTAGGCATCCAGCTCGGCGCGCACCTTTCCCACGGTGCTGTCCAGCTCCGCCAGGATGTAGCGGTCCAGCTCGGCGCGCTGGGCCACCGGCGGCGCGTTCCCCGGCTCGTACCCGTCGATGTTCGCGTAGGTCACGAAGAAGCTGTAGACGTTCCAGATCTTGAGCAGGAACTCGCGCACGGCGTCGGTGGCGGCCGCGTCGAAGAAGCGCGTGTTCTGGCCCGGCACCGTGGCCGAGTAGAGCGCCCAGCGCACCGCGTCGCCGCCCACGCGATCCATGAGCACCATGGGGTCCGTGTAGTTCTTCAGGCTCTTGCTGTACTTCTTGCCGTGCTCGTCGGTGAGCAGGCCGAGCACCACGCAGTTGCGGAACGGGTGCGGCGTCTGCTTCTCGGGGAAGAGCAGGGTGCTGATGGTCATCAGCGAGTAGAACCAGCCGCGCGTCTGGTCCACGGCCTCGGTGATGAAGTCAGCCGGGAAGGTGCGCTCGAACTCGGCCTGGTTGTGGTGCGGGAAGCCCAGCTGCGCGAAGGGCATGCAGCCGCTGTCGAACCAGCAGTCGATGACCTCGGGCACGCGCCGGTAGGTGCCGGGCTCGCCGGGCTTCTGCCAGGTGACCTGATCGATCCACGGCTTGTGCACCATCAGGTGCTCCTGCAGCGTGGGGTCGGCGTCGCGAGCAGCGGTGAAGTGGTCGAAGGCGCGCGGGTTCTTCGCGAGGATGGCGTCCACCGAGGCGCCGCACTCCATGGCGCCTGTCTCGTCGTTGATCCACACGGGCAGCGGCGTGCCCCAGAAGCGCTCGCGCGACAGCGCCCAGTCCACGTTGCCGGCCAGGAACTGACCAAAGCGACCGTCCTTGATGTGGCTCGGCTCCCAGTTCACCTGCTGGTTGTTGGCCTGCACGCGGTGGATCTCCTGCGTGGTGCGGATGAACCAGCCGCGGCGCGCGTACTGGATGAGCGGGTCGCTCATCTTGCGCCAACAGAAGGGGTAGTCGTGGCGGTAGACCTCTTGCTTGAAGAGCAGGCCGCGCCCCTTGAGGTTGCGGATGATGTCCTTGTCGGCCTCTTTGCAGAAGCGCCCCGCGAAGTCGGTGACCTCGGGCGGGAACGTGCCGTCGGGCCGGAGCAGCTGCAGGAAGCCGAGGCCCTTCTCCTGGCACACGCGGTAGTCGTCTTCGCCGAACGCGGGGGCGAGGTGGACCAAGCCTGATCCCGCCTCGAGCGACACGAAGTCGGCGGCCACCAGCTCGTGCGCGCGGCCGCCCTCGGGCGCGGCGTACGAGAACGGCGAGACGTACTTCATGCCCACCAGGTCGGCGCCCTTGTGACGCGCCACCACGGTGTGCTCGGTGTCGCCCAGCACCTTGGCGACGAGTCCCTCCGCGAGGATCAGGCGCTCCTTCTGGTCGCCCTCTCCGGTCTCCACCGTCACATAGTCGAGGTTGGCGCCCACGGCGAGCGCCACGTTGCTGGGCAGCGTCCACGGCGTGGTCGTCCACGCGAGGAAGGACGTCTTCTCGTGCCCCACGACCGAGAAGCGCACCATCACGGAGGGGTCGTCGGTGGGCAGGTAGCCCTGGCCCACTTCGCCGGCGGAGAGCGCGGTGCCGCCCTGCGGCCACCACCAGACCACTTTGTAGCCCTGGTAGAGCAGGCCCTGCTCGAACAGCTGGCTCAGCGCCCACCACACGCTCTCCACGAACGACTTGTGGAAGGTCACGTAGGCGTTGTCGAGGTCCACCCAGAAGCCGATGCGGCGCGTCATGCGGCGCCACTCCTCGATGTACCGGAACACCGAGTCGATGCACTGGCGGCTGAAGGCCTCGACGCCGTAGGCCTCGATGGCAGCGCGCCCGCTGATGCCGAGCGCCTTCTCGACTTCGACTTCGACCGGCAGGCCGTGCGTGTCCCAGCCGGCGCGACGCGGCACGTAGTACCCGCACATGGTGCGGTAGCGCAGGAACACGTCCTTCATGACGCGCGTGAGCACGTGCCCCGCGTGCGGCATGCCGTTGGCCGTGGGGGGGCCCTCGTAGAACACGAAGGGCTCGCGCGTGTCCTCGCCCGGAGGCGCCGCGAGCGTCTTCTCGAAGATCTGCTCGCGCTCCCAGAACGCCAGCAGCTCTTCGTCGAGCTCGGGGAACTTCACGCTTGGACTGACAGGACGGAACGCCATAGGGGCGCGGTGTACCATCGTGGGGCGGGGTTTCAAACGGCGCGGTCAGTTCGTTGGCGGAGCTAGCGGTGGTGGGCGTAGCTCAGCCCTCGTATGCCAAGCGGCGGACGCCCTCGCAGAACACACGAAAGCTCGTCGATGCGTTGGTCTCGGGATCGAGGCGCTTGCCCATCCTCCTAGCCCCGTCGATCTTTTGGTAACTTGGAATGAGTCGTTGAAGTTCCTGTACAGGGTTACCCAGATCGTCGGGCTCACGGAACTTGGCCTTCGTGGAGTTCGACCTCAGCTTCGGCTCGTCGAACTCGTCCGAGAGCGCCAACATATCGCCGAGCACCCAACTCTCAAGCTCCCTGCAGGCCACGCGAACTAGCGCTTCGCGACCAGAGCTGCCGACCAAGGACGTGAGCTTCTGCTTCACCACCCGACAGTCCGCCCCATCCTGGTCCCGCAGAACGATG
>CAZEAA010000627.1:0-2826 GCA_964510015.1 uncultured Sandaracinaceae bacterium
ACATGGTCACGTTCGTGCGGCGCATCGACTCCGTCACGCCGTACACCGAGTCGGAGACGCAAGACAGCAGCCTGCCCTCCGGCGTGCGCGTCCTGGGTCAGCGCGGCGTGGCCGGCTTCCGTGTGCAGCGCTGGCGCATCATTCGCGACATGGCCACCAACCAGGCGCGGCGCGAGGCCTCGGTGGACGTCTACCCGCCCACCACGCAGATCTGGCGCGTGGGCACCGGCGGTCCTCCTCCCGAGGGCTACGTGGCCGAGGGCGATGACCACCCCGAGTACACGGCCGACGAATACACCACCATGACCCAGGGCCCCGGCATCCGCGGCACCGACACGGTTCGTCAGCCCGGCTCGTACGGCCTGCCCGGCTGGACCGCGCGCCTCGGGATGCCACAGCCGCCCGTGGTGGAGCCCGCTGCAGAAGCCGGCAACTGACCGCCAAGACAATCCTGCTATGCTGCGCGCGGTCATGCTCTCGGGTAAGCGTATCGTCGTGGGTATCGGTGGCGGCATCGCGGCGTTCAAGGCCGTGGAGCTGGTTCGCGAGCTGGGCCGTCGTGGCGCCCAAGTGCGCGTGGTCATGACCGAGGCCGCCACGCGCTTCGTGGGGCCCATCACCTTCACCGGCCTGCTGGGGCAGCCGCCCGTGGTGGACCTGTGGGACCCGAGCTACCGCGGCGAAGTGCACGTGGAGCTGGGCGAGTGGGCCGACGCCATGGTCGTGGCGCCCGCCACCATGAACCTCATCGCGCGCGCCGTGCACGGCCACGCCGACGACGCCGTGCTGGCCACCCTCGCCTGCACCAACGGCCCGCGCGTCTTCGCTCCGGCCATGCATCCGCGCATGTGGGCGCAGCCGTCCACGCAGCGCAACGTGGCCACGCTGCGTGCTGACGGCGCCCTGCTGGTGGGCCCCGTGGACGGACCGCTCGCCAACGGCGGCAGCGGCCTCGGCCGCATGGCGGAGCCCGTGGCCATCGTGGACGCGCTCGCCACTCACCTCGCGGGGGAGGCGTCGCAGCGCCCAGCCGACCTCGCGGGCCTGAAGGTGCTGATCAGCGCCGGCCCCACCTACGAGGACCTGGACCCCGTGCGGTTCCTGGGCAACCGCTCCACCGGCAAGATGGGCTTCGCCCTCGCGGCCCGCGCCCGCGCACGCGGCGCCGAGGTGGTGCTGGTCAGCGGGCCCGTCACCCTGCCCGACCCGGTGGGCGTGAGCACCGTGCGCGTGCGCTCGGCGCGCGAGATGCACGCGGCCGTGAAGACGCAGGTCAGCTCGGGCGTCGACGTGGTCATCATGGCCGCCGCCGTCGCCGACTACCGCCCCGCCACCAAGGCGGACCACAAGATCAAGAAGGCCGGCGACCGCGCGCTCGAGCTGGTGCGCAACGTGGACATCCTGGCCGAGCTGGGCGCCGAGAGAGCCGAGCGCATGGGCTCGTCGGGTGTTCCCCACCCCGTGCTGATCGGCTTCGCGCTCGAGACCAACGACATCGAGAACCACGCGCGCGGCAAGCTCGCCTCCAAGCGCTGCGACCTGATCGTGGCCAACGAGGCCCGTCACGGCTTCGGTGGAGACACCAACCTCGCGCACCTGGTCACCGCCGCGGGCATCCAGAACCTCGAGAGCATGAGCAAGGACGCCCTCGCCGACCACATCTTGGACGCCGCCCTAGGCATCCGGCGAGCGCACGCACAGCCTCGCGCCACAGGACAGTAGATGGCCGAAATCTCACGCCCCAGCATGCTCTCGTTCCTCGGTCAGGTCCTCGACGGGCGCTACCGAATCACGTCGGTGCTCGGCGAGGGCGGCATGGGAGTGGTCTACCACGCCGAGCAGATCGGCGGCCCCGCCGTGGCCGTGAAGGTGCTGCACGACGACCTGGTGAACACGCCGGAGCTGCGCGAGCGCTTTGAGCGCGAGGCCCGCGCGCTGTTCGCCCTCGAGCACCCCAACGTGCTCACGGTGCACGACTTCGGCGTGGCCAACGGCAGCCCCTACCTCGTGATGGAGCTGCTCAACGGGCAGCCGCTCGACAAGTACCTCGAGGACCACTCGCCCGAGCCGCAGGAGGCCCTGCACATCGCGCGGCTGATCCTGACGGGCCTCGCGTTCGCGCACCAGAAGGGCGTGGCGCATCGCGACCTCAAGTCGGAGAACGTCTTCCTGCCGACCCTCCCTGATGGCTCGCTGGGCGCCAAGCTGCTGGACTTCGGTCTGGTGAAGTTCATGGACGACGACCGCTGGGGCGAGTCGAAGAAGCTCACCATGCAGGGCTCCGTGTTCGGCACACCCGCGTACATGGCGCCGGAGCAGTGCACCGGCGCTCCTTCGGATGCGCGCACCGACGTGTACTCCATGGGCTGCATCCTCTTCGAGCTCCTGACCGGCGTCTGGCCTTTCATGGAGGAGAATCAGGTCATGATGTTCCGGGCGCACCTCATGACGCCCGCGCCCACGCTCGCGTCCGCCAGCGACTCCTACGAGTTCGCGGCCGACCTCGAGGGCATCGTCGCGCGCGCGCTCGCCAAGAAGCCCGAAGACCGCTTCCAAGACGGCGGACAGATGCTCGCCGCGCTCAACGCCCTTCCCGCCGTGGTGCATCGCCGCAAGGGTGCCGCAGCCGTCGCCGCTCCCCCTGCGCCCGTGAGCGCAGCGGCTGCACCGACCCTCACGGGCCCCCCCGCCCACGCCACCGCGCCGACCAACAACAACCTCATGCCCATGTTGGTCGTCGGCGCGGTCGTGGTGTTCCTAATCCTCGCCGTCGCAGCGCTGGGCCTCTTCTTCGTCTTCTGAGGACCGGCTTCCGAGGGCAGTCGC
>CAZEAA010000628.1:0-2824 GCA_964510015.1 uncultured Sandaracinaceae bacterium
ACCCTGGCCGCCCTCGGTACGGCGTTCTTGCCGGCGCTCGACTGGCGCATCTACGCCTATCAGGCGCTGCAGGGGCTGGGCTTCGTGTTCTGCTTCAACGCGGGTGGCGCCATGGCGGCCAACCTGGCCCCGCCCACCAGCCTGGGGCGCGCCATGGCGTGGTACGGCGCCGCCAACCTGTGCATGAACGGCGTGTCGCCCTTCGTGGGCGAGCTGTTGCTGCCCGAGTACGGCTGGCGTGGGGCGTACCTGTTCGCGGCCTCAGCCGGGCTGCTGGCCACACTGTTCGCGGTGTTCCTGCCGCGCCAGGCTCGCCCCGAGCGGCACGAGACCGACCTGCACGCGCGCGCGGGCACCTGGGGCTTCATGAGCTGGCCGCTCGCCCGCGTGGTCATCAGCTCTGCGCTGAGCGCCTTCGCGTTCATGGCGGTCATGGCGTTCTACCAGCCCTTCGCGCTGTTCGAGGGCGTCATCCAAGTGCGCAACTACTTCTTCGGCTTCGTGCTGTTCGCGCTGGCCGTGCGCTTCGGCATGGGCGGGCTGTCGGACCGCGTGGGCACCCACCGCGTGGCGCGTGCGGCGCAGTTGGCCTACGTGGTGCCGCCATTGGCGCTGGCCCTCTTGGGCCCGAACTACCTGTTCGTGGTGGGCTCGCTGCATGGGCTGGTGCACGGCGCCCACTTCCCGGTGATGAGCGCGCTGGCCGTGGAGCGTGTGGACCCGCGCGCGCGTGGCCGGGCGCTGACGCTCCTGGTGGGCGCCTTCAACGGTGGCACCAGCGTGGCCAGCCACGTGCTGGGGCCCATCGCCAAGGCGTTCAGCTTCGAGGCCGCCTTCGTGGTCGGTGCTGCCGTGGCGTTGCTGGGGCTGTTCACGCTGGGGCCCGCGGAGCCATCGCAGCTGCCGCGCAGCAGCCGCGTGGACTGACACACCAGAAGAGTCTCCAACGCACGCCCAGGCGCAATTGCAGCTGCGCAGCGTGCTCCCGGCGGAGCTGGTGGCAGCGCTGGACTTGTCGCGGCTGGAGCTGCTGTCGGGCGAGTCCATCACCGACAACCTGGACGAGCAGCGCGCCGACCTGCTGTTCCGAGCGCCGCTCCGCGAGCTCGGCGAGGATGGCCAGGTGGACCACGTCTACCTGCCGCTGCACCTGCTGGTGGAGCACCAGAGCACGCCGCCCCCACGCATGCCCCTGCGTGCGCTCCGCTATGTGCTGCCCGTGTGGCAGGGCGCGCTCAGCGAAGACCCGGCACGCAAAACGCTGCCGCCGGTGGTCATGTTGGTCGTCTACCACGGCCCACGCGGCTGGACTGGCCCGCGCAGCCTGCATGAGATGGTGGCTGGGCTCGACAAGCTCCCAGTGCTGCGCGCGCACGTCCCGAACCTCGTGCTGTTGATCGATGATGTGTCGGCCCTCGATGATGCAACGCTGCTGGCGCGTCCGCTTTCGCCGGTGCCGATGACCGCCGTCTGGCTGCTGCGCGACAGTCGCCACATGGACGCCCTCATCGCGCACCTTCCGGCCTTCCAAGAGGTGCTCGAGCAAGTGGTGGAGGAGTCCCCCGATGAAGCCCTCTTCTTTCTGCGCTACATTTCCTTCACCGCGACCGAGCGCTCCTATCAGGAGTTCCGGCGCGCCATCCTCGAACACGTCCCTGCCGCGGAGGCTCCCTTGGCAACCATCGCTGAAGAACTGAAGCAACTCGGCCGGCAGGAAGGCCAGCACGAGACCCTACGGGACGTCTTGCGCATGCTCGTCGCGCAGCGCTTCGGCCCACTGGATCCTGCGCACGAGACGCTCATCGCCAACGCGACGCTCGATGAACTGCAGCGTGCGGTCGAGCGTGTAGTCCTGGCTTCGGACCTCGGCAGCGTTTTTCACGCGCACTGAGGGCCTGCAAGAGGGTTCGCTCGGCGCCACGATTGACAGGCCTCGGCAGACACTCGACAACAGCGCATGGCCGGACGGACACTGCGCGACGAGGCGCACTTCGCGGGAACCCACTATGCGGGGCGCGTGTTCGCGCGTCGGCGCGGGGTGCTGCGCGAGACCGTAGAGCGCCTCTCGGGAGCTGGCCGCGCGCGCTACGCCGCGCTCGCGCAGCAGAACCTACACCTCTGGAGCGAGGCGGCCCGGGATGCGGGCGAGCCCGGCCGGACGCCGACGGAACCCGGGACTGCCGGTCCGCGAGTGCGCGTGGTGCCCGACGACTGGGGCGTGGCGACGACGCGCCTCACGCGCGAGTCCGGTACCTGCTGCGCTGTGCTCAACATGGCGAACGCGTTCTGCCCTGGCGGGGCCTACGTGGAGGGCACCGCAGCGCAGGAGGAGAACCTCTTCCGCCGCACGGACTGCCACTTCGCGGTGGCGCCCGAGGACCTTGACCCGCGGACCGAGCTCTACCTGCCCCACGTCACGGCGCTGCTCAGCGCGCGCGATGGGCGGGTGTACCTGGACACCGAGACGCCGCGCGTGTGCGTGCGCGGGCCGGAGGAACGCGGGCGCGAGGACCTGGGCTACGACTGGCTGAGCGAGGACGAGGTCTTCCCCTTCTACGAGCTGCGCGCAGCCGCGGTGGACCTGCGCGACGGAACGCCCTTCGACGAGCGCGAGGCTCAGCGCCGCATCGAGGCGCAGCTGCACACGCTGGCCGAGGCGGGTGTCACTCACGCGGTGCTGAGCGCGTTTGGCTGCGGGGCCTTCCTGAACCCGGCGGAGCGGGTGGCCGTGCTCTACCGCGAGGCGCTCTCGCGCCACGGGGGTCCGCTCCGCGAGGTGGTGTTCGCGGTGTACGCGCCGGGTTATGGCCCGGACAACTACACG
>CAZEAA010000629.1:0-285 GCA_964510015.1 uncultured Sandaracinaceae bacterium
GGTCATACGCATCCTTCGCCTTCTGTCGTTGGTTGAGCGCAAACGCCTTCAGCGCCAGAAATGAAGCCGGCGCGCAAACGGAGACGGTCACCTCTCTGCACAGCGTGCCGTTCAGGTCGAAGCGGCCAACCAAGGACACCTGGCGCGGACCGACATGCGCCAAGGGCATGAAGCGGTTCATCAGGGCAGCCAGCTCGTCTTGGACGAGCCACTTGGTCTTGCCGCTCGCCTCCGCCGAGTCGGCCTTGAACAACAGGTCGATGGCCACGCTGGTGTGGGTCTGAT
>CAZEAA010000629.1:295-2813 GCA_964510015.1 uncultured Sandaracinaceae bacterium
TCTGATGGCGCCATCGCCAGAGGGTTGGTTTGTCTGGCGCGAACCCGGCGCCTCGGAGCAGCTGTGGCAGGTTCTCGTATGCGCCGCTGCCCACGAAGCTCACCGCGAGGGCGATGTCGAGGTCGAGCGTGCCGAGGTGTGGGTCTGGGTTCGCCGGTCCGGGTGTCTGGTCGATGAGGAGCAGCGGCACCACGCCACCCACAACGACAATCTCAGCAAGGTAGTCCCCGAGCGCGGCGGCGACCGTTCCGAGGGCTCGGAGCGCGAGGTCCGTGGCCTCTCTGTTGTACGCAGCTCTCGAGTTGACGGTCATCGCGACCAGCGCTCCTTCAGGAGCTCCAGCATTTCGCTTTTGGCTTCCTCCGATCGCTCGGGTGACGAGGCGAGGTCCATGTAGACCTGCACGGGACTCGCGAACCCATCTTGCGCGCCGTAGAAAACGCCGCTGTCGCGCGGAACGAGCAGCTCGAGGTTGCCCCCCGTCACGTCGAGACCGATGGAGCCCGACTCACGCGGAGTGGGGAGGCGCTCGACGAGGATGGAGACGAGCCGGTGTTGGGCGAACGGCCTGTGGTGCCATGCGCCCGCGAGGCCCGTCGCCGCGTGCTCGATGCCAGCTTCGTGCAACGCCAACGCCGCGAGATCGAGCACGGCTTCGCTGGTTCTCGCACCCACGTGCGCGCGCATCACGTCGTGCGGCCCTTCGTAGTCCTGCTCCCATGCGCGCAGCAGCAAGACGGGGTCCGGCACCTGGATGCTGCCCTGAACCTTCACCACCAGGTCCGCGTCCACGAGCCGCTGCAGCGTGCGGCTCACGTGTCCTTCACTCAAGGCCGTGGCCTGCGCGAGCTCCCGTTGGGTCCAGCTCCGCGGATGGTCGGTCAGCAGCGCACGAGCGATGCGCGCAGCCTTGGGAGCGAAGGCCGTGCTGGGCCGACCCAGCGCCGCGAACCGATTCTTGTGCCCGCGCGACAGGAAGCGCGTCGACCCCGTCCACAGGTCCGCGTTGCCCGACAGGTCCAGCCAGTCCAGCTGACGCTCGGCAGCGAACTCACGCGCGCTCGGACCCATGAAGGGCACCACCAGGACATAGGTGGCCTGCTTGCTGGCGGGCAACCCCATCGCGTCCCGCTGGTCCACCGCGCCCGTCAGCGCTGCGATGCGGTCGGAGGACTTGTACTCGAGCAGCAACTTGTCGCCGGTGCTCAGGGTCACCTCGGCATCAGCCCCCCGTGCCGCCGAGAGGCGCTTGGCCTTGGCCGAGGTCACGGTCCCCAGCTGCAGGTCCGCAAGGACCTCCAGGGCGGGCTGGAGAAACTGCGTTTCGCTCGGTGGTTTCATAAAACGTCATGATGATTGTAGCACGCAATCGATAGTTTTTAGACAAACTTGCTCAAATTGGCAGGCTTGTGGGCGCGGGAAATATGGTACTTATACACAAGCGCGGGTCAACACCCGCAACGTTCCGTGGGGGGCCGCCCTCGGGCGGGGCGAACGCGGGTTCGAGCTGGGCGGCGCATTGGGCTACCACGAAGCGCCCGGCCGCCCGCATGGGTTCCACCAGCTCGGGCGGCGCATGCGACGGGCGCTGAGTGGACTCCGTGGAGGCGCGGCTCGCCGGAGACGGGGTGTGGACCCGCGCGTTCCGCGGCGAGGCGACGGTGCACGCGCGCTATCGCGGGCTCGAGCGTGCCGCCCACTTTCGCCGCCCACGGTAGCTACGGGTCCTCGCGCACCTCGTAGTCGATGCGCACGCCATCGTTGTGAGGGATCGTCACGCAGTCCTCGGGCTCGAAGGCTTCCACGTAGCCGTCGGACGCGGACCCGGGGTCGCTGTAGGTGGCCTCGGGGTTTGGCATGGCGCGAAAGCTCCAGGACCCCCCACTCGGCTCGTCCAGGTCATACGTGAGCACGCACTCGCCGCGCTCTGCACCAAACTGCCGAGGGACGAAGAAATAGGCGCCGCTCGAGGTGACCGACGCGTTGCTGAACGCGCAGGACACGAACACGGAGCCGTCGGACCAGTCCACCACCTGGAAGGTGATCGTCGTCGCAGCATCGAACTCTCGTTCGCACGAGATCGTTGCCACGATGCGGGTGTCGGCGTCGCTGCAGCTCGTTGCCAGCAAACAGGACGCCGAGATCAACGTTGCTTCGAGCCACCGCCTCACCACCACAGGATACAGTCCCTGCCGTGGACTGCCCATTCTGCGACAGCCTCAGCCTCAGCCCCGTGTGGTCCTCCGCGCTGAGCCTCGCGTTTTCCGACCGCTTCCCCGTGAGCCCCGGACACGCGCTCATCATCCCGCGACGCGGGGCAGACGGTGATGCATCTGCACGTGCACCTCATCCCGCGCTACCACGGTGACGTGGAAGACCCGCGCGGAGGGGTGCGCCATGTGGTCCCCACGAAGGGCAACCCCGACCCCCAGAAACACCAAAACCCCCTGTAAACAGGGGGTCTCCTTGGTGCCCAGAGGCGGAATCGAACCGTCGACACGTGGATTTTCAATCCACT
>CAZEAA010000630.1:0-2810 GCA_964510015.1 uncultured Sandaracinaceae bacterium
TACGCCGGCTTCCCGCTCGTGGGGTTGCTGCTCGCGCGCGCGGCCGCGTCACTTGGGCGCGTGGGCGATGCACGCCGGGTGGCGAGCACGCTCCTGCCTCTCGGGGTGGCCGCGCTGCTGCTGGTCACCAGCGCGTGGAGCGGCACCAACGAGGTGGCGCGCATGTGGCTGCTGTTCGTGCCCGTGGCCGCCGTCGCTGCGGTGCGCTCCCCCTCGCGGAAATTCAGCGTGGAGGCCCTGGCCGGCGCGCAGCTGCTGTTGGCGCTGGTCATGAAGGCCAACCAGCCCTGGTAGCGGAGAGCGGGGCGCTCAGCTCACCACGCGGTTGCGACCGGTGCGCTTCGCGTCGTAGAGCTTCATGTCGGCCACGCGCTGCAGGTCGTCTCCCGACTGCATGCTGGACGACCACTCGGCCACACCGAGGCTGATCGTGACCGGCAGGCGCGTGCCCTCGAACTCGAAGCGCGTGGTCTCCACCAACGTGCGCAGCTTCTCGGCGAAGATGAGCCCGTGCGCGCAGTCCAGCTCGGGGGCCAGGATGGCGAACTCCTCGCCGCCCGTGCGGCACACGATGTCGTCGCGGCGCACGTGATCGCGCACCAACACACCGAGCTGCCGGAGCACCGCGTCGCCGGCCAAGTGCCCGTGGGTGTCGTTCACGCTCTTGAAGTGGTCGATGTCGAACGTGACCAGCGCGAACGTCCTGCCGTAGCGGGTACAACGCGAGACTTCACGCTCGAGCGCCTCGTCGAAGAAGCGCTTGTTGTGCACCTGCGTGAGGCCGTCCACCGTCATCAGCCGGTAGATCTCTTCGTGGTACTGGGCCTCGACGTTCCCGCCCACGATGAACTTGAGGATGGTGCGCCCCACCTTCAGCTGGTCGCCGTCGCGCAGCACGATGGTGTCCACCAGCGAGTCGTTCACGTAGCTGCCGTTGGTGGACCCCATGTCCTGCAGGACGTACGCGTCCTTGTGATACAGCAGACGGCAGTGGTTGCGCGACACGCTCTCTTGATCGAGCTGCACGTCGGCTTTGCTGGACCGCCCAATTACGGTAGGGCGGCGCGTCAGCGGAACCCGCCGGCCGAGATCATCCCCGTAGATGACCACCAAGCACGCGTCCTGGTGCTTGGGAGCCTGGGGGGGCAGGTCGGCCGCCGTGATGACGGTCCGGTGGGGGTTCGTGGTCCGCTCGTCGTCGGACATGGCGCGACCATACCGAACTTCGTCGCGGATGACACTCCCCAAACACACACCTCCCGGTCGTCGGAACACAGACAATTGCACACCACGTCCCCATATCGGGATAGAGTCCCTCAACTCTAGGAAGGAGGGTCGAAGCGACTGGTAGCGGAGCTGTTGGGGACGTTTTGGTTGGTGTTCGGAGGGTGCGGGAGCGCGGTGCTCGCTGCTGGCTTTCCGGATCACGGCATTCACTTCGTGGGCGTCTCGCTGGCCTTTGGCCTCACGGTCATGACCATGGCCTACACCATCGGGCACATCTCGGGCTGTCACCTCAACCCGGCCGTGACCCTCGGGCTGGTCGCCGGGGGACGGCACCCGGCCAACGAAGCCGGTCAGTACATCGCGGCGCAGGTGGTGGGGGCGTGTGCCGGAGCGGGCGTGCTCTACATCATCGCGTCCGGGGCGCCGGGCTTCGCGCTGGGTGGCTTCGCGGCCAACGGCTTCGGAGAGCACTCGCCCGGTCAGTACAGCATGGTGTCTGCGCTGGTGGCGGAGATCGTGCTCACCTTCATGTTCCTGCTCATCATCATGGGCTCCACCGACAAGCGGGCGCCGGCGGGCTTCGCGCCCCTCGCCATCGGCCTGGGCCTCACGCTCATCCACTTGATCGGCATCCCCGTGACCAACCTCTCGGTGAACCCGGCGCGCAGCACCGGTCCGGCGCTCTTCGTGCAGGGCTGGGCCCTCACGCAGCTGTGGCTCTTCTGGGTGGCGCCCATCGTGGGCGGTGTCCTCGCGGGCGTGACCTACAAGAACCTCTTCGAGGACAAGGCCTGATGCAAGCGCGCTAGCCGGCGCGCGGCTTGGTCCTCGTCTTCAGCGGGGACCGTGAGCTGCGCGTGCGGCAGGGCGCGCAGCGGGTCCTTGCGCTTTCGCTCGTAGAGCTTGGCGAGGGCGAGGTGGACCTGGGCACCGACGAGCGACGGGGCCGGCTCCACTCCCGCCACGGTGAGCGCGGCCACCGCCTCGAGCAACGCCTGCTCCTCGCGCTCCACATCGCCCTCGCGACGGGCCACGCGCGCGTGCAGCAGCCAGGCCTCGGCCGCGTTCTTGCCCTGCCCGAGGGTCAGGACGGAAGCGCTCGCGAGGGCGCGCGCCAGCACGGCGTCACCGGCGCGCTCCGCCACGCGGGCGCAGGCCAGCTTGTCCCGCGGGTCCTCGTCCGCACCCAGCCCCGTGAACTGGTCCACCAGCTCGGCCAAGAGCGCCGCCAGCGCGATCAGGTCGAGCCGGTTGTGCTCGATGATGCGGGCGATGGGCGCGGGGTCGCCGCCGCGCAGGTAGGCCATGTACAGCCCCGGGATCTCGCTGCCGGCCACGTCGTCCTCGCGCTCGAAGCCGAGCACCTCGCGCTCGATGTCCACGAGACGCACGCGCTCCATGCGCCCCTTCCACACGCGCCGCGCGCAGTGCAAGAGGTCCAGGTGCGGGGGGACGGGAGGTGCCTTCACGCGGTTCATCACGAAGCGCGTGCGCAGCAACGGCCAGTCGAAGCTCTTGCCGTTGAAGCTCACCACGCAGGTCGCCTCGCGCAGCCGCTCGGCCAGCGCGTGCAGCATGGGCGC
>CAZEAA010000631.1:0-2807 GCA_964510015.1 uncultured Sandaracinaceae bacterium
GCCGTCAAGGACCACGTCAACGTCAACGTCCACGTGAGCGAGGTCGCGGCAGTCGGATGGGTTCGGCTCAGCGAAGGCGAACGCACAAGGCGTCGCCGCCGTTGCTCAGCACCATCGCGAGGTCGTGCGACACGCTGGCCGGGGCGGAGAAGCCGTTGCCGCCATCGAGGCGGCCGAGCTCTTGGCCGCTCTGGATGGCCAGCGCCAGCAAGGAACCCTGGCGGTCGCCCACCAAGACCAGGCCCTGCGGCGTGATGATGGGGGCCGTGGTCGCGCCGCGCTCGGGAGCGCGCGACCAGATGACGGTGCGCGAGCCGGGCTCCATGTACTCGATGCCGCGGTCGGCGCTGGTGATGAGCAAGCGCTGGCCGCTCGCGACCATGGAGGTGATGGTGAGCTGCTGGGGCTCGCGCCACAGGACGCTGCCGTTGCCTAGCTCGAGGGCGTAGAGGCCGGCGTGGAACGACGCCACGTAGATGGTCTCGCCGATGACGACCGGGGTGGTGTCCACGTCCGTGAAGACGGGCGCGCCGCCCTCGCTCACCTCGATGTCCACGTCCGTGGCGCGCTCCCAGAGCACGCTGCCGTCGGTCACGTCCAGCGCGGCGACGGTGCCGTCGCTGAAGCCGGCCAGCACGCGCCGCCCCACGATGACGAGCCCGGCGTGGCCCGCGATGTGGAACTCGCCCGCGGGCTCGCGGCGGTAAGTCCAGAGGGCCTCGCCGTCCTCGCGAGAGAGCGCGACCACCGCGTCGTCCTCGGTCACCACGTAGACCGCGTCACGCGTGAGCAGCGGCTGGGTGCGCACGATGCCGGGCACGCGGCCACGCCAGACGGGGTTCGCGTCGGCGCCGCGCAGCGCGTGCACGCGACCGTCTGCACCCGCCACGATGACCTGGTCGCGCTCCACGTCCACGGCCGGCGCGCTCTCGATGGCGGCGCCGAGGTTGTAGCGGAAGAGGACGCGCCCTGTGGCGTCGAACGCGCGCAGGCGGCCGTCCGAAGCGCCGAGATAGATGCGCCCGCGGCCCGGGTCGAAGCCCGCCGAGGCCAGCTCCACGGGGATGAAGCGACTGTTGCTCTGATCGATGAGCGAGACGGCCCAGTGGACGCGCATGGCGCCCGTGCCTTCTTCTCCGCCCGCAGGGACCCGCGAGCCCGCGCCCAGCCACGAGTACGCCGCCGGAGTGGCTCCCACGCTGCCGCAGGCCATCAGGCCGAGAGCCAGTGGCCAGAGCGCGACGACGAAGAGCCACGCGCACGCCTCGGGACGCTGCGCGGGGCGTGAGTCAGTGGCGTGGGGCACGCTCAGCGCGCTCCCTGCTGCCTCAAGAGTTGCTCGAGGAGCTCGGGCGGCAGCGAGTCGAGGCCCGCGGGGGCGGCGGTGCGCTGCACCAGCGACGCGTCCAACGACATGAGCGTGAGCTCGGCCTGGTCACGCACGTAGGTGAGCTCCGGCGCGTCCTCGGCGCGCAGCGCCTCGATCAAAGCCTGGAGGCGCTCGATGGCCGTGGCGCGCTCGCCCTTGGCCAGCAGGATGCGCGCCTGATGGAGCGCGGCCACCTGCTCGTAGGCGCCGCCGAGACCGTCCAGGCGCTCGTACGCCGTGGCAGCGTCGTCCCAGTGCTCTTCGCCCTCGTGGCTGAAGCCCACGCCCTCGATGGCCGCGGCGCGCAACGTCAGGTCGCCGCCCTCGGCCCCTTCGAGGGCCGCCTCGAACAGCGCGCGCGCGTCGGCAAACTCGCCCGCGTCCAGCTTGAAGCGCCCGAGCGCCAAGCGCGCCCACGCAGCGGCCACGCTGTCGGGCTGCTCACTGACGACCTTCTCGTAGGCGGTGACCAGCGCGGTGTTGCGGGCCGCTTCGTCGGCGTAGCGCACCTCGCCGGGGCGCAGCACTTCGCCCTCGGCGGCTTCGCCGACCGGAGACGCGGCCACCATGAGCGCGGCGCTCATGACCTCACCCGCAGCGCGAGCCGAGGTGCCGCTGAAGTACTGCACGCCGAGCACCACGGCCGCGATGACCACGGCGCCGCCCAACACCTTCACGATGGTGCTCTGGTGATCGTGGACCCACGAGGTGGCGGCGACCGCGCGCAGCTCGACCTCGTCCGGCACGGGCTCGGCCTCCGCCTCGGGGGCGGGCTCTTCCGTGGTCTTGCGCGCCGCGGCCTTGGCCGACTTCTGCGTGGCCTTGGCGGCCTTGGCCGCGGCCAGTCGCTCACCGGCCGTCAGGGCCTTACGAGCCTCGGGGGCCAGCTTGGCGGGAGTGGCAGGGGCCGCGCTGGGCTCCGAACCGCTGGTCGGCTCTGCTGCGTCGAGGTCGTTGTCTAGGTCGTTCTCGCTGGCCACGTGTGCGCTCCGTGCGGGCGGGTTCGAGTCCACGAGGACCCCCGCGCCCGAGAATGGTCGCGGCACTATACACAAGGGGGGGTGCTGGGCAAGGAGCACCGCCGCCGCCCGCTGCTTTCGCCGCCACGGAGCAAAAGCCCCCAAACGCAAAAAGGCGCCCGGAAAGCCCGGACGCCTCTTCCGACTCCTAGCGAGGAGTCCTACCAGTCGCCGCCGCGGCCACCGCCATCGCGTCCACCACGGCCACCGCCGCCGCCTCCACCGCCGCCACCACCGCCGCCGCCACCACCGCCGCGGCCGCCACGGCCGCCGCGATCGTCCCGACCGCCACCGCCGCCATCGCCACCGCCGCCACCACCACCACCACCGCCGCCGCCGTAGCCGCCACCGCCGCCGCCGCCGTCGCCGCCACCACCGCCGCCGCCACCGTAGCCGCCGCCGCCACCACCACCGCTGCG
>CAZEAA010000632.1:0-2782 GCA_964510015.1 uncultured Sandaracinaceae bacterium
TGGCGCCGTTCGTCCACGGTGAGCACGCCTGGCACGACCACCAAGGCCAGCGCGACGGTGACGTGGCCTCGGATGCCGAGGTCGACGATCTGGGTCCCGACGCGCCGGCTCCCGCCATCGTCCTCGAGGTGGGCTTCGGCGAACCGGCCAGCTTCATGTTGGCGCCGGGCAGCGGGACCGCCACCGCGGTGATGGGCATCCAGGGCGGCTACCACATGGACATGGGCTTCCGGGTGCGCGGCCTGAGCGCGGCGGACTTCAACAGCGGCGACTGGATCGTCCAGTACGAGTTCCGCACCGCTCAGGGCGTTGCGCTCAGCGAGCCCATCTCGCGCATCTTGAGTCTGGTGGGCATCACCTTCGACGGGACGGGCCAGGTCCGCACCGGGGACCGGGTGTTCTTCCTGTCGAGCGACCCGAGCGCCTACAGCCAGACGACCATCACGCTCGAGGTGAGGCTCATCCACGGAAGCACGACCGTGGTGGACGCCGAGCAGGTCACGCTGGTGGTGCCCTGACGCCACGTGGTGCCCCGAAGCCACCGGTGGCCCGAGCGTCCCTCGGCGAGGACATCCTCCACACATGCTCCAGCTTCCGCGATTGACGTGGCTGGCGAGACGGGCACCATCGCGCGATGGGTTTTCCTCGATGGCTTCCTCGCGGCGCGGCCTCCTCGCTCGCCATTCTAATGACCGCGGTGAGCGCGTGCTCGAGTGGCGGAGACATCGATCCCGCGCCGCCCTTCGGCCCGGCTGCGGGTGATCCACGCGCGGCCGTCTTGTCCGTGGCGAGCACCGCGGCCGATGACGTGTGGCTGGTGGGTGCACAGCCCGCTCCGGCGGCGCGTCCTCTGGCGCTGCGCTTCGACGGAACGGAGTGGAGCAGTGTGGACACCGGCATCCTGCACGACCTGTGGTGGGTGCATGCGTTCCCGGACGGGCCCGTCTTCCTCTCCGGCGGCGGCGCGAGCGTGCTGCGCGTGGACGACGGAGTGCCCACGCGCCTCCCCACCCCGCCCTTCTTCGGCAACACGGTCTTCGGGGTGTGGGGTGCCACGCCGGACGACATGTGGGCCGTGGGCGGCTTCGCGGGTCGCGATGGCTTCGTCTGGCGCTGGAACGGCACGGCATGGAGCGAGGTGGCTCTGCCCAGCGACATCCCGCGCACCGACACGGGCGAGCTCCCGGCGCTCTTCAAGGTGTGGGGCCGCGACGCCGATGACGTGTGGATCGTGGGCAGCGCGGGCACGATCCTGCACTGGGACGGCGACGCCCTCGCCGTGGTTCCCTCGGGAACTGACACCACGCTCTTCACCGTCACCGGGACATCGCGTGAGGTGGTGATCGTCGGAGGTCGCAGCACGGGTGTGGTGCTGCGGGGCGGTGAGAATGGCTTCGTGGACGACGCCCCGGTGGGCGCCCCCCTGCTCCAGGGCGTGACCATCGCGGCCGACGGCACCGTGTGGGTGGCTGGCGAAGGAGCCTATGCGGCACGCAGCGCGCGGCGCGGGCGCTGGGAAGAGGTCGACCTCGGGTTCGAGACGCCACCCAACTCGGTGCATGCGCTCCACAGCGCTCCCGACGAGAACCTCTGGGCCGTGGGTGGCGCCGTGCTCACGCCCGCGCTCAACGCAGGCGCCGTCTGCACGTCCGCGACGGTGGCCATGCTGTGGGTTCCTGATCCGGTCGTGCCGCCTTCGACCGTGTGTCCTCCCGCCGCGATCGATCCCGCGCCCACCGGCAGCATGGCGCGTCGCTGGCACGAGCAGCTCATCAACTCCATCCGCCGCGACATCCCACACCCGCCCAAGCACGCGCGCAACCTGCACCACGTGGCCGTAGCCATGTACGACGCGTGGGCAGCCTACGACGCCACCGCCGTGGGCGTGGTGGTCGACGAGAACCAGACGGCGAGCATGCCGTCGGACGTGGACACCGCCATCTCGTACGCCGCGCTGCGCGTGCTCCAGCACCGCTACGCGATGGCCGTCGGCGGGGCGATGTCGCTCGACTGCTACGAGCAGTTCATGGGTGTCTTGGGGCTCGACCCCGACGACGAGAACGCCGTGGGCAACACCCCGGCTGCGGTGGGCAACCGCATCGGCTTCGGGGTGATCGCGAACTTCGCAAATGACGGCGCCAACGAGGCCAACGGCTACATGGACACCACCGGCTGGACCCCGACGAACCCGCCCATGGTGGTGGACCGCCTGGGCACCAACGCCACCGACGTGGACATCTGGCAGCAGCTCAACCTGGCCACCGCCGAGACCCAGAACGGCATCGTGCTCGAGACCAGCGTCCAGCCCTACGTTGGCGCGCACTGGCGCGAGGTCCGGCCCTTCGCCGTCACCCGCAACGTGGGCACCGGGCTCTATGGCGATGTGATGGGCACCTACCCCAGCATCGACGACGCCGAGATGGTGGACTGGGTGGTGCAGGTCATCCAGCGCACCGCGCACCTCGACGTGGACGACGGCGTGATGATCGACATCTCGCCCGGTGTCTTCGGCAACAACCCGCTCGGCACCGACGACGGCACCGGCCACGGCAACAACCCCGTCACCGGCATGCCGTACGCCTCCAACGTGGTGCCGCGCGGCGACTTCGCGCGCGTGGTGGCCGAGTTCTGGGCAGACGGCCCCGCGTCGGAGACGCCGCCCGGTCACTGGGCCGTGCTGGCCACCGACATCAGCGACGAGCTGGCCCCCGCGGACCTGCGCCCCTTCGGCGCGGCTGTGGCGGTGGACCAGTCGGGCTCCAGGATCATGTCGGGTTCGGTG
>CAZEAA010000633.1:0-2775 GCA_964510015.1 uncultured Sandaracinaceae bacterium
GGCTTGGGCCACGTACCACCAGTCCGGGTAGCCGGCGGGGTACTGCGCCGCGGGGGCGTTGTCGTAGCCGGCCATGACCCGGTAGCGGAAGTACACGGGGCCGTCGGGCGAGACGCCGAGCAGCGCCAACGGCGAGCTCGCCGCGTTTCCCCACGGGACGTTCTCATCGCTGGGGGTGGAAGTCGGCCAGTTCGCCGTGAACGTGGTGGTGCCGAAGTACTGACCAAACTCCGAGCGATATGCCTCCTGGCGCATGCGGATCTGTCCCAGCATGGCGATGCTCTCGGCGGCCCGCGAACGCAGCACCTGGCGCCGGAACGACGGGATGGCAGTAGCCGCGAGGACACCGATGATTACCACCACCATCATCAGCTCGACGAGGGTGTAGCCGGCGTTTCGCTGCGAGTTTCGTGTCATTCGCCTGGTCTCCTGGTGCTCTGCCATGCAAGTCAGCGGCCAGCGCCCGTGGTGCCGCTCACAGGCGATACGCTCGGGGGGGCGTGTTCGGCCGTTCGGTCTCGACAGGGCAGCTCCCGAGCGGTCCGTAGCACGGCATCACGCGCCGGGTCGGCAGGAGCGCTCCGCGCCCACCTCGACAGGATCGACCACAGCTCGCCGCAAAAGGGCGAGTTGGCCACCGGGCCAGAGCGAGCGATGGCGGTGGTCGGGTCGCCAGCGAGCAACGCCGCGTTCACGCCATGCAGGGCGATGGCGGGGTCGTCGGGGAACGTGCTCACGGCGGCCAAGGTCCACTCAGTGTATTCGACCCGCATGTCGAGTTGAAGCGCCACCTTGAGGAGCTGCTCCCACACGGCGCGCGGGTACGGCGGCGGCGGGATGGCCGCCAGGGTGACCCTGCCCGCGTCGGGCTGCCCGTTCATCTGGAACTCGGACGCGCTGACCACGTAGCGCGTAGGGTCCTCGGGGGTGTGTTCGATGGCGGAGAACACCCAAGTACGATGATCCTCGTAGAACCCGCTCGCGACGAAGGTGCCGGACGCGGCGGTGAGCGCGACCAGCACCCACGCGCCGAACGCCAGCTTCCGCATGCTCGGCCGCGCCTCTGCGAGCGCCTCGGCCGCGGGCCCCACGCAGGCGCTCAACGTGAGGATGAGGGGCATGTAGAGGTAGCGGTCCATCCCGAACCACAACGCGCGCGAGATGACCACCGTGGGGAGCCACGAGCCGATGGCCACCAGCAGGAAGACGGCGGGCACATAGCGCCGCCGGATCACCGCCACGACGAGCCCGAGCAGGAAGGCCCCCCCGAAGAACCACTCGGACGGGGTGAGCGGGCGCTGAGACAACCAGGCCAGGCTCTGCATCGGCGCGGCTCGAAAGCTGCCCATCGCGCCTGCGTACAAGAACAGCTGCTTGAGCGCGAACACGCGGATGCCCTGATCTGCCCAGAGCGGCTCGGCGTGACCGAAGTGCTCCACCTCGCCCATGCCGAGCGTGAACCACGTGGCCCCGTACGCCATCGCCCCGAGCAGCGCGGCGCCGGGCTCGAGCCAGCGTTGCCTACCCGGTGGTTCCCCCAGGACGAAGACCAGCCACCCTCCGAGCACCGCGAGGCTGGCGGTCTCCTTCGCCGAGCACGCTCCGAACGCTAGGAGGAAAGCCACCAGCGCCCGCGCCCCCTTACCGAGCCGGGTGCGCCGCTGTCCGCGGGTCCAGAGCAACGTCCCGGCACACATCGCCCCAGCCACGAGATCGGAGCGCCCGTTGATCCAGACGTACGCTTCGACCGCCGCGGGATGCAGCAGGAACAGCACGGCCCCGAGCGCAGCACATCGCGCCCCGACGACCCCCCTAGTCAGCGTCAGCAGCAAGCCATAGAGCAGCAGCGCCGTGACGAAGTGCAGCACCGCGCCGACCAGGTGGTGAGCGAGCGGGGTCGGTGAGATCGCGTGGGTCGCGACCAGCGTCATCATGGTCAGCGGACGATAGGTCTCGGCGCCACGCGCATCGGGCGCGCCGGCGTTCTCGAGGTAGTCACCGGAGGTCTGACCCCAGACGCGCAGCGCATCCGCCAACGAGTCGTAGCTCGGGTTCTCCAGCATGCGAAGGTCGTCGTAGACCCACGTCCCTGCCAGGCCCGGACTGGCGCACAGCGCCAACGCAGCGCCGGCACACACCACGGCCAAGAGGGTCCCCGCCACACTGCGCGATGGGTCGGAGGCCACGGGCCCCGGCTGCGTGTCGACGGCGGGTTCTGGCATCGTGCCGGTGTCGCCGCGGCTGACTACTCCGCGCGATCTCGAGCGATCAAGTGAGGGCCGAGTCCGCTACCCCCGTTCTCTTCCTGAAAGAGCGGCACGCTGAAGCGCGAGTGCGCGCCATCGCCGTCCAGGTCGCCCTCGGCGACCACCTCGGCCAGCCGCTCTCGGGGTGCCACCGACACTCCGCAGCGCGAGCGCGACACCAGAATGGAGTAGCGGAAGCGCACCTCGCGGGTGGGTTGATAGCCGATGGCCGCCCAGGTGGCGTGACCGCCCTCGGCTTCGTCGCCGAAGTTCAGCGCGACCGCTCCCTGGGTCTCGAGGGGTGGGGTTGGCCCGACGCTCGCCGGCAGGCACCGCGAGCGCTGCTGACCGTGAACGTCGTGGGTCTGCTCGTAGTAGGCGGTGAGCGACTCCGTGATGCGCGAGAGCTCACGACGCACCTCGGTGTACTTGCTGGTCTCGATGCGCCCGAGGAACGCCGGCAAGAACATCGCGGCCGCCACGCCGATCACCGAGATGACGAGAGCCACCTCGATCAACGTCCATGCCT
>CAZEAA010000634.1:0-2766 GCA_964510015.1 uncultured Sandaracinaceae bacterium
GTGGCGCCAGTTGCTCGTTCACGGCATGCAGCGCCGCGAGGTCCAGCGCCTCCACCGCCCGCGCCGTGCTGGTCAGGCCTGCGCGCGCCGCCGCGAGCCGCTGTGGGATGCTGCTTCGCAGCGCGGCCTCCTGGGTGGCGGCCACCTGCGCCACCCGCGCGGCGTCGGCCCGCGCCTGCGCCTCTTCCTCCATGTTCGAGAGCGCCCCGAGGACCGCGAGCGCCAGCATCCACGCCGCCATCCCGAGCGACAGCACGACGGCCATGACGCGGTGACGAGCCGGCGGCGGGAGCAGCTTGCCGCTGATCACCAAGGCTGCGAGACCCAGCAGCAGCGCGCCCAGCACGGCTCCGATCGCGGGCTTGCCCCACGCCACGCAGCCTCCGCAGAGCCAGAGCAGGAAGCTCCCGGCAGCGACGGGAGAGAGAGTGTTGTTCTTCGGTTGATTCACGACGGTCCCCAGGCAGAGTTGAGTGCGGCGTGGTCAGGCCGCTCCCCTCCAGACGGCCCGACCACATCGCCTGCGGAACCTAGCGAGGCCGCGCGACCCAACCGGTGGGCCGCTTGCGGCGCACTGAACGCGTGTGACGGGTGGACAGCGGGGTGTCGCGTGAGAAGGTGTGCCGGCCAGGACGACCATGCGCTTCATCCACACATCGGACTGGCACCTCGGGAAGGTGCTGCACCAGCACTCGCTGCTCGAGGACCAGCAGCACGCGCTGGAGCAGCTGTTCCAGATCCTGGTGGACCAGCGGCCCGACGCGCTGGTCATCGCGGGCGACGTGTTCGACCGCTCGGTGCCGCCCGCCGATGCCGTACGCGTGCTGGACGACTTCCTGGCGCGCGTGTCGCTCGACCTCGCGCTGCCGGTGGTCATGATCGCCGGCAACCACGACGGCGCCGAGCGGCTGGGCTTCGGGGCGCGCCTGATGGCCGAGCGCCGCCTGTGCATCGCGGGGCCCATGCGCAGCGAGCTGCCCACGCTCACGCTGCACGACGCGCACGGGCCGGTGGTGTTCTTCCCGCTGCCCTACGCCGACCCGGCCGCCATCCAGCTCACGCACCCGTACGACGAGCCGCGCACGCACCAGCGCGCCACCGAGGCGCTGGTGGCTCACGCGTTGCAGCAGAAGCCCGCCGGAGCGCGCTCCGTGTGTGTGGCCCATGCGTTCGTGTACGGCGGCAGCGAGTCGGAGTCCGAGCGCCCGCTCACGCTGGGCGGCACGGGGCTGGTGGACCACACCGTGTTCGACGGCTTCGACTACGTGGCCCTCGGGCACCTGCATCGGCCGCAGTCGGTGGGGCGCGCGGCCGTGCGCTACTGCGGGTCCCTGCTGAAGTACTCGTTCTCCGAGCTGGACCACACGAAGGCCGTGGAGCTGGTGGAGCTGGGCGCAGACGGGAGCGCGCGCTGCACGGCGCTGCCCATCACGCCGCGGCGGGATCTGGTACGCATCGAGGGCACGCTGCACGCGTTGTTGACCGAGCCGGTGGCCGCGGCCCGAAGCGCCTACGTGCAAGTGCAACTGACGGATGAAGGCGCGCTGCTCGACCCGCTGGCCAAGCTGCGCACGGTCTACCCGTACTTGATGGACCTGCGCCGCACCTTCCTGAGCGGCAGCGCGAGCCCCGTGCTGCCGCAGCGTGACGCCATCCGCACGGGGCGCGTGGAGCTGTTCGCCAACTTCTACCGGCAGGTGAACGCGGGCGAGCTGGACCCCGACCAGCGCGCGATCCTGGCCAGCGTGTTCGACACCGTGCTGCGTGAGGAGGACCCCGCGTGAGGCCCCTGCGCCTCGAGATGACGGCCTTCGGGCCCTTCGCAGAGACTCAGGTCGTGGACTTCCGCGAGCTGGGCGCGGCGCAGCTGTTCTTGATCTGCGGCGAGACCGGCGCCGGGAAGAGCGCCATCTTGGACGGCCTGTGCGCGGCGCTCTACGGTGAGTCGTCGGGGGGCGAGCGCAGCGTGGCGCAGCTGCGCAGTGACCACGCGGACCCGAGGGTTCTGACCGCGCTGCGGCTCGACTTCCGGGTGGGTGAGCACGCCTATCGCATCGAGCGAACGCCCGCCCAGCGGCGCGCGAAGTTCAAGGGCGAGGGCCACGTGGACCAGGCGGCCAGCGCGACCTTGTGGCGGCTCGCCAGCGATGCGCCCGAGGCGTTGGTGGCCGAGGTGCTGGCGGAGCGCAAGGTGCGCGAGGTGGACGCGCGCGTGCTGGGCTTGGTGAAGCTCGAGGTGGCGCAGTTCCGGCGCGTGGTGGTGCTGCCGCAGGGGGACTTCCGCCTGCTGCTATCGGCCGACAGCGCGGCGCGCGAGCGGTTGCTCGAGAAGCTGTTCGACACGCTGGTGTGGAAGCGCGTGGAGGACGAGCTCGCGCGCCGCACCAGCGAGCTCAAGGCCGCGCTGCGCGACGCCGAGCAGCGGCGCGCCACCCTCTTGGGCAGCGAGGGCGAGACGTCGCTCGAGGTGCTGCGGGCGAGGGTGGAGGGGCACGAGCGTGCCTTGCCGCACGTGGACCAAGCGGTGCGCGAGGCGAGCGCGCGCTTGCGCGAGGCCATGACGCGGCACGCCACGGCGCAGGACCTCGCGGCACGCTTCGAGGCGCTGGGCGTGGAGCGCGCGCGCGAAGCGGCGCTCGACGCGCGGGAGCCCGCCGTGCAGCGGCAGCGCGAGGAGCTGCAGCACGCGAAGGCCGCGGAGTCCATCGCCCAGGCGTTCGACGCGGCGACCGCAGCGGCGGAGAAGTACGCCGCCCGCGTGAACGC
>CAZEAA010000635.1:0-2764 GCA_964510015.1 uncultured Sandaracinaceae bacterium
AGCGCGCGCAGCACCTCGAGCGGCTTGCTGAGCAGCCGGTGCGGGCGGCCGTGGGTGAGCTTGATGGTCTGCTGCGTGATGGTGCTGGCACCGCTCTTGGGACCGAAGGGCACCAGCACTTGGAAGAACGCTCGGGCGGTGGCCAAGAGGTCCACGCCCACGTGCGAGCGAAAGCGCCCGTCCTCGGCGGCGATCACGGCGTCGATCAGCTGGGGCGACACCTCACTGAGGCGCACCCAGCGCCGGTCCTCGCCGTCCACGCGCGACTGACGCAGCGGCACCCCCGCGCGGTCCACCACGGTGAGCGCGTCCGGAGGGTGCGCGAAGCGGCTCTCGTCGAGGCTGACCCCGAACGAGAGCAGGTAGCTGACCAGCAGCGCAAGCGCGACCGCGAAGAGACCACGCAGCGCGATGCGGCCGAGCAGGGTCGCCCGCCGACGCCACACTTCGGGGCGCGTCGGCGGAGCGCTCGGTGCCGCATGCGTCACTCGCTCGCCACCTCCAGCACGAACGCGGCCGAGTCGCCGCTCACGCTCGGGTCGTCCTCGGACTCGATCTGCGCGGGAGGCGCCACGAAGCGGCCGACCGAGGTGGCGCGCACCGCGTACGTGTACTCGCGCAGCCCCTCACCCAGCCGGTTGAGCCGGAAGTGCGCGCCATTGGCCTCGAGCGAGCGGTTGTCGATGTCGCGCACCGAGCGCATGGCGTGGTGACCCGCAGGGCCCACCACGTCGTCCTCGGGGCCCATGCCCAGCATGGTGCGCAGCGCGGACACGGGGCTCCCGTCGTTCATCGTCTCGATGGCCTCCACGCCGCCGGGCAGCGGGTCGTACAGGAAGAGGCGCCCGTCGGCCTCGCCGTAGGCGAAGAGGCGCACGCGGATCATCTCGCCCAGGTGCACGGTCTCGCCCGACGCGATCACGCGACCGTCTTCGCGCTCGTATCGACGGTGCAGGGTGATCTCGCCGCGCGGCTCGGCGAAGCGACCGTCCTCGATGCGGTCCCCGAGCGGCTCGGCCCACTCGGCGTCCACGGCGAAGAACACGGCCTGACCCGCGGGCGCCACGATGGTGAGCGAGTGGGCCGCGCCCCCGAGCGACGCCGTGTTCACGCGGAAGCGCAGGCGTCCGCCTTCGCCGGGCGTCGACGCGACCGCTTGTCCGTCCACCAACACGGTGGGCGGGGTGTGGAACTCGGCTCCGAGCAGCGCGGCGTAGGCGGCGAGCGCGCGCTGGGCGTCGGCCGCGGCCACCAGGCTGTACCAGCCGTAGCGCGCCTGCGGGTCCACGTTGCGCAGCAGCGAGGCCACGGCCTCACCGATCAGCGCGTCGTCAGGCCGCACGCGCAGCGCGAACTCGAGCACGGGCGCCAGCGCGTCGATGGAGACCGCGTCGATCTGCTCGGGCAGCGCGGACTTGATCTCGTCGAGCAGCGTCACGCGCATGCGGTGGTCTTCCGGCAGCGCGAGCCCGATGGACGCGCGCCCGCCGAGGCTCAGCGTGTCGCGCAGCTCGAGCAGCGCGTCCATCATGGGCTGCGGCACGGTGGCCCCCGAGAGCACCAGCACGCGCAGCGCGTAGGTCAGGTCGTCCGCCGAGCGGCGCCCCTGGTTGTTGGGCTCGAGGGCGCGCGTGAGCGCCGTGAGGGTGGACGCACGCGGCGCCGGCGGCACGGTGGCCCCCGCCTGCTCGGCCAGCACCATGGCGTGCAGCACGCGCGTGTGGTCGTTCAGCGAGAGGCGGTGCCCCGGCGAGCGCAGCGCGTCCAGCAGGTCGTTCACCGCGGTCTGGAGGCGCGTGCTGCGGACCTCGCGAGGCGCGTCGCTGGTGGTCACGCCGGCGGCCAGCAACATCACCCGCGCCGCGTGGTGGACGATGCCGCCGTAGGTCGCCCGCTCGGCGATCTGCATCATGGCCTCCACGCCCACGAGCGGGTGCGGCGCGAGCTCGAGGTCCATGCGACCGCGCAGGTTGGTGGGCAGATCGAGCGCCACCTGCGAGCGCGCCTCTTCCTCGCCGCCGCGCACGAAGCCACGCGCGTGGCTACGCCGGTAGACCGCGCGCGGCGCGATGGGCAGCGTGCGCACAGCCTCGGCCGTGGCTCCACCGGTGACCGCGAAGCGCAGCGGCAGCGTGCCTTCCCCGAGCGGAACGCGGTGCGTGCTGGCCACGCGCTGCGAGCGACCCGCGGCCAGCGACAGGTGCTGGCGCGCCAGCTCGCGGTCCCCGGCCGTGAGCACCACGTCCAGCTCCTGCGCGCTCTCGCCGGTGTTGTGCACGAACGCCGCCATCTCGAAGGTGTCCCCCTCGGTCACGAAGCGTGGCAGCGCGGGCTGCACCGAGACGTCGGTCTTGGTGCGGATGGTGGCCTCGGCCCCGGCCGAGCCGAGCCCGGTGTCGATGACCACGGCCATGACGCGATACTCGGTGGCGCGCGCCGGCAGCCGCAGCGTGGCGCTGGCCCGACCCTGCGCGTCCGTCACTAGGAGGGGCGACCACAGCGGCGTAGGGTCCAGGATCTCGTCCTCGGGGCGCAGCGTGCGCAGCGCGCCCTCTTCTTCTCCGCCGTCGCCGCCATCACGCACGGCGTTCTGGGCCACGCGCGAAGCGAGCGTGCGGCGCAGGTCCTCCCACACGAAGTCGCCGTCGATGGCGCTCGCGAACGCGAAGTCCAGCTCGGGGCGCTGGTAGTTGGTGAGGCGCAGGCTGCCCTCGTCCACGGCCCACAGCGCGAGCGACACCTGCGCCGGCTGACCGTTCTGGGT
>CAZEAA010000636.1:0-2758 GCA_964510015.1 uncultured Sandaracinaceae bacterium
GTGCTCACGTACTCGATGGGGTGCATGTAGTGCCCCGTGATGGCCCACGGCGTGTGGATGCGGTGGTGCACCGAGTGGACGTTCTTCCAGAGCCACCCCTGATGCATGAGGCGGTGCAGCCCGTAGTACAGGAAGTCGTCCAGGTAGATGAAGAAGACCACCTGCAGGAGGACCACCCAGGCCGGCGGCACGGGCCCGTCGTGAATGCCGAAGTGGCGCAGCAGCGGCCACGACACCCCCGTGAACAGCGCGAGCCAGGCGCCGTTGATCAGGAAGGCCCGCAACGAGGGCCACACCAGGTCCTGCGCGCGAGGCCGCCGCGACTGCAGGCGATAGCGCCGCGCCCACGCCGGGTCACGCGCGGCGAGCAGGCTCATGGGGACCGCGAACACCACGAACGCCGCCATGCTGATGACGTTGGTCAGCACCGCGAAGCGGAAGAACATGGGGTCCTGGTAGGCGGCGAGCCACGCGTCCATCGGCGGAGAAGGGTATCCGCCGGCCTGCTACGAAGCGAGGGACTCGGAATCGAGGCGCCTTGACGTGAAATCGGCCGGCAGACCGTCCGAGGTGCCGGCTCGATGCACAAAGTTCCGTCCCTAGTGTTGAATATCGACCCCACGTGAGAGTCTCTGGCCCATGTCGCGCTTGCCCCGCCCGTGGTCGCTCGCCTGTTGCCTCGCCCTCGCTGCCCTTGCTCTGGGGACACCCACCCGAGCGTCGGCCGACCTGTTCAGCCTGCCGACGAGCGCCCCAGGAGGTGGCCGACAGACGTGCGCGCTGAACGGCGTGGTGTGCTTGTCGTCGCCGATCATGGAGACCCCCCCAGGGGGCGGAATCAGCGTGCGTGGCGAGCCCACGCTGACCATCGCGCCGCCGGGGAGCGCACCCATCGCCATCCAGCTGGGACAGGCCGAGATCACGGTCACCCCCACGGGCTTCCGCTTCATGGGCTCGGCCGGCGTGGACGGCTTCGGGCCGCTGGCCGGCTGGCAGTTCTCGGGGCCGCACGGCGACCTGGCGGTGGGCCTCGGCTCGAGCCCGGCGTTCGACGGCTACGAGCGCAACGGCTCGCCGGCCGGCTTCCCAGTGGGCGACACGCGCATCGGCAAGGACGACGGCTGGTTCTACATCTACATCTCGTACGGCACCGAGTTCGCGGTGGTGGCCCCGGGCGGGAACCTGCAGATCAGCCAGGAGCTGCTGGCGGGGAACACGCTGCTCATCGGCATCCGCCCTGCGGCCCCCGAGAACTTCGTCTTCTACCTGGGTGGTGGCTTCACCGCGCCCATCACCTACGGGACCATCGGCGACGGCTACGTGCTGGTGCAGAACGGCGCGCGCGTGTCGTCGCTCCCGCCCATCGACGTGCTCTACGAGTACCCGGGCGAGCGCACGCTGCCGGGCACGCTCGCGCCGTCGCTGCTGGTGGGCGGCACGGTGCAGCTGGGCACGCCGTCCATTCCCATCTCGGGTTGGGCGCAGATGGCGCTGCAGCTGAACCCACGGCGCCTGAACGACACGCGCGGGCGGCTCGACGGGAGCCTCACGCTCAACCTCGACCAGTATCCGCCGTTCAGCGCGTCCATTCCGCTGGCGCAGGCTTCGGCGTACGCGAGCGCGGAGCACACGCTCATCAAGGCCGGCAACGTGCCCGCCAACGTGTTCGCCGGGACGCCGCTCGAGGACTTCGACGTGGGCACCGGGGGCTACGCGTTCCACGCCTACATTCCCTACGCGCGCAGCCCCGTGATCCAGTTCCGCGCCGAGTCGGCCCGCGTCGCCGGGCTCTCGCTGGGCGACTTCAAGGTCGCGTTCTTGGATGGCGGCCGCGTGAGCGCGCGCGGCAACCTGCACATCTTCGGGGCCAACTACGCCATGGTGGGCACCATCACCACCGGGCCCAACCCGCGCCTGCGCATGACCAACACGGCGGGGGTGCGGCTGTTCGGGCAGACGCTCGGCGCGGGGCTGCTCGAGCTCACCGTGAGCCGCACCGACGCGAGCGTGCGCGTGGCCGGCAACGTGACCTTGTCGGGCGTGCGCTTCCGCCTGGACGAGACGTACCGTGCCTCGCAGCTGGCCGGGCTGGTGGACCGCGTGAGCATTCCGCTGCCGCCCGTGGCGTTCCGGCAAGACCTGCGCGTCACCATCGGGGGGCGCGCCTACGGGATCCTGGTGAGCGGCTCGGCGGCGGGCACGCTGTCCACGTCGCCCTCGGTGCTCGCGAGCGGCAGCTCGTCCATCAGCACGCCCGCGGTCCGCATTCCCGAGTCGGGCTGCGTGGAGCCCGTCTGCACGGGTGGCGGTTGCAGCCGACCTTGCGAGAGGGTGTGCTCCCCGCGCGATCCCATCACGGGGCAGCGCGCGTGCGAGCGTGTCTGTGGTCCCGAGGTGTGCACCGAGCGCACCTGCACCGAGCGCACCTGCGCGGTGCCGGCGAGCACCATCCCGGCGGTCAACGACTCGAGCTCCTTCAGCAACGTGACCGTGTCGCCCAGCGGCTTCAGCGTGCAGGTGCCGGTGGCCGGTCGCACGGCCGTGGACCCCGACTACAGCGAGCCCACCCCTGCGCCCGAGCCATCGCTCGAGCCGGCGACGACGAGCCCGGCCCCCGCCACGGTGGCACCGCGTCCGCTGCCCATCGGGCCGGCACCCGCGCCCAGCCCGCAGCAGCCCACGCCCGCGCCGCAGCCGCCCGGTCCCCGTCCGGCCCCCACGCCAACACCGGCACCGACACCGACACCAACACCGGCAC
>CAZEAA010000637.1:0-932 GCA_964510015.1 uncultured Sandaracinaceae bacterium
GTCGAGGTCGTCCAGCGTGGCCCACACGTCCAGCGAGAGCCCGGCGCGCTCGGCGATCACCTCGCGCGTGTCCGGGTTGAAGCGCGCGTCGCTCGGCGGGTGGTCGTGCTGCCGCTTGAGCTCCAGCAAGAGGGCGCGGGCCGGCTCCGCGTCGAAGCGCACGGGCAGCGCGAGCGTCAGCTCTTCGGCGCTATCCGCCCGCCGGCGCAGGGCGCTCGCGGGGTTCTGCACGTCGCGCAGCAAGCGTGTCAGGTGCTCCACGTCCACGCTGCCGCCAAGCTCCGCGCGCGTGCGCACGAGGGTCTGCTCGGTGAGCTGGAGCCGCTGCGGCGAGTTCGCCCACTCCTCCGCGATGTGCTGCGCCTGAACGGCGGGGTCCATCAGCTCCACGCGCTCTCCCGCGATGCGCACCAGCGGGGGCGGGCGCTCGTCGGTGGCGGCGGCGCGCGAGGGCAGCACCGAGGGCAGACTCAGGAGCGCCGCGCCACCGAGCCTGCCGACACCGACCGCCGTGCGCGTGTGCTTCCACCATCGCGAGGGATAGTTCACCCGCGAGAAATCGCAGCACCCGGCCGCTCGGGTCAACTTTTGGAGGTGTCGACCGGGAGCGCAGCAGGAACCGGAGGCGTGAGCGCGGCCACGAACATGTCGGCGGTGGCGCGGGCGTGCTGCTCGAGGAACTCGTGCTCGCTCATTCCGTCGGGCCGCGCCCCCACGCCGCGCGCGAACTCGCCGAGGGCGAACAGGGCGGGCCCGCCGCTGAAGACCAGGAAGAACAGCGAGGCCCACGGCACCTTGCGCACCAGCCCGAGATCCCCGGCGGTGGCCACCATCTGCTGCGTCACCTCGATGAAGCGCCGCACGTGGTGGTCGAGAATGTAGTCGAGGCGCTCGCCACCGCGGGCCCCCTCGTACGTCACGATCTGGAAGCC
>CAZEAA010000637.1:942-2753 GCA_964510015.1 uncultured Sandaracinaceae bacterium
GCAAGGAGAGATCGCGCAGGAAGACGAGCTCGACCCGCACGCCCCAGCGCTCGGGGAACTGCGAGGCGAGCATCACGTAGTGCATGATCAGCTCGTGCACCTGCTCCAGGATGGAGACCTGGCCCGTGAGGCGCCCGAAGCGCGGCAGGACCTCGTCGGCGATGGCCCCGAAGCTGTGGTCGATGCACGCCTCCCACAGCTTGGTCTTGGACCCGAAGTAGTGGTGCAGCAGCGTGTGACTGACGCCGACCTCGCGGCTGATCTGCCGCACGCTCGCGCCCTCGAAGCCGTCGCGCGCGAAGACGCGCAGGGCCACGCGCAGCGCGTGGTCGCGGTCGAACGTGGGCTCGGCGTCGGAGCGCGGGCGCCCTGGCTTGCGACTGTCGTCGTTGCCGAGGGCCGTCATGCCCGCGCTCCCCTCTCGCGCGCGGCCGTCACGTGCCGCTGACGGGGATGCCCGGCGCAGGGAACTTGTCGCACAGCGCCTTCACGTCGGCGGCGATGCCCGCGATCTTGCTGGCGTTCTCCACGTCTTCCACGACGTCGGCCATCCAGTCGCCGAGCTGCTGCATCTCGGCCACGCCCATGCCGCGCGCCGTGACGGCCGGCGTTCCGATGCGCACGCCGCTCGGATCGAAGGGCTTGCGCGGGTCGAAGGGGATGGAGTTGTAGTTGGTCACGATGCCGGCGCGGTCGAGGGCCTGCGCGGCCACCTTGCCCGACACGCCCTTGGGCGTGAGGTCCATGAGCACCAGGTGGTTGTCGGTGCCGCCCGTGATGAGCGCGAAGCCACGCTCCTCGAGGCGAGTCGCCAGCGCGCGCGCATTGGTGACGATGTTGGCCGCGTACTGCTTGAACTCGGCGGTGTTGGCCAGCTTGGCAGCGACCGCGATGCCCGCGGTGGTGCCGTTGTGGGGCCCGCCCTGCAGGCCGGGGAAGACCGCCTTGTCGATGGCCTTCTGGTGCTTCGCGTCGCAAAGGATCATGCCGCCGCGCGGACCGCGCAGGGTCTTGTGCGTGGTGGACGTCACCACCTCGGCGAGGCCCACCGGGCTCGGGTGCGCGCCACCGGCGACGAGGCCGCTGATGTGCGCCATGTCGGCCACCAGGATGGCGCCCACTTCACGCGCGATCTCGGCGAAGCGCGCGAAGTCGATCTGGCGCGGGTAGGCGGTGGCGCCGCAGAAGAGCAGCTTGGGCTTGTGCTCGCGGGCGAGCTTCGCGACCTGGTCGAAGTCGATCAGGTGGTCCGACTCGCGCACGCCGTACTGCACCGCGTTGAAGTACGCGCCGCTGATGCTGACGTTCCAGCCGTGCGTGAGGTGGCCGCCGCTCGGCAGGCCCATGCCCATGGCGGTGTCGCCGGGCTTGCAGAACGCGAAGTACACCGCGAGGTTGGCGGGCGAGCCGGAGTAGGGCTGCACGTTGGCGTGGTCCGCGCCGAACAGCGCCTTGATGCGCGAGATGGCCAGCGACTCGACGCCGTCGATGAACTCCTGGCCCTCGTAGTAGCGCTTGCCGGGGTAGCCCTCGGAGTACTTGTTGTTGAGGACGCTGCCGCAGGCCTCCATGACGGCGGGCCACGCGTAGTTCTCCGAGGGGATCAGGCGCATCGTGCGATGCTGACGAGCCTCCTCGCGCGTGATGAGGGAGGCAATCTCTTGATCCATCTGCTGCAGGTCGGACATGTGGCCCGCTGTAGCAGGGTCTCGTGGGGTGATCCAGGGGGGCCGGGTCGGGGCGGCGTGATCGTGAGGGAGGGCGACGGGCACGCTGGTCTGCGGGGGCGCTCGCGCTGGCGCTCGCTCTGA
>CAZEAA010000638.1:0-2748 GCA_964510015.1 uncultured Sandaracinaceae bacterium
TCGAGGCCACGCGCGAAGAGCTGAAGCCGCTGGTCAGCACGCAGAACCGCAGCGATACGTTCGGGCCGTATGCCGGGGTGGGGCGCATCTCGTCCTCCATCCTGGAGGCCACGCGTCCGGAAGCAGAGCGGGCTTCGGTGCCGCCCATCGCGGCCCCGCGCATCATGCGTCAGCCCGCGGACCCCGCGACCACCGTGCCCAAGCTCCCCGCCCGGGTCACGCGGGCCTCGTTCGCTCCCCCGCGTGACGACGGCGGTCCCGCGCAGCGCCGCCCCACCGTGTCGTTCGCGCGGTCGTCGCGCCCGCCCGCCGCCGTGGAAGTGCAGCTGGGGCGCAGCTCGTGGTCGCCCGATGCGCCGCTCGACCTGCCGTCGCCGCCGCCCGTCGCGGGCGCGAGCTCCCTCCCGCCTCGTCGTGAAGGGCGGGAAGGGCAGGGCTCGTCGGCCGTGGACATGCGCACGGGGGTCGGCACCCTCGACCAGCTGGACCTCGACGATCCCCCGAGCCAGGTCAGCATTCGGCCCATCTCGGAGCTGCCCGGCCTCGACGACCTCGCACACCGCAGCGAGCGCTCGCGTCCGCCTTCGCGCCCCGCGGCGGCGCTGCTGGACCTCGACGACCCGCTCGACCTGGGCGAACCCACCGGGCCGTCGGACACCGAGATCCCCGCGGCCCCCGAGTCGGTCGTCAGCGCCACCGTCACGCCGTTGCCCTCGGCCGACGAGCCCTACCAGATCCGCGCGCTGCTCAAGCCGCCCGACGACGCCCTGCTGGCCACGCTCACCGACGTGCTGCGCGACTACCCCGAGGTGGAGTGGGCCACGTACTCGCTCGCCGCGCGGGGTGCGGGGTCGGCCAAGCCCGCCGTGGGGCTGCGCATCATCGACAACTTCCGCGCGAACGTGGACGCGATCGTGACCCTCACCCAGGTGACCGGGCGCGACCATGGCACCCCCCTGCAGGTGCTCCTGCTGGACGACGCCGAGCTGGTCCGGGCCGCCCGCCAGCTGGGCGAGGTCTTCTACCCATGGCGTAGAAAAACACGCGTGTAGAAATTCCGGCCGATCTTGCGTCCCCATTCGTATACCGTGGACCTATGCCGGCCGACGATGGAAACCTCTTCCGCATGCTCGAGTGGGCACGCCGAAACGGAGACGTGACGACGCTCAAGCGCATCCGCGTGATCGTGCTGCCGCTGACCGTGCGCGAGCGGATCATCCTCGATAAGGTCACCCCGGACACCGTGGTGTCGAAGGAATACCTGAGCGCCGTGCGCACCGCCATCACGCAGACCGTCGGCCGGGAGTGCCCGCTATGACCATGCCGTTCGAGGTCGCGGTGGATGGGGATCATCGGCGCTGCATCGTGGGCGGCGAGCCGCTCATCTTCCACTGCCACCACTACAACGTCTCACTGCAGCAGGCCCTGATCGACGCGGCCTATGGCGACTTCGAGCCCGTGCTGGTGGGGGCCGCCGCGTCGGTGGCGTTCTCTCAGCTGAGCGCGCTGTTCGCGCAGGGCAGCGCCACCTCCCTCGCCGAGCGCGCACACGTGGCCGAGGAGCTCTACCGCTGGGCGGGCTTCGGCACCCTGACGCTCGGCGGCCTCGGCCCCGCGGGTGGCCGGGTCAGCACGCTGGACTCGCACTACGCGCACGGCTGCCGCGCGAAGCAGGGAGAGTCGAAGACGCCGGTGTGCTTCTTCGCCTCGGGCTTCCTGGCCGGCGCGCTCGCGGCCATCCACGGCTTGCCGGACGGCAGCTTCGGCGTGACCCACAGCGCCTGCATGGCCTGCGGCGCGCCCGAGTGTGTGTTCGAGGTGGCGCGCGCGAGCAAGGCCTTCGAGGTGTATGACAGCCCGGGCGTGGGACCGCTGACCGCGCACGCGCCGCGGCCCATCCCGGCCACACCCGTGGACTACGAAGGCATCCTCGGCGCCGTGTCGGGCTTGCCGCTGGTGGGCGATGCGCACGGCACCATCGACGCGTTCGGGGTGTTCCTCACGCGGCACTACGCCAACTACTACAACCGCATCTCGTTCGAGTTCCTGCACCGCCTGAGCCGCGAGTACGGCGAAGAGGGCTTGCTGGCCGCGTCCGAGACGCTGGTGGAGGCGGGCCGCGTGTGCGCCTTCAACACGTTCGGCGGCATCATGCAGTCCACCGAGTGGAACGCGCTCATCCGTCCGAGCCTCGCGTCGCGCGAGGACTGGGTGCACGGCATGGTGGCCGTGGTGAACGCCTTCGGCTGGGGCCGCTGGCAGGTGGTCAGCGTGTCCGCGACCGAAGCGGAGTTCGTGCTGCACGACGACTACGAGAGCGTGGGCTACCGCGCCATGTACGGGGTGTCCGAGCGGCCCGTGTCGTTCTTGGCGCAGGGCGGCGTGGAGGGCCTCATGGCGCTGGTCTACCTGGCCGGCATCGAAGACGCGCCCACGCTGGACGCGGCGTTCTACACCCAGGTGTTCAGCGGGGACGTGAGCTACGTGGCCACGCCCACGCACAGCGCCGCCATGGGCGACGCCGTCACGGGCTTCCGCGTCGAGCGCTTGGGGTGAGCCAGCCGGACGCGGGGCTGCTGCGCGCGCGCCTCGGGCGAGACTGCGCGGCGCGGCTGCGCGTGACCTACGAAACGCCGCGGCCGCTGACCACCGACGACGCAGGCATCCTGCCCGAGGCCGAGGTGCGGCTGAGCGAGTTCTCGCTGCAGGTGCCGGGTGCGCGCGATCACGTGCAGCTGCGCGTGGGCG
>CAZEAA010000639.1:0-2734 GCA_964510015.1 uncultured Sandaracinaceae bacterium
CCCCACGGCCGAGCCGCCTCCGGCTGCGGAAGCGGACACCGACGCGAGCCGCTCCGGCTCGTCCCGATCGCGGCGTGAGCGGAGCACCGACATGGTCGCCGCCGAAGAGCCCGTGATGGCCCCCCCGCCTCCGACCACCATCGAGAGCAACCCCTACACCCACTGATGCTTTCACTCCGCGCTCGCTTCACGCACCTCCCGGTGCACGTGCTCCTGCTGTTGCCGCTGGCCTCGCTCGGGGGCTGCGACCTGTTCGACCAGGACCTCTACCTGAACGCCGCCGACGGCGGGGTCGACGCGGGAACGGGTGGGCTCGCGCTGCGCGAAGCCTGCGGCGTGGGCGCCCCGATGGTGGAGGGCAACATGTCCTACATGGTCGACACCACGGGCATGGACGACGACCTCGACACCGCGCTCGCAGGCTGCACGGGGCAGCCCATCCCGGGCAACGACGGCTTCTTCGGGGTGGAGATGGAAGCCGGCGAGAAGTGGCACTTCCACGTGCGCAACCCGAGCGGCGCCGGCGTGAACCCGGCCATCTACATCCTGAACAACACGTGCGACGACCGAGCTTGCCAGCGCGGCGACGCCATCGACGCGTGCGTCGAGAACCGCGACGAGCACCTCAGCTTCGTGGCCGACCGCACGGGCACCTTCTACGTGGGCATCGACGCCCGCACCGAAGGGGGCGGCGTGTTCTCGGTGGAGGTCTGGCGCCCCGAGTGTGGCAACGGCACGCCCGAGCACTCGGAGGGCTGTGACGACCCGAACGACGCCACCTGCGGTGACGACTGCCGGCGCATCCTGGCCACCGGCGCTCAGGAAGTGGAGCCCAACGACGACTTCACCTCGTCGAACACCACGCTGCTCGGCGCGGGCACCTTCGAGGTGCGCGCCACGGTGGTGGACCTCTGCGACCTCGACATGTTCCGCATCGAGGTGCCGGCGGGGGCGGACGTGACCGCCACCGTGCTGGACCGCAACGGCGACGTGTGTGTGGCCGGCGTGCCCGAGCTGAACCTCGAGCTGCTGGACGACAGCGGCGTGCAGACCCTCGGCACCGGCAGCGTGGGCGGGGCGGGTGGAACCTGCCCGGCGATCGGGAGCAGCCCCTTCGCCTCCAACCTGGCGGCGGGCACGTACTACCTGCGCTTGACCACCACCGAGCTCAACACGCTCTTCAACTACCGCCTGCAGATCACCATCGCGACCGAGTAGCGCGCTTGCTGGCGCGATGGCCCGTCCGGATTCAGGATGGGGCTGTGGCGGTACTCTCCAATCATTCCTCCCGGGCCAACGAGGGGGCGCGCAGCGCGACCTGCGCATGGCTCTCTCTGGCCCTCCTCCTGCCCGTGCTGACCAGCGGCTGCATGTCCCGTGCGGACGGCCGCGCGATGCAAGCGGACCTCGCGGCGATGACCACGCGCATGACCACGCTGGAAGAGCGCGTGGAGGCCCAGGCCGCCGAGCTGGCCCGGCTGCTGGAGACCGCCAACGGCGTGCTGCTCCGCAACAGCGCGGACCAGGGCGTGGCGCTGCAGGAGCTGCGCGACGCGGTCGGTCAGCTCGAAGGGCAGATCGCCGAGACGCGCAACATGGCCGAGATGGCCGAGCGCCACGCTACCGAGCAGGGCCGCGAGATGACCGAGACGCGCCAGCAGATGGACGCGCAGCGCCAGGAGATCGAGCGCCGCGTGGACCAGATCGCCCGCGCCGCCGGCATGGACGTGACGCTCCAGCCGAGCGAGATCCCGCGTGACCGCGCGGCCCACTTCCAGGCCGGCACCCAGGCCCTGCGCGTGGGCTCCCACTCCTACGCGCGCGCCCTCTTCCGCGAGTACGTGGTGCGGTATCCGACCGACGAGCGCGCGGACGACGCGCAGTACGGCGTCGGACAGAGCTACCTGCAGCAGAACCAGCCGGCCGCGGCCTTGGGCGAGTTCCGCCGCATCCTGAGCACCTACCGCGAGGGCGACGTGGTGGACAAGACCCTCGCCGACATGGCCGAAGCCTTCGTCCAGGTCCGCGCCTGCGGCGACGCGCGGCAGTCGCTCGAAGCCCTCATCGCGGCGTATCCGCAGTCCACCTTGGTGGCCCGGGCGCGCACTCGCCTGCGCGAGATCCAGCGCTTGCCGGCTCGGTCCTGCGCGGAGTGATCCAAAGCCAGCGATGTCCTGGGTAGTGACTGGCATGCCGAGTCGGCTTCTGGGAAGGTGAATCGGGGCACCCCCGGCTGAAGCGGCTGAAGCCGAGGTACCCGGACGCAGAGGCGGGCGCCGCCTCCCTGTGTGGGGTCCGGGTAACCTTGGTAGTACGGCCGCCAAGCTCTCCAACAGTTAGTCACCCCGCAGGGGGGACTTTCAGGTCGCCGAGGCCTGGTCTGCTGCCCCCGGCTTCAGCCGGGGGTGCCCCAAATGCCTTGAAACAGGCCGGATTCCTCAACAGCGAGAGCCGGCCCAAAACCTCGAAGCGCCAACCCTAGTTCAGCCCCTCAGCGCGCCGGAGCCGACGCCGCCGGAGCCGCCACCGCCCCGTACTGCCACCAGCGCACGGTCTCCGCGTCGCCTGGCACGATCCGGTTCTGGTTGTAGCCCAACACGCTCGACAGGTAGAGCCCCGGCGCACCGCGCCGGTCCGACGCGAACGCCACCAGGCGACAGTCCGGCGAGAACGCGGGGTCCTTGTTGTCGCCCTGGCCCTGCGTGAGGCGCACGTACTCCTGCGTCTGCGGGTT
>CAZEAA010000640.1:0-2734 GCA_964510015.1 uncultured Sandaracinaceae bacterium
ACGCGCAGGGGTCCTCATCGGAGACCGGCTCGCAGGTCTGCAAGTCCAGGTTGCAGCGAGTGGGTGAACAGGGACTGCCAGCGGCTATGCAGGGCGTTCCGCAGCTCACGCTGTCGTCGCACTCCCCGGTCATCACGTCGCACACCCCGCCATCGAGACAGCCGATGACCGCCACGCCGTCGGAGCAGCCGGTCGGGAGGCAGAGGGGGGTGACGCACCCGTCGAAGCCCCCCTGCTCGGCGCAGACGACGTCGTTCAGGCGAATGGCGCACCCGTCGTCCGACGCAGCGGCCGTGGGGTCCAAAGGCGCGCAGAAGTTCGTGGTGCAGTCCACGCCGTCGTCGCAGAACTCGTGGTTGGGCGTGAACACGCAAGTCAGGGGGCCGGTCCCACCCTGCATCTCGCAGCGGTCATCGGTGCATGGGATGTGGTCATCGCACAGGCTGTGGTCGGGCTCGGGGGCCGAGCACTCACCGTTCGACTCGCACCGCGAGCGGGCACAGCCGGTGTCGTTGGGGTTGCAGCGCGAGCTGTCCGGCGCGTAGACGCAGGTCCCCGCGAAGCAACCGCCCACCAGGCAGCCGTTGTCGGGGCAGCTCAGCGGAGTTCCGCGTTGGCAGAAGCCATCGACGCACTCGAGACCGTCACACACGTGCTGCACACCGCAGTCCGCGGGCCCCTCACAAGGGTGCGCGGCCGAGCAGCCCACGCCCACGACGCAGACGCCACCTCCGTCGCAGCGGTCTTGCACGGGCGTGAAGACGCAGCCCAGCTGCGGGTCACACGAGTCGTCGGTGCAGTCGAACGCGTCGGCGCAGTTCAGGATCGCGTCCGTCCCCACGCAGCTGCCCCCCACGCACGTCTCGCGACCATCGCAGACGTTGCCGTTCTGGCACTGGTCATCGATGACGCACTCCGTGACGTCCCCATCTTGCTGGCCGCTGTCTTCTCCGGGGCCGGAGTCTTCGCGCAGCTCGCGGGCCTGAGTGTCCAACACGAGCCCACACCCTGCGGCCGAGACGGCGCACACGAGCGAGGCGACCCACAAGCAAGAAAAGTGTTTCACAGCGCCTTCCATGATGCCGCTTCGCTCACGCGGCGCCAAGTGGGTGCCCGAAGATTGCTCAGTAGGCCTTCGGGAGCTTGGCCGTGTCCATGTGATCGAGGGCGAAGCGGATGAGCCCGCTGCGGCTCATCTTGGTGTGACCGGCCGCCTTCAGCTTGGCCACCTCCTCATCGAGCCGGTCGAGATCCTCGCGGTACATGGAGATGCAGATCACCTCGTAGTGGGCCGGCTTGGGCTTCGCTTTCGCCTTCGGCTTCCCGGTCGCCTTCGCGAGCGGAAGCTTGCTGGGCGTGGGCGTGTAGAACGCCTCGCGGAGGACCTCGCGGACCTCGTCTCCGTCGAAGAGCGCGTCCATGGCGCGTGCTGGTTCGTGGTTCATCGTGCTCTCCTTCAGGCCGACTGGGCCATCCCGTGGTGGGCCTCTCGAGAGGCGTGTCCGGCGCGCGGAGCTGCCGTCATGACGTGCTGGACCAACTGACGATAGTCCGTCGCGCCGTGGCACTCGGCGTCGTACTCGAAGATGCTCTGCTTGGCGGTGGGCGCCTCGCGCAGGCGCGTGTTCACGCGGATGGGCGGCAGGCACTTGTCGCCGAAGTGCTTGCGCAGCGCCTCCACCGCGTCGCGCGCCACGCGGTTGCGGGCGTCGTAGAAGGTGGGCAGCACGCCCACGATGTCCACGTCGTGCTTCAGCAGCTCGCGCACGTTGCGCAGCGTCTTCAGCACCTGCTTCACGCCCACCAGCGACAGGTAGTCGCACGACACGGGCACGATCACGCTGTCCGCGTACACCAGCGCGTTCTGGTTCATGAGCGACAGCGCCGGCGCACAGTCCAGCACCACCACGTCATAGGCGTCGCCCAGCGTCCCGAGCCGCTCGCGCAGCACGCGGTCGCGCCCACTGCGCTGCGCCAGGTGCAGCTCGGCGGCGGCCAGCGTCTCGTTCGACGTGATCACGTCGAGCCCCTTGCGCACCGGGATGGCCGCGTCCTCGGGCGGCAGGCCGTGCACCAGCACGTGATAGAGCGTCTTCTCGCCGCGGATGCCGAGCGAAGCCCCCACGTTGCCCTGACCATCGGCGTCCACCAGCAGCACGTTGTAGCCCGCCTCCGCGAGGCCCGCCGCGAGGTTCACCGACGTCGTGGTCTTGCCCGTCCCACCCTTGTGGTTGAACACCGCGATGCGCCGCGCCTGCCGCGCGGGTGCGATGAGCCCGCTCGTGGTCTGGCGCCGCTCAGCCTCGGCCGCCCGGCACTCGGTGGAGCAGTAGTAGCGCCGCTCCCCGTCATTCACCGCCACCTGGAACGGGTACTCGAGCACGAAGCTCGCGCTGCACACGCCGCACACGCACCCGGCAGGAGCCTCGTCCAAGCTGCGGTCGCACGTCTCCTCGGCCCCCGCCAGCAAGCGCTGCTGACAGACCATCGAGCACACGTACAGGTACGAGCCCGCTTCTTCGCGGACTTGGTAGCGAAAGCGCACTTCGAAGTCGCGCTCGCAGACGCGACAGACACCCTGTGGCGAAGACATCCCTCGGCCCTAGTGCACCCGCGGGTCGCGGGTCAAAAAAACGGCAGGCCGAAAGCGAGCCAGCGGGGCCGCGTGGTCGTGGGCGTGGGCGTGGGCGTGGGCGTTCGTTGAAGTAGTCGTACGTAGTAGTCAGCATACGCG
>CAZEAA010000641.1:0-2719 GCA_964510015.1 uncultured Sandaracinaceae bacterium
ACGATTCGCTTGGCAGGTCACCTCTGCTCATAGGCTCCGCAGGACCCAGGACTTGCGACGAGTCGATAGCCGTCAACGACCACGTCTACGTGGACGTGGCTCTGGGCTTTGGGTCAGCGCCCGCGCAGCAGCCGAGACAAGTGCTCTTTTTCCCACGCTTGGGCCCGCGCGAAGCACTCAAAGGTGCGCTCACGGCGGCGGAATTCGGGCGTGTGGAAGCAACGCTTGCCGTCCTTCTCCACGGCGCCGAGGTCGTGGTGCAGCAGCTCGTGGAAGATGACCGACTCCACGTAGAAGTCAGGCACCCACTCTTGGTCGAGCACCGGGTGCATGCGGATCAGGCGCTCGTCGGCCGAGTACGTGCCCAGCTGGATGCTCTTGCGGCGGCGTCCGCGCTGCACACCCATGACGCGGCGGCCCCAGGTGATGCGCGCCTCGGTGAAGCCGCCGAAGTGGCGGTCCACGATGTCGCTCATCATGGCCTCGAGGTCGTGGACCTCGCCCTCGACGCGGATGCGGGTGGAGCGCCGCTTGCTGCCGCTGATGGCGTCGTGGCGCGCCGCGATGTAGGCGTCGATGCGGCCCGAGGCGGCGCGGTCCGAGCGCCCGAGGTAGGCCCCGATGGCGTTCAGCGTGGCGTCGTCCGCGTCGAGGAACATGTGGTGCAGGCGCACCTCGAGCTTCCCGGCCCGGCGCCGCGCCGACAGCATGGTGCGGCGGTTGTCGGTGAAGGCCACGCGCACGGGCTCGCGCAGCTGCGTGGCGATGTGCGTGGACAGCTGGCTGGCGCGCGAGAGCGCTTGGTCCGGGCTCCGCAGCAGGAAGGGCATGGGCGCGCTGGGCGTCCGCGGAGCGTCTTCCAACACGGCCGGCGTGATGGCGGGCCGAGCCGGGCTCGCGGGCGCGAACGCACGCGTCTCGACGCGCGCGGGAGGCGCGGCCGAGGTCCCGAAGTCGAAGCCCAGCTGAAGAGTCACCGGGTGGGGCTACGGGAATGACCCAGGGCTGTCAAGAAAGTTGCCGGCGCGTGACGCCCTCGAGCGCGAAGCTCACGGTGGTGGTGGCGCTGCCCCCGATGTTCAGGGTCTGGGCGCGCCGCGCCCCGCGCACCTGAGTTTTCCCTGCGCGATCCGTCACTTGGCGGGCGGCGTCCAGCACCATGCGCACCCCCGTGGCCCCCACCGGGTGACCGAGGCCGATCAGCCCGCCGCTGGAATTCACCACGGTGGGTCCGTCGCCGCTGAATTCGCCATCGGCGATCCGTCGCCCCGCCTCGGCGGGCACCGGCGCGAGCCCCAGGTGATGGAGCAGCATCAAGCCCGTGACGCTGAAGCAGTCGTGCAGCTCCACCACGTCCACAGGCTTCGCAGGGTCCCAGCCCGCACGCTCACGCGCCTGCCTCACGGCCCTCGCCACCTCCGGGAACGGCAGCCCCGTGGCGGGCGCGCGCTGCAGCTTCTCGCGCAGCGACATGGGCGCGGTGCGGTGCCCGAAGCCACGCAGCGCGGCGACGGAGTCGCGCTTGCCGAGCTTGGCGAGGAAGCGCTCGCTGACCACCACCAGCGCCACCGCGCCGTCCGTGATCTGCCCGCAGTCGAAGCGCCGCAGCGGGGCCTCCACCAGCGGGTTCAGCTCATCGCTCAGGGTGAAGCTGCCCTCGGGGAAGGCCCACGCGCGCGTCTGCGCCAGCGGGTTCTTGGCCGCGGTCTCGAACATGCGGGCGGACCACGCGAGCCCGGCCTCGGGTGTGACCTCGAAGCGCTCGGCATAGAAGCGCGCCATCTCGGCGAACAGCGTGGGCCACACGAAGCGCGCGTCCTGCGCCTCCTGCCCATGGAACGCGGCCACGCCCAGGTGCGCCGCGGCGGTGCCGCCGTCCACGTTGCGCATCTGCTCCACGCCCAGCACGAGCGCCACGTCGTAGTGCCCGGCTTGCAGCTCGGCGCAGGCCGCCAACAGCGCCACGCTGCCCGAGGCACACGCGGCCTCGTGACGCGCGCTCGGCACGCCGATGAGGTCTTCGTGCATGCTGGGGAAGAAGCCGCCCAGCTGCCCCTGCTGCGCGAACAGCTCGGCCGTGAAGTTGCCCACGTGAACGGTCTCGATGTCCGCCCACGCGAGCCCGGCGTCCTGCAACGCTGCCTCGGCGGTGGCGCGCATCACGGGGAACAGCGAGCTGCCCTCGCGCGCGAAGTTCCGTGCGAAGTCGGTCTGCGCGCCGCCCAGCACGAACAGGGGCTGCATCACGTGCCGGGCACCCAGCAGGCGTGGAAGCCGAGCGGCACGCGCCGCGGCAGGAGCACGCGCGCCACCGGCCCCGAAGCCAGGTCCATCGCGGGCAGCACCACCACTTCGCTGCGCTGGGTGTTCTCGTCGTGCACGAAGCTCAGCACGTAGCCGTCGTCCTCGCTCTCGGGGTCCATGGCCCGCGATGCGTCGCGCGGCGCGAAGGGGCTCTCGCTGCCGTAGCGGCCCGGCCCGAACTCGTGCGTGGCCGCTTCACCCGTACGCGTGTCGTACTTCACGATGGCGTCGAAGCGCAGCGTGGGACGCCCCGCGAGCCGCACGTTGTAGCTGAAGCGCGTGGGCCTCCCCATCTGCTCCACGTTCATCGACGGGAACTCGGTGTTGCGGTCGTCCAGCGTGCGCCCGCGCGACTGTCCGGTGCGCATGTCGAAGCGCCACTCGTAGAGCTCGGCCGTCATCTGCAGGTTGGCCA
>CAZEAA010000642.1:0-2719 GCA_964510015.1 uncultured Sandaracinaceae bacterium
GACGTGGAGAGCGCGCCCGCTACGGGGGCCGCGAGCTCGACGCGGTAGCCGCGCCCCGCGCCCGCGAGCCGGTGCGCCGTGTGGAAGACCTCGAGCGGGCCCACCAGGTCGAGCGCTTGGATGCCGGGAAAGACGGCGATGACGACACGGCGGTCCATGCCCACCATGCTGCGCGGGAGGCCTCGCGGCAGCAATGACAATGACCGGGCGTTTTCTGCCAGAACGCGCCTGCGGGAGCAGCGCAGGGCTCGAGGAGCGCCTGCGAACGAGACCCTGACGGAATAGAAAACGGGGAGGTCTCGAGCGTTGGCAAGAGACCACCCCGTCGGTGGAAAATCACTGGCGTTCCCTGCGAGTTAACTCAGGGATGCCTCCGCGTGCGCCTCGGTTTCCCTCGGACACGCCACGAGCGTTGCTTGTCGAGTTCCACAGCGACGTTCCCTCGAGGGCTCGACGTTTCCGTCGTTCCACTCGCCTCTCGCGGCTCCTGGCCAAGACCAATGAGCCCCGCTTCCGTCGAACCGGGATTCGTAGAAACCGAAGTTCCCGCGACCCCCGATGCTCAGGTTGCTGAGTCCGTGCATCCGCCTGAGCCGATGCGCGCAACCCGAGAGCGGGCGCTGTGAGAGCCAGGATGTTTCACCCGGCCCGAGCGATGTGCCGCCCTTGATGGAGCGTGTTTAGTGCTCCACCACGACGACACCCGCATGACATGTCTCTGCTGCCTCTTGTGCCCTGTGACGAGTTCCGAGACAGCTATCCGAGTCGTACCCGAAGGGTAGCGACGCCGATGCAACCACCGGGGTGATGTCGACGCGTTCTACGAATCCACGAGGGACTGCTTCGTCACGTCCACGCCCGATCGCTGTCGAGATCATGTGTGCAACTCGTATTCGCTTTTCAAGCTCCGCCTTGTCACAGCTGGCCTGTTGACCTGCTGCTACGTGCTTCGCGACCTTCCTGAACTCAACTTGCCAGACGTCGCCAACGACCGGCAACACAATTCGACATGACCAGCGACTTTTTCTTCAGCCGTTCGCCACTTGGGTTATCCACAGGTTGTTCACAATTGCCCATGGAGCAGGCCGCTTCGACGCCCATGGGACCTCGGTACGACCGGCAACCGGCCAATCCTATCCAATTGAATGGCGCACCGCGTTGTTCCATTGAACGATGACGCTGGCACGCGATGTCACACCCCTCTGCTATAGGCAACTGCTGATGTTTTCGATGCCGCGCGCGTTCGCTCAAATCCCCTTGCCGCCGGTCGCCCTCGGACTTCTGCTCGCGCTGGTGCTGCTGGTGTTCGGTCTGTTCGTGCGCCGGCTCCTCCGCAGCCGCGTCGCCCACCGCCGCGCGCGGAGGTCGCTGCGGGGTGAGAAGCGGGCCGCCGCCCTGCTGCGCGACCATGGCTACCGCGTGCAGGACGCTCAGCTCACCACCACCTACCACCCGCGCCTCGGCGGGCAGCGCTGGCCGGTGGTCCTGCGCGCGGACTACCTCGTGGCGCGGCACGGCAAGCAGTACGTGGCCGAGGTGAAGACGGGCGAGCGCGCGCCGTCGCTGGGGCATCCCCCCACACGTCGGCAGCTGCTCGAGTACTCCGTGGCCTTCGAGGTGGACGGGGTGCTGTTGGTGGACGTCGAGGCCGGGCTGGTCCAGCAGGTGGAGTTCCCGCGCCGGGCTGCCCCGCAGGGCGTGCCGGTGTGGCTCGTGGGCCTCTTCGCGGCGGTGGTGGCCGTGGCGTGGCTGGTGGCCGGCCGGCTCCCGCCCTGACGCGGCCACGGTGTGCGCTATGGTCGGGGGATGGCGATGAGCTTCGGTCGCGTGGTGAGCGTCGGCCTGACGACCCTCTTGGTGCTCGCGTTGGCGAGCGGCGCGGCCGGGATGCTGCTCGACAACACGTTCGAGGTGCGGGTCAGCGTCGTGGTGGAGGCGCCCGTCGCCGCCATCGACCCCTTCGTGGCGAGCCCCCGGCAGCACGTGGCGTGGCTGGGCTGGAACGACGACGTCGACCCCACCCTGCGCCACACGTACGAGGGGCCGGAGGTGGGTCGCAGAGCGCGTGTTCACTGGACGGGCGAGGGCTTCGGACGAGGGTCCCTGCTCATCACCGACTCCACGGCGGCCGGCGTGGAGTGGGAGCAACACCTCCCTGCGGGGGTGGAGTCGCAGGGGCAGGTCCGCTACGAGGTGCTCACCCCCGAACGCACCCGGGTGACCTGGACGGAGCGCGGGACGATTCCCCGACCCCACGGGCCCTACTTCGTGGACACGCTCGAGAGGGTGATGGTGCCGCAGTCCGAGCGGGCCCTCGCGTTCCTCGCAGCCGCGGCCGAAGGTCGCCCTCCGCCGGCGCGGGAGACGGAAACGTCTGCGCCGGCTCCCTGATTTCGCAGCAATGTGCGGCCACAGACTGGCGATTCGAGAACGATGCGGGTATCAATCGGAGAGTCGAACCGGCGCCCTGCGCTATCGGCCTCCCCTCCACTTGCCCACGGTATCGATGGCGACGACAACCCTCTCGCGGTCCCGCTTCCTCCTCTGCTTTCAGGCGCTCGCGCTGGCCGCCATCGGCCTCGCCGGCTGCGGGGGTGGAGGCACCGAGACCGACGCGGGCACGGACGCCAGCTCGGAGGACATGGGCGACGACGCCGACCAGGGCCCCGAGGACATGGGCCGTGACCTGGGCCCCAGGGACATGGGCTCGGGCTCGTGC
>CAZEAA010000643.1:0-2703 GCA_964510015.1 uncultured Sandaracinaceae bacterium
CTTGAATCTCGCTGCCCGGCTGCCCGCCAGAGAGGGCGAGCGGCACGAGCCCGAGCCCCGCCGCGAGCGCTGTCATCACGATGGGGATCAGGCGCTCCCGCGCGCCGCGCTTCACCGCTTCGTCGATGTCGCCAACACCCTCCTCGTGAACCAGGTGTCGGATGTGCGAGACCAGCATGATCCCGTTGCGTGTGGCGATGCCGAAGAGCGTGATGAAGCCCACCAGCGAGGCGACCGAGAGCACCCCTCCCTGCAGGAAGACACCGACCGCACCCCCGATGAGTGCGAGCGGCAGGTTGACCATGACGAGAACGGCGTCACGCAGGGAACCGAACGCCGTGTACAGGAGGCCCAGCATCCCGAGCAAGCACGCGAGGCTCAGCAGCCCGAGGGTGCGAGCCGCGCCCTCGGCGCTCTCGAACTGCCCGCCATAGGCCACCCGATAGCCCGTGGGGAAGACCACTGCAGCATCCACCGCAGCCTGAATGTCGCTCACCACGCTCCCCACGTCGCGGCCAGCGACGTTGCAGCTCACGACGAGCCGGCGCTGCACGTTCTCGCGTCCAATTTCGTTCGGCCCGCGGTCGCGCTGAACGCTGGCGAGGGCACGGAGCGGAACGCGTGCCCCCCCGGGGGTGACCACTAGCAGCTCGCGCAGGTCCTCGAACGTCTGGACGCGGCTCGGGTCTGTCCTCACCACCAGGTCGAAGACCGCCTGCCCCTCCATGACCTGCGAGACCACGTGGACGCCCGAGCCGACCTCGAGGGCGCGCGCCACGTCCGCGATGCGCATGCCGTGCCGCGCGATGGCCGGTCGGTCGAAGCGCACCCGCGCGAAGGGAATGTCCGACTGCTGCTCCCGCGCGAGGTCGACCACGCCCGGGACGCTGCGCATGGCGGCCTCCACCTCGGCGCCGAGGCGACGCAGCTCCGAGAGGTCGTCGCCGAACACCTTGACCGCGATGCTCGCCCGCGTGCCCGAGAGCATGTGATCGATGCGGTGCCCGATGGGCTGACCGATGGTGATGTTCATGCCGGGCAGCATGGTGAGGTCGCGCCGCAGCTCGTCCAGGAAGTCTTCGCGCGACCGGTCCGTCTCGCGCAGGGTCACGTCCAGCTCGGCGGCGTTGGTGCCCTGGGCGTGCTCGTCCATCTCCGCGCGCCCCGTGCGCCGCGCCACCGTGACGACCTCCGGGTGGCTGAGCAGGATCTCCTCGATGCGGCGCCCCATCGCGTCCGACTCGGCGAGCGAGGTGCCCGGCAGTGTCACTGCGGCCACCACCAAGGTGCCCTCGCGGAACTCTGGCAGGAACGAGCGGCCGGCGAGCGCGAGCGCCACCCCCGCGACGGCAAGCAACCCGAACGCCACGGCCGCCACGAGCCGCCAACGCCGCATCGCACCAGTCAGCAGTGGGGCGTAGCGTTGCTTCAGCCACTGCGCGAAGCGTGGCTCGTGCGCCTTGGTGACGGCCTTCGAGCCAGGCAGCAAGAACGAGCAGAGCACGGGGGTCACGGTGACCGCCACGAAGAGCGAGGCTGTGAGCGACACCACGTAGGCGATGCCCAGCGGCGCGAGCAGGCGGCCCTCCACCCCGGACAGGAAGAACAGCGGCAGGAACACCAGCACGACCACCAGCGTGGCGAACACGATGCTGCTGCGGATCTCGCGACTGGCCGAGAGCACCACCTGCAAGGCCGGCAGCCGCTGTGTCTCGGCGAGCAGAGCGTTCAGGCGCAAGCGCCGCACCACGTTCTCCACGTCGATGACCGCGTCGTCCACCAGCTCGCCCACCGCGATGGCCATGCCACCCAGCGTCATGGTGTTCAACGTCGCGCCGAACGCCGAGAGCACGAACACCGCCGTGACCAGCGAGAGCGGGATGGCCACGATGGTGATCGCGCTCGCGCGTCCGCTGGCCAAGAACAGCAACACGATGAGCAGCACCAGCGCGACGCCATCGCGCAGCGCTGCCAGCACGTTCTCGACCGCCACCTCGATGAAGTCGGCCTGCCGGAACACGTCGCGCTCGAGCCTCAAGCCCTCGGGGAGCGTGCGCGAGAGCTCGTCCAGCTCACGGTCGATGCGCTCGGTCAGCTCGAGGGTGTTGGTGCCGGGCTGCTTCTGGATGCCGACGATGACCGCTGGCCGTCCGCCGTACGACCCCTCGCCGCGCCGCAGCGCCGCGCCGAGCCGGACGTCACCGAGGTGCCGCACCAGGATGGCCTCGTCACCACGCTGCACCACCAGCGTCTCGCCCACGTCCTCGGGGGTCCGCACGCGCCCCACGCCGTGCACCAGGTACTCTTGCCCGCCCTCGTCGATGAAGCCGGCGGACACGCTGGTGTTGGTCTCCTCGAGCGCGCGCATCACCTCGGCGACGGTGAGGTCGAGCGCCACCAAGCGCTCGGGACGCAGCGCGACCTCGAACTGCCTGCGCTCCCCGCCCGTCACGATCACCTGCGACACGCCGGGAACCGCCAGCAGCCTGCGCCGAAGCGTGAAGTCCGCAAAGGTGCGCGCCTCCATGGCGGTGGCGCCATCCGTCGTCACTGCGAGAAACAGCACCTCGCCCATGATGGAGGAGACGGGGGCCAGGACCGGCTGCTCCACCTCGGCGGGGAGCGCACCGCGCACGAGCTGCAGCTTCTCGGAGACGACCTGGCGCGCCCGGAACACGTCCGTGCACCACTCGAACTCGGCAT
>CAZEAA010000644.1:0-2695 GCA_964510015.1 uncultured Sandaracinaceae bacterium
ACTTGGGACCCACGTAAATTTGCGAGTAGTTCCGATTCAGTTTTCAACGACCGACTTGTCGTCACTCTCTCGAGTGACTCACCAGCTGGGGGGCTGGTGGGGGGCGCTTTCTACTCTCGCGCCCGTTCCCTGTCAAGGCTTTTCTTCGAGTCCGTTCTTCTAGAACCGGGTCAAAACGTGTCGACCGTGAAGACTCGTGCTGTGGCTTGTCAGGGCCCTTCGTTGGCTCGCACCGTCGAAGGAGCCGGTTTCTAGCATCGGCCTCTGGGGGCGCAAGCGTGATCCTCAACTTCTTTCTCGAAGCGTGTCTTTTCCGCGAATTTCCGGCGACTTAGCGTGTCGATTTAGTAGAGGCGGCGGCTGTCGACCTGGATCGTGACGGGGCCATCCACCTCGCAGCGGACGTTCATGCTGGCCCGGAAGCGACCCGTTGCCACGGGGAGGCCCCTGGCGCGCAGGCGGGCGACCACTTCTTCATACAGGCGCTCGGCCAGCTCGGGGCCGGCGGCGCTCGAGAACGACGGGCGGCGGCCCTTCCGGACGTCGCCGTAGAGCGTGAACTGGGAGACCACCAGGACGGCGCCGCCCACGTCTTCCACGGAGCGGGACATCTTGCCCTCATCGTCCACGAACACGCGCAGCCCTTCAATCTTCTGCACCAGGTAGTCCACGTCGGCCGGGCCGTCGTCGGCGCCCGCGCCCAGGTACACCAGCAGGCCCCGCTCGATGGCGCCCACGATCGCTCCGTCCACCACCACGTCGGCGCGGCTGACGCGCTGGATGACTGCTCGCATGCGCGCGAGTGTGACCGAGCGCCTCGGCTCTCGCACTCCGCCGAGGGGTCCTCGACGGCGCGTCTGGCGCTTGCGCCGCGCATTCGGACCAGCGTACACAGGACGGATGAGCAAGCCTGTCTACGGCCTCACGGGGGGCATCGCGTGCGGCAAGAGCACGGTCGCCCGCATGTTCCGCGCTCACGGCGTGGGGGTGGTGGACGCCGACCAAGTGGCGCGCGAGGTGGTGCTGCCGGGCACCGACGGGCTGCGCGAGATCGTGGCCACCTTCGGTGAGGACGTGCTCGACGAGCACGGGGAGCTGCGCCGCAAGGTCCTGGGGGAGCGGGTGTTCGGGAACCCCGAGGCGCTCGCCAAGCTGAACGCCATCACGCACCCGAAGATCGCCGCGCTCGGGATGCGACGCCTGATCGAGCTCCAGCAGAGCGCGGCCCCCTATCTGCTGTACGAGGCCGCCATCTTGGTGGAGCAGGGCACGCACAAGAACTTCGCAGGGCTGATCGTGGTGCGCGTGGACGAGAGCGTGCAGCTGGCCCGGCTGATGGCGCGCGACAACGCAGGAGAGGCCGACGCGCGGGCGCGCATCGCGAGTCAGCTGCCGCTCGAGCAGAAGGTGGCCCTGGCCGACTGGGTCATCGACAACGGCGGCAGCGAGGCCGAGACCCAGGCCGCCGTCTACGCGCTCCACGAGGAGCTCCTCCGGCGAGGTAAGCTCGCCTCATGAGCACGCCCTGCATCCTCGTCACGGGCTTCCCCACCAGCTTCCTGGCGCTGCGGGTCGTGCGGAAGCTGCTGCGCGACAGCACCGACACGCAGCTGCGGCTGGTGGTGCAGAGCAAGTCGCTCGAGCGCGCGAAGCTCATGCTGGCCGACATGGAGGGCGCCACGCCCGGACGCGTGCGGGTCTACGAAGGCGACGCGGCCGGCATCGACATGGGCCTCTCCGGGGCCGAGTGGACGGAGCTGTCGCGTGAGGTGACCGTCATCCACCACTGCATGGCGGTGACCTACCTGGGGGCCGAGCGCGAGTTCGCGACCGCGGCCAACGTGGGCGGCATTCGCGAGGCGGTGGAGCTGGCCGAGGCCGCGCCGCAGTTCGAGCGCCTGGTGCACTGGTCGAGCGCACTCGTGAGCGGCGCGAAGAAGGGCTACGTCCTCGAGCAGGACCTGGACGCGAGCCGCGGCTTCCGCAACGTGGTGGAGAAGACGCGCTTTCAGGCCGAGCGCATCGCGCGCGAAGCGCTGGGCGGCGGGCTCCCGGTCACCATCCTGCGGCCGAGCCTGATCGTGGGGGACTCGCTCACCGGCGAGATCGACCGGCTGGAGGGGCCCTACCTGCTGGTCACCCTCATGCTGCACGCCCCCACCGACCTGCGCATCCCCATGCCCGGCCCCGGCGACGTGAAGCTGAACCTGGTGCCCATCGACTTCGTGGTGGACGCGGGCCTGCACATCTCGGCCATGCCGGGGTCCATCGGCGAGACCTATCACTTGGTGGACCCGAAGCCCCTCTCCACGCGTCGCATCTTCGAGCTGATCGCGGCGCGCACGGGTCGCCAGCCTCCGCGCGGCTTCGTCCCCGCGGGCTGGGCCACCACGCTGATGCGCACCCCCGGCCTCGAGCGCTTCGCCAACATCCCGCGCGCGTTCCTCGAGCACCTGCTGACCGACGTGGTCTACGACGACCGGCAGACGCGCCGCGCGCTCGAGGGCACGGGCATCGCATGTCCGTCCTTCGAGGCGTACGTGGACCGCCTGGTGCACTACGTGGAAGACCGCGAGGCCTCGCGCCGCCACGAGCGCGTGGAGGCGTTCGTCGAGTCCGACCCGCTCGAGTGAGACCGCTGGAGTTGCGCCCGGAACCACAAACTAGTTGCACTTGACATCCCTCGGATTACGTG
>CAZEAA010000645.1:0-2687 GCA_964510015.1 uncultured Sandaracinaceae bacterium
ATCTGGGACATCGCGCGCCGCTATCGCTTGGGCGCCTCCGAGATCATGGGTGCCAACGCGCTGTCGCGCGAAGAGGTCAGCGATCTGCGCACCGGGCGGCGCGTGTTCATTCCGGGCCGCGGGCCTGCGCCGGGTAGCGGCACGGCCTCTCGCGAGCGTCCGCTCACCGCCGCGCAACGTGGGGCGCTCGCGCGCGCTCAGCTCTTGGGCCTCGGCACCAGCCAAGCGGGCCACAAGCTGCTCGGCGGCGTGGTGGAGCCGCGCTGGGCGCGCGCCGCTGGCGGCAACGCCGACCGCTTCGCCGGCACGCTGCGCTGGCCCGTCACCAACGGCCGCTTCGTGCGCGGCTACGGCTCGGGCGAGCAGGGTTACCACCTGGCCGTGGACATCGCGGGCGACATCGGCTGGAACGTGCGCGCCGCGGCGCCGGGCCTCGTGGGCTACTCGGGCGACGGCATCCGCGGCTACGGCAACATCGTCCTGGTCATCCACCAGGGCGGCTGGGTCACGCTCTACGCCCACAACTCCGTGAACTTCGTGGTGGCCGGCGAGCGCGTGCGCGCGGGCGGCGTGCTAGCCGAGGTGGGCAGCACCGGCATCAGCCGCGGCCCGCACGTGCACTTCGAGTTCATGTACGCCGGGCAGAACTGCGACCCGGCCGAGCTCTTCCGCCCCGGCCTGCGCTACAGCGGCACGCGCTCACGGCGCTCGGCCACCGAGTGGCTCACACCCAACGCGCGGCCGGACTCCATCCCGTGCGGCCGGCGTCGCCGTCACCCACGCGGTCGCTGGACGCTGGACGCGGACGTCTCGCCCTGAGGCCCGAAGGCTATCGATTCGTCTCCGGCAACCGTCAGGGAGCGGGCGTTCCCGCTTCCATCACCGGCGTCTCCGCAGGAACCACCGCAGGCGCCGCCGCCGCCGCGGGCACCACACCGTTCAGCACGTCGAGCGTTTGGGACAAGCTGTCGCGCACGCAGCCGTAGCAGTCGTAGCGCCCGTGTCGGCCACAGCCACGCCGCGGCATGGTGTCCAGGTGGTCCACCGCAGGGCGCGCGCGCCGGTCGCCCAGCTCTCGGATGCGGGTGAGCGCGGCCTCGCGGGCTTCGCAGCTGCGGGACGCCTCGAGCTGCGCCGCCGCTTCGAGCCACGGGGGCAGCTCCGACGACGGCTCGTACGCCAAGATGCGCCGGGCCGCGTCACGACGGATCTGCGTCTCGGTGCTCTCGTTCATGATGGCCACGTCGGGGGCCACGTCGGCCGGCACCTGCGTGCCCTGCCCGGTGGTGCGCGTGATCAGGTTGAAGTCCTCGTCGATGTCGACGGGGACCTCCATGAGGCCCGTGTAGATCAAGCCGCCCACGGTGAGGCCCACGCCCAGCAGCATGCCCAGCACCATGAAGAGCCCGCGGCGCGCCTTGCGCATGGGCCCCGTGGCCGGCTGGAGCGCCGAGCCGGTGGTCTTGTCGCGGCGCTTCTTGAGCGCTTCGCTCTCGGCCGTCTTGTGCGCGGGGTCTTTGCCATGCGCCGAGTGGCCATAAGCCAGCTCCAGCAGCACGTCGCGCACCTCGGCGGCGCTGGCCGGGCGGTCCGCCGGCTTCGACTCGAGCAGCCGGGCCACGATGCTGTCCAGCTCTTCCGGGATGTGCGCCAGGTTCGGCACGGCGCGCAGGTGCGGCGCGGGCTCCGTCAGCTGGAGCGTCAGGATCTCGCTCACCCCGCTGACCTTGTCGCTCGGGTAGCGCTGCCGCCCGGTGACCATCTCGAACAGCATCAGGCCCAGCGCGTACAGGTCCGTGCGCTCGTCCACCGCTTGCCCGGTGGCCTGCTCGGGCGCCATGTAGCCCGGCGTGCCCATCACGTGGCCCACGTGCGTGAGTGTGCGCAGGCGGCTCATGCGGTCCGGGTCGGCGGCGTCCAGGCTGCGCACCCGCGCGATGCCGAAGTCCAGCACGGTGGCGCGGATGGCGCCGTCCACGCGGCGCGCGCACATCACGTTGTCGGGCTTGAGATCGCGGTGCACCACCTCGGCCTCGTGCGCGGCCGCCAGCGCGTCGGCCACCTGCGCGCCGATGGCGCACGCCTCGGCCCAGGGGAAGGCCCCGCGCCGGAGCAGCTCGTCGCGCAGGCTCTCGCCCGGCACCAGCGGCATCACCATGTAGCGCCCGCCGTCTTCCAGCTCGCCGTAGTCGATGGCCGTGGCGATGTGCGGGTGGTCGAGGCGGGCCATGGCCAGCGCCTCGCGCGCGAAGCGGGCGCGGATCTCTTCGTGCTCCTGGAACGCCGGCAGCAGCACCTTGAGCGCCACACGGTGCCCCAGCCGCACGTGCTCGGCCGAGAAGACCGCCGCCATGCCGCCCACCCCGATGATGGCCTCGATGCGGTAGCGCTCGTCGATGATGGCCCCCACCCAGTCCGCCATGTTCATGTCGGTGGGGATGTCGAAGGCCAGCTCCTGCGAGCGTACGCTGTCCTCGCTCGCCGAGATGCGAGACGGGCTCTTGGTTAGGGAAGGATCGGTCTTCATTATGGCAAGCCACGCACGCAGGCATCCGAGCCGGACCCCGCGTCACGCTGTGCCAACGTTCTATCACCGCTCACCCGCCAAGAGAATGGACGCGACCATCGCCTCAGGATTTTTCTCGGCCAACGTTGACAGCCGAAGGGATGCGCGTATAGTGCCGCTC
>CAZEAA010000646.1:0-2679 GCA_964510015.1 uncultured Sandaracinaceae bacterium
ACCCTGGCCCGCGTCGAAGCCGTCGATGCGGAAGGGCGCGCGCCACGTCATGTTGCTGGCGTTGTAGGCGCTGCCCATCAGGGTGCGGCGCACGCGGTCGTGCCACACCAGGGCGAGGCCCGTGTTGGTGGCGCGCAGCGAGGTGTAGATGCCGTTGGCCTCGGGGGCGTCCTCGATGTAGGCCGCGGGGAGGGGGGCCACGCAGGCGAAGACGGTGCCGTTGCTGAGGCAGCGCGTGCCGCTGGCGCAACCGGGCTGCGTGACTCCGTCGTCGTCGACGTGGCTGCAGTCCACGTCAGCGTCGGTGGAGGTCCGACCGCAGGCGCCGTTGGCCTGGCAGACGAGCCCGGTGCCGCACAGCTGCTCGCGGCAGGCGATGGCCGTGCCGGGGTCCGCCACGACCGGAGCGGCCGTGGACCAGTCCGACGCAGCCGCCGGATCGATCACGTTGGCGACGGCGACGCGCACCATGCTGCGGGCAGGCTGCGCGGGATCCGTGGACGGGATCATGGAGAGGAACGAGATCGCCGGGCGACCGTCGATGAGGTACGCGAGCGACGTGTAGCGACCGGCGTCACCGTCGCTGTAGACGGTGTGGATGGCCCACGTCTCGCCGCCGTCCTTGCTGGTGGCGTACTTGAGATCGCCGTTGGTGCGGTCGTAGTAGCTGATGGACACCGCGCCCGCCGTGGGGCCGCTGGTCAGCGGGCTGAACGCGATGGCGTTGAACTCACCGACGTTGTCACCGGCGACCGTGATGCCGCCGCGCCAGCCGTCCGTCTGGGGGATGATGTCGCCGGAGGTCGGGGGCGAGACGTCGGGGACGCCGTCGATGATCGACCACACGACCTCGTCGTTCTCGTCCACGAGGCCCACCACCAGGTCACCGTAGCGCGTGCGCGGGGCGCGGCCGGCGGCGTAGCCGCTCAGCACGAGCGTGCCGTCGCTGGCGTTGGTGATGTCGAGGTGCGTGGCGAGCTGACCCGGATCCAAGGGCGCGCTGAACTGGCAGTTGTTGGCGGTGCTGGGCTGCTCGAGCTCGTCGCAGTCGAACGGCGAGAAGCAGTTGTTGTTCTGGTCCGTGATGCAGGTGGGTGCGCCGGAGGGGAGGACGCAGCACAGCTGGAGCCCCTGGCACTGGATGCTGGTGCCGTCCGTACCCTGACAATCGAAGGGCGGCGGGACGAACATGTCCTCCTCAGGGCCGCCATCGTTGTCGACGATGGCCCGGCGACCTTCGTCGCAGTCGCAGCCCGCCACCGAAAGCACCAAAGGCCATGCGAGGAGCAGGCCAAATACACGCATTTTCTTGAACACTCGGCTCACCGTCTTGTCTTGAGACGTCGATAAATCATGCCGCATGGGCCGCAGGCACCACACGACGCGTAAGGATCTGACCGCCATGATACCCGATGAAGGCATCAGGGAACAAGCATCTCGCACACGAACCCACTTTGTGGTGTCAGGCGCGCACCAGCTCGTCGAAGGCCGCCACGCGGCCGTTCACTTCCGCCATGCTGACCTCGACCAGGCGGTTGGACCCGATGCCTTCGACGCAGAAGGAGGCGAGCGCCGAGCCCACCACCACCGCCCGCCGCAGCGTGGGTAGGGAAATGTCGTTCTCGCGCGCCAGGTAGCCCAGGAAGCCACCCGCGAACGAGTCGCCCGCGCCCGTGGGATCGAGAACGGTCTCGAGCGGAAACGCTGGTGCATGGAACGCCACGCCGGGCTGGAAGAGCCAGGCGCCGTACTCGCCCTGCTTCACGATCACCGTGGTGGGCCCGAGTGCCAGAAGGGCCCGCTGGACCTCGACCAGGTGGTGACGGCCGGTGAGCTGGCGCGCCTCTTCCTCGTTGATGATCAGGATGTCCACCCGCTTGAGCAGCCGCTCGAGCCCCGGCCGGGCGATGTCGATCCACAGGTTCATGGTGTCGGCCACCACGAGCTTCGGCGATCGGATCTGGTCCAACACCGAGATCTGGAGCTCGGGCTGGATGTTGGCGAGCATCACGAACGGGCTCTCCGCGAAGGCCGCGGGGATCTTCGGCTGGAACTCGGCGAAGACGTTGAGCTCGGTGCGGATGGACTCGCGGCTGGTCAGATCATCCGTGTAGCGGCCCTCCCAGTGGAAGGTCTCGCCCGGGCTGACCTCGAGGCCGGTGAGGTCCACGCCCCGCTCGCGCAGCATGGCCTGGGCGCTCTCGGGGTAGTCGTCGCCCACCACGCCCACCAGGCGCACGTGGCTGAGCAGTGACGCCGCGATCGAGGCGTAGACGGCCGACCCCCCGAGCACGCGCGGGAAGGAGCCTTGGGCGTTGTGAAGCGTGTCGAACGCGACGGAACCGACGACGAGGATGGGCGACATGGAGTGAGTGACCGAGCGGTGGAGGGACGGTGGACCGTCCGCGGGGGGGTTAGAGGTAGCGTCCCACCAGGGGCGCGAGCTTCTCGCGCGCGGCGGCGCTGATGACGGAGCGATCCGTCACGATGGAGGTGGCCATGGCCGTGCTGGCCGGGCTCTGCTGGGGATCGGGCAGGCTGTGCACCAGCTCGCGCAACACGCGCTTGGCCAGCGACACGTTCTGGTGCATCACGGCGAGCACGCCTTCGAGCGTCACGGCGTCGTGCCCCTGGTGCCAGCAGTCGTAGTCGGTGGCCAGGGCCAGGGTGGCGTAGGGC
>CAZEAA010000647.1:0-2667 GCA_964510015.1 uncultured Sandaracinaceae bacterium
CAACGGCGCCGAGGTCATCGCGGTGTCGGCGCGCCACGTGGGCTTCGACGTCATCTACTCGGGCATCCGCCTCACGCCCGAGCAGATCGTGGAGAGCGCCGTGGAAGAGAACGCCGACGTGATTGGCGCTTCGGTGCTGAGCGGCAGCCACCTCGAGCTGGCCGACCAGCTGATGGACGGCCTGCGCCAAGCGGGCGCCGACAAGGACGTGCTGGTGGTCTTCGGCGGCATCATCCCGCGCGACGACTTCGGCGCGCTCAAGGACAAGGGCATCGCGCGCGTCTTCACGCCGGCCGACTACGAGCTGATCGACATCATGGAGCAGATCGTCACGCTGCTCGAGTCGCGTCACCCACGCACGTCGGCCGCCTGAGCAGCGCATCGTGGCCGACACGCTGAGCAGCACGCATCGCGAGTGGATCGAGGCGGCCCTCGACGCGCACAAATTCTCCATCGCGCGGCTCATCTCGCTGTTCGAAGATCAGCGCACGGAGGCCATCCCGCAGCGCGCCGCGGTGCTGGCCGCCCTCGAGGCACACCCGCGCGCGCGCAGCGCCACCTTCCTGGGCATCACGGGCACGCCGGGCGCGGGCAAGAGCACGCTCACCGGTCAGCTCGCCCGCCGCATGCACGCGCTGCGCAGCGACCTGCGCTTCGCCGTGCTGGCCGTGGACCCCAGCAGCCGCTTCTCGGGGGGCGCGCTGCTCGGTGACCGCACACGCGTGCGCTTCGCCACCGGGGACGCGCGCCTCTTCTTCCGCAGCCAGGCCAGCGACACCGAGCTCGGCGGGCTCTCCCCGCGCAGCTTCCAGGTGTGCCGCCTGCTGCACCGGCTCTTCGACTGCGTGCTGATCGAGACCGTGGGCATCGGCCAGAGCGAGGTGGACATCCGCTTCTTGGCCGACCGCGTGTACCTGGTGGTGCAGCCCATGGGCGGCGACGAGATCCAGTTCTTGAAGGCCGGCATCATGGAGGTGCCCGACGAGATCGTGCTGAACAAGTGCGACGCCGTGGACGCCGCGCGCCGCAGCTATCAAGCGCTCAAGAGCAGCATGGCGCTGGCGCGCCCCTTCGACGGCGAGAAGATCGCCATCCACCGCGTGAGCGCCACCGAGGGCATGGGCCTCGACCGCCTGGCCGAGCGGCTGCTCGAGGCCACCGACACGTACCGCGTGGGGTCGCTGCGCCCGAAGGAAGAGCACTACTTCGCGAAGTGGGTGAAGGAAGAGTTCGGCCGTCGCGGGATGCTGTACCTGCGGCAGCACCACGAGGGCGCGCGCGAGTACCTGGACGCGCAGGGCTCGTTCGACGCCGCCGAGGCCGCGTTCGCCACCGAGTACACCGCGCGCTGACGGCGCGTCCCCCGCGCTGCGCGGTCTGATACCGTCGCGGCGTGAGCCTCGAAGACCGCCGAGCAGGCTTCGTCGACGTCTTTCGTGGACTGCTGGTCGCGCACATGGCGCTCGATCACGCGTCGCTCATGTTCAACGGCGGCCGCGGCGGCGAGGAGCTCTACCGCGCGCAGCCCGACTTTCCGGCGGACCTGCTGCAGTTCTTGGTGCGCTTCACCGGCGTGCAGGTGGCCCCCGGCTTCTTCTTCATGGCGGGCTTCATGGTGGCGTGGACCAGCGCTGCGCGAGCCGACCGAGGCGTGCCCGAGAGCGAGGTCACGCGGCGCTTGATGACGAGGGGTCTCGTGCTGATCGGCGTGGACACGGTGGTGTTCGGCATCCCCCGCGCGCTGGGCGGCTTCTACTCGTTCATGGTGCTGTCCTCCATCGGCGTGAGCCTGATGGCGCTGGCGTGGCTGCGTCGCCTGCCGCCAAGCGTCCTCCTCGTGGTCGCGCTGGCCGTGCTGGTGCTGCATCCACTGCTGGACGTGTCTGCGCTGCCAGTCCCGCTGCGCGCGGTGCTGTACGAGCCGGTCCGCGAGGGGTGGTTCCGGTCGATGTATCCAGTGATCCCGTGGATCGGGCTGGTGCTCCTGGGCTTCGTCGTGGGACGAGACGCCGTCGGCCGTGAGCATCGCGAGCGCCTCTGGCTAGCCCTCGGTGTCGTGTGCCTGGTGTGCTTCCTCTTCCTCCGCACGCGGGGTGGCTACGGCAACGCCTACCCCACGGCCGCGATCACCACGCGCGAGTTCTGGTACTTCGCGAAGTATCCGCCGGACCTCCCGTTCCTGGGCTGGGCCCTCGCCCTGACGTTCCTGGCGCTGACCGTGCTTCATCGCGCGTGTCGCGATGGCGTGCCGAGGGCCCTCGAACCGCTGGTCGTGTTCGGACGGGTGTCCTTCTTCTTCTACGTCACCCACTTCCTCCTCCTCGGGATCGCCCGGGGACTCACCTCGGCGATCGTCCACGGGCGCACCGGGCTCGCGGGAACCTTCGCGGTGTGGCTCGGCCTGCTGGTCGTGATGCTCCCGCTCTCGTCCTGGTATTGGCGCAAGAAGCGGGAGCGGCCGAACCGGATCACGCGGTATCTCTGAACCCGCGAAAGACCGTCCGACCGGCCAGCAACTCCCGAACGCGACGGTCGATGTGCGCCAAGCGCCTACATGATTGCTATCGAGGGCGTTGCTGATAGCCTGAGTGGGCTTGCGGAGGCACACGAAATGAATCGGCTTACGGTTGCGACGACGATGATGGTAATGGCGGGTGGCTGGCTCTC
>CAZEAA010000648.1:0-2666 GCA_964510015.1 uncultured Sandaracinaceae bacterium
CTGCCCAGCGACAAGCCGCGCGCGGTGGCCGCGCTGATCACCATGCTGAGCGACCGCGCCGCCGAAGTGCGCCGGCTCGCTGCGCTGGCCCTCGAGCGTTTGCGAGCTGATGCCACGGCAGCGCTGCCCGCACTGCGGGAGCTGCAGCAAGACCGCGTCACGTCCGTTTCAGAAGGAGCCACCCGCGCCATCGCCGAGATCACCTGGCGGCCGGCAGCGGGGTGACCCGCGCACGACGCCCGCAATCGCGAACGTCGTGCGAGAGCAATCGCTCACCCCTGCTGGATGATCGCTGCGGCCTTCTCGCCGATCATGATGCACGGCGCGTTGGTGTTGCCGCCCGTGATCTGCGGCATGATCGAGCCGTCGGCCACGCGCAGACCCTCGATGCCGTGCACGCGCAGCTTCGGGTCCACCACGGCGTCCTTGTCCTTGCCCATGCGGCAGGTGCCCACCGGGTGATACACGGTGGTGGCGCGCAGGCGCACCTCGTCGGCCAGCGCCTCGTCGCTCGCGGCGTGCGTGCCGGGCTGCAGCTCTTCGCCCAGCAGCCCGCGGATCTTCGGGCTGCTCATGATCTCGCGGCCGAGGCGCATGGCGCGGATCAGCAGCTTCATGTCGTCCGGGTGCTCGAGGTAGTGCGGGTCGAAGACCGGCGTGCCCTCGGGGTCGCTCGTGCGCAGCTTCACCTCGCCGCGGCTCTTCGGGTAGATGAGCGTGGGCATGATGGTGAAGCAGAAGCCGTCGTCCACGTGCGGGCGGTCCGGGCCGTCCTGGTTCGGGTCCGGGTAGCCCCACGGCAGCGTGTGGTACTGGATGTCCGGGATGGGCTGGTCCGGCGAGCTCTTGAGGAACGCGCCCGACTCGAAGACCGTGCGCCCGAACCACGAGCCGCCACGCCCCACGGCGCCGAGCGCCAGCTCCTTGAACATGCCGGCGAAGAAGTGCCCCGGCGACCCACGGTGACCGCTGGTGGGCGCGCGGAAGGTCATGGGCACGAAGAGGTGGTCGTGCAGGTTCTGGCCCACGCCCGGCAGGTCGTGCAGCACCTCGATGCCCTGCTCGCGCAGGTGCGCGGCGGGCCCCACGCCGCTCAGCAGCAGCAGGTGCGGCGAGCCCACTGCGCCGGCGGACAAGATGACCTCGCGCTTGGCGCGAGCGGTGAGCAGCGCGCGCTCCTGGCGGTAACGCACGCCCACGCAGCGCTTGCCCTCGAACACCAGCTTGCGCACGTGCGCGCCGGTCTCGAGCGTGAAGTTCGGCCGCTTGAGCGCGGGCTGCACGAACGCCTCGCCCGTGCCGTAGCGCAGGCCGTCACGGCAGTTCATCTGGAAGAGCGACGGGCCATGCTGCTCCTTGCCGTTGAAGTCGTCGGTGCGCGGCACGCCGGTCACGTCGGTGACGGCGTCCATGAACGCGTGCGAGACCGGGCTGATCTCCTTCGGGTCGTGCTTGCCCACCTTCACCGGACCGCCGCGCCCGTGCCACTGGTTCGGCGCGTCGGGGTGGTCTTCGAACGACTTGTAGTAGGGCAGCACGCCCTCGTAGTCCCAGCCGTCGGCGCCCATCTCGGCCCACTTGTCGTAGTTGGCCTTGTTGCCGCGCAGGTAGAGCATGCCGTTCACGGACGAGCAGCCACCCACCACCTTGCCGCGCGTCTGCGGCACCTGGCGGCCGTTCATGAAGGGCGCGGGCTCGGCCTTCACGCCCCAGTCGACCTTGACCTTCAGCTCCTTCACCTGGTGAAGCAGCGAGATCATGCCGGGCACCTGCACCATCTTCTGACGGTCACTGCCGCCGGCTTCCAGGAGCAGCACGCTCACGCTCGGGTCCTCGGCGAGGCGGGCGGCGATGACGGCCCCGGACGACCCGGATCCCACGACGATGTAGTCGAATTCACGCATGCTGGTGCTGTCTCCTTGGCCGACGCTGGTCTGCACGCCGCGCTCAGTGGGCGGCAATATACAGCGTACACACCGACCCTCAACCCTTACCGTTCCGAGCGGACTGCGACGGCTCGTGTAGCGGCCCTTTGGGGTGCGCGAGGCCCTGTCAGTGTATGCTCCGCGCCCTCGTGACCTGGTTGCAACGCGCCCGTATCCCCCTCGCTCTCTACGTGCTCTCGGCCGGGGTCTACTGCGCCGTGCTCGGGCCGCGCTTGCTCGAGACGTCACCCGACAACCACTACGCGCACTTGGCGCAGGGCTTCCTCGAAGGGCGCTTGTCGCTGCCGGGACGCCCACCGGGGACCAACGACTGGGCCTGCTTCGACACGCACCTGCGAGGCCCCTGCCCGCCCGGCTTCTTCTTCCCGCGTGCCGAGCCGGGGCGCTACGTCTGGTACGTGTCGTTCCCACCCTTCCCGGGCTTGGTCATCGCTCCGCTGGTGGCCGTGCTGGGTGTGGACGCGCCGGACCGCCTGTTCTGGGCGCTGCTGGCAGGGCTCGGGCCTGCGCTCTTGTTCGTGACGCTGCGGCGCCTGCGCGAGGACGGCGTGAGCGAGCGCACGCTGCGCGACGACCTGCTGCTCACGCTGCTGTTCGCGTTCGGGAGCGTGTTCTTCTTCGTGGCCGTGCAGGGCACCGTGTGGTTCGCGGCGCACGTGGTCGCGACGCCGCTGCTGTGCCTCTACGTGCACTTCGGCCTCGGCGCGCGGCGGCCGGTGT
>CAZEAA010000649.1:0-2655 GCA_964510015.1 uncultured Sandaracinaceae bacterium
ATGATGCGGTGCCGCTCCTTCATCTGAGGCCGGCTGTTGACCTCGGGATAGGCCTCGAGCGGCACGCGCGCGAGCCCGCAGGCGGCCAGGTTGGGCGGGTCCTCCTCGAAGCGGAGGAGGCGCAGCTCCAGCTCGCGCACCCCGTTCAAGTGCTCGTCCAGACGCCGTTGATCATGAGTCCCGAGCTGCGAGCGCAGGGCGGCGGACTCCTCCATGACCGAGCTGAGCGCGCTGCGGCGGAGCTGCCACATCGGGTCGATGACGGGCTCTTCACCCGGCAGCGCGAAGCCCTCGCCGAAGAGCTTCTGATACAGCGACAGCGGGTCGACGGTGGCAGGGTTGGAGCTCCCGGGACCGTTGACGCTGACCGTGCTGTTGCCGAGGTCCGGCTCGACACCCGCTTGAATCGACCGGAACGCGGTGGCCCCGCCGATGGCTTCCTGCGCGATCACGTCGATGGTCGGCGCCAGGATGTCGTGCTGCCCGGTCGACAGGATGGGCGTGCCCGCGAGGAACGACGCTGACCCATCGATGTGTGGCTCGCGCGCGACGGACGCCGCGATGGTGCCGGTGATCACGGTGACGTCGTCGCGCACGGGCAGCAGGCCGCTCAGCTGCGTGCTCAGCTCGTAGTTGCGGCCGAGGCTGCGGGGCGTCCAGCGCTCGGGGATGTTGCCGTTGCCCCAGATCCAGGTGCCGAAGCGCTGGGGGAAGGGGGAGCCTTGCGCGAGCGCCGTGCCGTTCGGGTTGCAGAAGATGTCGAGGGTGGGCAGGCCGATGGCGACCGTGGCCCCTCCGGCGGCGATCCCCTTCAGCAGGGTGCGTCGACTGATGTTGGTCTTGGCCATCAGGGTGTCTCCTCCGTGACGGTGCGCAGGCCGCTCGCTTGCCGGAAGCCCGCGGAGAGGGCCACGCGCACCAACAGCTCCTTCACGCGGAAGCCGGACTCTTCGAAGCTCGCGTCGAGGCTGACCAGCTGGGCCGCCTCGCTGCGCACCTCTTCGTGACCCGTGGCGTAGCGATACACGCTGCGCGTCAGGCACGTGGGCAGGTCCGGGTGGTTGCGCAGGGCCTCGGTCAGCTCGATGGGGTTGGTGAAGGGCACGCCGTCCACATCCCCCGTCACGTCCAGCTCGGGCCCTTCCACCAGCACGCGGTCGCCGTTCTCGTCGCGCACCACGTCTCCGTCGGGGCCGAACGTCAGGCGCCAGTCCACCTCGCTGAACTGCCCGAGGCCGTCGAAGTTCTCGAAGCCGAGGCCGATCGGGTCCATCAGCGCGTGGCAGCTGGAGCACACCGGGTTCTCGCGGTGCTCCCACAGCTGGTCGCGGATGGAGAGCGAGGCATCCGTCTCGCTCAGGTCGACGGCCACGTTGGCCGGCGGCGGGGGCACGTCGGTGCAGAGCAGGTTGATGCGCACAAAGCGCCCGCGCAGCGTGGGCGAGGAGCGCGTGGCGTGGGCGTGCAGCGCCAAGAAGGACAGCTGCCCCAGCAGGCCGCGGCGCATCCCGGTCGCCGAGTGCTGGTACCGACCGAAGCCGTCGCGCGTGGGCGCGGGCACCTCGTAGATGGCGGCCAGCGTGCGGTTCAAGAACGTGGTGCGCGTGGTCATCAGGTCGCGGTAGTCGGCGTCCTGCTCGAACACGTGGTCTTCGATGGTGAGCAGCGTCTCCTCGCGCGCCGCCGGACCCACCGCGGGCGAGTAGTGCAGGAACGCGTTGCGGTCCTTCGAGAGGTTGCTCAGCCGATCGAGCTGCAGCATCTCGGAGAAGAAGGAGCGCACGGCGCGGCGCGTGCGCGGGTCGTCCACCATGCGGCGCACTTCGGCCTCGAGTCCTTCGGGCGTGTCGAGCGCGCCCGACTCGGCGGCGTCCAGCAGGTCACGGTCGGGTGTGGTGTTCCACAAGAAGAAGCTGAGGCGGCTCGCCAGCTCGGTCCCGCGCAGCTCGCGCTGGACGTGGGGCTCGTCCGCCGTGGGCTCGACCACGTCGCCCAGCTCGTGGCGATAGAGGAAGTGGGGGGACTGCAGCTGGGCCGCCACCACCAGGCTCATGCCCGCGTAGAAGTCGCCTCGCACCGTGGCGGCGGTGCGCGCCAGGGTCACGAAGCGGGTGATCTCGTCCTCGGTCAGGCTGCGCCGGTAAGTGATGCGGCCGTGGCGCGTGATGAACGAGCGCGCGCAGGCGTCATCGGTGATCCCCGTGGGCGTGCAGTCGAACAAGGCGTCGCGCGCGGGGGTGTCGGCCATGGCCTGCTCACCGATGGACAGCGCCTGCGCTTCGTACTGGTTCACGCCGCTCTCGGACACGCTGTCCACGCCCGCGCCCACGGCGAAGAAGCCCGCGAGACGAACGTCGGGCTCGAGCGGCAGCGCGCTCACGATGTCCTCGCCATAGAGGTCGTGGACGACGTTGTCGAACTGCTCGGCGGTCAAGCGCAGCAGCTGCGTGGGCGCCGGCGCAAAGGGCGGCGGCGGGAGCTCGGGCTCCGGAGGCAGCGGGCGATCGGCGGGCGCCGTGCCGATGGTGCCCACCGTGTCACACGCGGAGAGCCCGAGCGCGGCGAGGATCAAGGCGGACTTCGCACCGCCCAAACCGAACGAATATCGTCTCACGGCAGTGATAGTATCATAGACAAAGTGGTTGAACCAGTTGT
>CAZEAA010000650.1:0-2646 GCA_964510015.1 uncultured Sandaracinaceae bacterium
CGAATTGGGGCACCCCCCGCTGAAGCGGAGGGCAGCAAACTACGCTTGGATTTTCTTAAAGTCCCCGCCTATTGGCGTGGACTACGTGGTGGATAGCAGGGTGTGCTCTACCCAAGGGACCCGGACGCAGCCATCCCAGCAGCCTCCGTGCGCGGGGTCCGGGTAACCTTGGTAGGCCGGTGACCAACCTTTCCACCAGCTAGTCCCCCTCGCGGGGACTTTCAGGTCGTCCGGGCCTGGTTTGCTGCCCTCGGCTTCAGCCGGGGGTGCCCAAGTGCCTTGAAACATGACGGATTACTCGACGGCCAGAGCCCACGAAGAACCTCCCAGACCTTCCCCTGGTGCGCAAGGACGGTGACGAGTCGATGCCCGTCAACGACCACGTCAACGAAGGGGAACGGCGGGCTTTGGGTCTCAGCCCCGCTGCTGGGTATCCAACATCCGCACGTACATCGCCGCGGCCTTGTTGTCCGGGTCGAGCTCCACGGCGCGTGACCACGAGGCGCGCGCGGCGGTGACGTCGCCGAGGCCCAGCTGGACCACGCCCAGCGCCACGTGGGCGGGCACGTAGGCTTCACGGTACTTGAGGGCTTCTTTGAGCTCGTGGATGGCCGCGGCCGGGTCGCCCTGCTGCTTGTAGAGGTTGGCCAGCTTCACGCGCACGTCCGCGAAGTGCGGGCACAGCAGCAGCGCCTTGCGCAGCTCGTGCATGGCCTCCGAGAGCAGCCCGACGTCCGTGTAGCCCTGCGCGGTCTCCACGTGCAGGTTGGCGATCTTGCCCATCACGAACGGGTCGAGCTTGCCGGGAGACTCTTCGCCGTGAGCGATGGCCGCCTGGTAGATGCGCTTCGCGTCGTCGTAGCGGCCGACGTCGTTGTACACCACCGACAGGTTCAGCGCGGCCTCGGTGTAGTTGGGGTTCACGCGCAGCGACTCTTCGAAGTGGTGCTGCGCCTCCTCGAGCTGACCGCGATCGTGCGCGATGACGCCGAGCATGTTCAGGATGTCGGCGAAGCGGACGTCACGCGCCAGGCACTCGCGCAGGAAGTGCTCGGCCTTGTCGAATTCTCGCTTCTCGTAGTGCTCTCGACCGAGTGCGAGGACCTGCTTGGTGCGTTCGTCCATGAGCGCCGACGGTATCTCGGAGCGGGCCCGCGCAGCAAGGACGCAGCAAGCACGCGCAGCAAGAGTGCAGCAAGCACGCGCAGCGAGAGTGCTGAGGGCGCCCGCCGGCGTGCGTTGACCCGAGGCCCCGCGCGTGGCTTGGTTCCGCGGTCATGGCACGCCTCCGCTTTCTCCCCGCCGGCTTCGAACTCACGGTCGCGCTCGAGCCCGGCGGGCTGCGCGTGCTCGACGTGTGCGACGACCACAGCGCCACGCAGGTGCCGTACTCGTGCCGGTCCGCCAACTGCGGGACGTGCCGCGTGCGTGTGCTGGCGGGTGACGAGCTGTTCGCGCCGCCGGGCGAAGACGAGCTGGCCGTGCTCGATCTGTTCGGCAACCTGCCGGCCGAGCGGCTAGCCTGTCAGCTGGTGATGGTCCGCGATGGCGAAGCCACGCTCGAAGTGGCCGACACGTGAACCCTGCGCTTGCGGTTTGAGCACCCGAGCCCCACGTTCGCGCGGCGCTGCTAGGGCGCATGAGGTAGCATCGTGACCATGACATCCATCGCAGCACCCCTCGCGCCGCCCACCACGGCCGACGTGGAGGTCTTTGAGCCTGAGCTGCTGCTCAAGCTCACGGGCCCGAATGGAGCACACCTGCGCACGCTGGGCGAAGAGTTCCGCGTCACGCTCGGGCAGCGCGGCACCATGCTGCGCATCCACGGCGCCGCCGAGGACGTGGCCAACATGGAGCGCACGCTCGTGCAGCTCTTGGACGTGCTGGGCGACCGCAACCTCACCAGCCTCGAGCTCTTGCGCGCGGCGCGCACGCTGCGCACGCACCCCCAGGTGAACCTGCGTCGCCTATTCGACGACGTGGTCATGACCTCCGCGGGTCGTCGCTCCATCGCGCCCAAGGGGCTCACACAGCAGCTCTACCTGCAGGCCATCCGCGAGCACGACGTGGTCTTCGGCGTGGGCCCGGCCGGCACGGGCAAGACGTACCTCGCCATGGCCATGGCCGTGCGCGCGCTGCTCGAGAAGCGCGTGAAGCGCATCATCCTCACGCGCCCTGCGGTGGAAGCGGGCGAGAAGCTGGGCTTCCTACCGGGCGACCTGGCCGAGAAGATCAACCCCTACCTGCGGCCTCTGTCCGACGCGCTCCACGACATGATGGACGCGGAGAAGGTGGCGGTGCTCATGGAGCGCGGCACCATCGAGGTGGCGCCGCTCGCGTTCATGCGCGGGCGCACGCTCAACGCCAGCTTCGTCATCCTGGACGAAGCGCAGAACACCACGCCGGAGCAGATGAAGATGTTCCTGACGCGCCTCGGGTTCGACTCGCAGGCCGTCATCACCGGCGACATCACGCAGATGGACTTGCCGCGTGGGACGCGCAGCGGCCTGCGCGACGCCGAGCAGCTGCTGCAGGGCGTCGAGGGCATCTCGTTCATCCGCTTCAACGACAACGACGTGGTGCGGCACCCCCTGGTGCAGCGCATCATCCGCGCTACGTCTGAAGAACAGCGAAAGGCCATCATGG
>CAZEAA010000651.1:0-741 GCA_964510015.1 uncultured Sandaracinaceae bacterium
CTAGGCGCTTCGCCATAGACGCCTTCCCGTCGGACTTGTGATGAGTCGTCAGACGGCGACGTCGCCGTCAAGGACCACGTCAACGTCTACGACCACGACCACGTAGGTGAGCGTCACCTCAGACGTACGTTGACTTGGCCGTCCCCGCCCGGGTGGCTTACAACGACTCTCCGTGCCTCCCTCGCCCACCACCGCCTCCGCCCCCGCCGACGAATTGACCGCGTGGGCCTACAGCCCCGCCCTGACGCGCACCCTCGAGCGCGAGCGTCGCTTCCAGGACGAGGCCGCGGAGCTCGGCTCCCGCAGCACGCGCGTCTCCTTCCTGCGCCTGGTCGCCTTCTTGGCGGCCGTGGTGGGCGGCATCAGCGCGGCCACGGGCGGCGGGGCGTTCGGGATGTACCTCGGCCTCGGGGGCGCGGTCGTCTTCGTGGGGCTCTTGGTGGTGCACGCACGCTTGCTGGGGCAGCAGCGCCACGCCGAGCTGCGCGCCGCGGTGCACCACGAGCACGTGCTGCGCATGACGGGCCGCGCGACCGAGCTGCCGTCCGCGCACGAGGGGCTGCTCCCCGGCGGTCACCCGTACGCCATCGACATCGACCTCGTGGGCCCGGCGAGCTTGCTGCAGCGCCTCGACACCGCGCGGACGCTGCTCGGCACCAAGACCCTCGCGCGCTGGCGCGGGGCGCCCGCCCCCCTGGGGCAGATCCAGGCGGGGCCGGGGGCCCTGGGGGGGCGCTCGGC
>CAZEAA010000651.1:751-2644 GCA_964510015.1 uncultured Sandaracinaceae bacterium
CGCACGCTGCCGGACCTCGCGCGCTGGCTCGGCGCTCCGGCCACCGAGGAGCAGATCCTCGCGCGTCAGGGCGCCGTGCGCGAGCTCTCGCAGATGCACGACTTTCGCCAGGAGCTGGAGGCGGCCGGGCGCCTCGCCACGGGCAACGACAAGCTCGACGCAGCGCCCTTTCTGGCGTTCACCAAGCGCGCGCCGGGTGTGCTGGGCACCCCGCTGGTGGCGCTCATCTTCCTCGCCCCTCCGGCGCTGCTCGGGCTCTACATCGCCAGCAAGCTGGGGGCGGTGCCGTCCGTCGTGTTCTGGGGCGCGTTCGCGCTCCAAGCGGTGCTGGCGCTGATGCTCGCGAAGCACCCCATCGACGTCTTCGAGCTGATCGCCGCGCGCCGCGGCTACATCGAGGCCTACGCCAGTGCTCTTGCCTGCGTGGAGACGGCGCGCTTCGAAGACCCGCTCTTGCGGCAGCTCCACCGGGACGTGCACGCCGGTGGCGCTGCGCCCTCGTCCTACATGCGGCGGCTCGACCGCTGGGCCGGGCTCGCCGAGTTCCGGCACCAGTTCCCGCTGCACTTCTTCATCAACCTGATGACGCTCTGGGACCTGCACGTGCTCTTGCAGCTGGAGCGCTGGAACCGCAGCGTGGGCACCGAGCTCGAGCGCGTGTTCGCGGCCCTCGGTGAGCTCGAGGCCCTGTCGTCGTTGGCCTCGTTCCTCGACTCGGACGAGGACGCCTGCTTCCCGACCATCGTCCCGGTGAGCGAGGGCTTCCGCGCGGTGGGGCTCGCTCACCCCTTGCTGCAGCCGAGCGCGCGCGTCCCGAACGACGTCACGCTGGGCGGCGCGGGCCACGCGCTGATCATCACGGGCTCCAACATGGCGGGCAAGAGCACGCTGCTGCGCGCCGTGGGCCTCAACACCGCGCTCGCGCTCGCGGGAGGGCCCGTGCTGGCCAAGGCGCTCACGCTGCCGGTGGTGCGCCTGCGCGCGAGCATGCGGGTGGACGACTCGCTCCAGAAGGGGGCCAGCTACTTCCACGCCGAGCTCGCGAAGCTGCGCAGCGTGGTGGCGGGCGCGGAGTCCTGGCCCCCGCTGCTCTTCCTGCTCGACGAGCTGCTGCGCGGGACCAACGCGCGGGCCCGTCACCTGGGCGCGCGGGCCGTGCTCACGCACCTGCTGGACCGCTCCGCGCTGGGCCTCGCCGCCACGCACGACATCGCGCTGTCGGAGCTCGAGCACGAGCGGGTGGGCATGGTCCGCAACGTTCACTTCACGGACGTGATGGACGGTGACGAGATGATCTTCGACTACCGCCTGCGTGACGGTGTGGTGAAGACCAGCAACGCGCTCCGGCTGCTGGGGATGGCGGGCATCGCCGTGCCCGACGACGACCGTGTGGACGCCCTCTGAGCGCGGACCCGCGGCCCTCGTGGCGGGCCTCGCTGCGCCCACGAATATCCCCCGGCCAGCCGGAACGCTGCTAGTCTGACGCGCCCTCTATGCGGACGCGCGACTACCTCGAAGGACTGACGCAGCTCCATCGCCTGGAGGACCCCGAGGAGCGCCGTGGCCTGTGGCGCCAGAGCCTCGCCACGCTGGGCGCCACCATCGTGAACCTGCAGCACCCGGCGCCGCTCGAGGGGCTCGACCCGGACGAGCTGCTGCGCAGCGTGGAGCGTGCCCGCGCGGACCGCATGCTGGACGACCTCGAGTGGCTCCCGGGGCCGTTCGCGGCCGCTTCGCTCTACGAGTTCGCCGCGGCCCTGCCGCCCAGCGACGCCAAGCGCGAGATCGGTCGCCTGGTGTTCCGGCGCCTGCACACCGGGAACGCGGCCACGTTCGTGGCGCTCGCCACGCGCTTGGCGCTGGGCCGGGCGCGCGTGCTCAGCGGCCCGGGGG
>CAZEAA010000652.1:0-2620 GCA_964510015.1 uncultured Sandaracinaceae bacterium
GCCCTAAGGTGAAGGGACCGAGCGGACGAGAGCGGTAGCAGCCCTGCACGTCGAGCCCCAGCGCGCGGAGCTCGAAGTCGCCCTCGGCGGCCGTGGCGTGGGCCTCGCCGCTCACGAACCCACGGATGTTCACGGCGAAGCGCGCGTTCATCCACCGCAGATCAAGGCCCCCATCGGGCTGCGTGCCGGGGAGCACACGCCACATCACCCCCGCGCTGAGACCGAGCTGCCAGCGGCGTGGATCCGGCGCCGGCGCTCGCTGCTGACGCCGGAGGGTCGCCGCGTCCAGCATCAGGACGGACACCAGCACCAGCGTGTCGTCCAGCTCCTGACAGCGCAGGGCATGGACGGCGAGCTCGCGCGTGGTCAGCACCTCGTCCGCGAAGAGCACCTCGAGCACCACGTGATACGTCGCGGCCTCCGCCTCGTGGTGAACGCCGAGCCGCAGCACGAGGTCTTCGGAGATGGGGGCCGTCGCGGCCCGCACGATGCGGGTGCGCAGCAGCCCCGCCGAGATGCACTCCTCCGGCGTGTCCCCGGGCGACCACTCCACGCGCTGCGCGTTTGCCGTGGACGCCGTGGACACCGACAGCGTGACCCCCATCACCACCATCACCACAGGGGCGAACCCGACTCGAAGCCAACGCGATGCAGGTGCCTCCATCGGTGGCTCGATTAGCACGGCCCATGCACCCGACGCGGGATCTTTTCGCCCCGGCGTTCATACTCCCCCGTTCATGGGACAACGACGACCCAAGCCTGAAGAGGCCCGCTCCGGCTACATCACCAAGGAGGGCTACGCCCGCATGAGCGCCGAGTTCGAGCAGCTCTACCGCGTGGAGCGTCCCAAGGTGGTGAAGGGCGTGGCCGAAGCCGCCGCCGAGGGCGACCGCTCCGAGAACGCCGAGTACATCTACGGCAAGAAGAAGCTCCGCGAGATCGACCGCCGCCTCCGCCACCTGGGCCAGCGCCTCAACGCCGTCACCGTGGTGGAGCCCGACGAGAACCGCGACGACGGCAAGGTCTACTTCGGAGCCTGGGTCCGCCTCGAGAGCGACACCGGCGAAGAGCTCCTCCTCCGCATCGTCGGCCCGGACGAGTTCGACGCCAAGCGCGGCTTCATCAGCATGGACTCCCCCGTGGCCAAGGCCATCCTGCGCCGCGAGGAAGGCGACCAGGTCAAGGTCGAGCGCCCCCGCGGCACCACCACCTTCGAGATCGTCGAGGTCAGCTACAAGCCGCTGACGTGAGAGGCGAACGTCGCGCAAAGCGATGGTCGTCTCGCTCGCGAACTTCCGCGCCGGACCTAAAGCCGGAGACGAACTCGGCGCCCTCCACCCGCCCGAGTCGGGCAACACCCGGCAAGGAGCGGACCTCGCGGTCGGCCCAGCCAGGCGCCCCCCCACCGGCGCCGTCCGTCGAGCCCAGCCGCGCCTCGAGACGCCACCGTGGAGGGGGACGGGCGCCCTGGGCAGCGGGACTTGGGGGGCCCCAGGAAGCAAACGCAGCGCAGCGAAGTGCGGCTTCCAGGGGGGTACCAGAGGGAGCGCCAGCGCGACCGATCCCGCAGACCAGGCTGCCCGTCCCCCTCCTCACGACCACGCCCCTAGGCGCCCCCCAGGATTCGAGCTAGAAGGCGCACATGGAAATCTTCCTCGACTCGGCCGACCTCAACGAGATTCGCGACGTCGCCGACATGGGCGTCATCGACGGCATCACCACCAACCCCTCGCTCATCGCCAAGACCGGGCGCCCGCTGAAGGATGTCATCGTCGACATCTGCAAGATCGTGGACGGGCCGATCAGCGCCGAGGTGCTGGCCACCGACTACGAGGGCATCGTCCGTGAGGGCCGCGAGCTCGCGAAGCTGCACCCGAACGTGGTCGTGAAGGTGCCGCTCATCGCGGAGGGCCTGAAGGCCGTGAAGACGTTCACCGCCGAGGGCATCAAGACCAACGTCACGCTGTGCTTCAGCGTCACGCAGGGCCTGCTCGCCGCCAAGGCCGGCGCCACCTACATCAGCCCGTTCGTGGGTCGCGTGGACGACATCAGCGGCGACGGCATGGAGCTGATCGAGCAGCTGGTCACCGTCTACGCCAACTACGGACTCAAGACCAAGGTGCTGGCCGCCAGCATCCGTCACCCGCGGCACGTGGTCGAATGCTTGATGCTGGGCGCGCACGTGGGCACGCTCCCCCGGAATGTCATCCTGCAGCTCGTGCAGCACCCCCTCACGGACCTCGGCCTCGCCAAGTTCCTCGAAGACGCCAAGAAGATCCCCAAGTGAGGTCGCTTCCGGTCGTCGCGCGGCCTGGGGTCGCGCGATGACCCGCCGGGCGTCCTTGGCGGTCAGGCTGGTCCTGCTCGCGTGGATCGGCGTGCTCTCGTTCGCCGCCCCGGCCGCAGCCCAGGCCGACCGCGAGCCCTCGGGCGTGCTCAGCGCCCCGCTCCTGCTCCAGCACAGCTGCCTCGCCGACGGCTGCGAGAGCGCTGGCGTGGGCGGTGCGCTGGTGCTCGACCTGCTGCATCGGCTGGGCGCGGCCCCCTGGCTCGGCCTCGGGGGCACCGTGGGCATCGGCGTGGTGGGCGGCGAGGCCGACACCACGCGCGTGTTCGTGCC
>CAZEAA010000653.1:0-2618 GCA_964510015.1 uncultured Sandaracinaceae bacterium
ACCCCGCCATGAACCTCTACGGCAAGAGCATCATCCTCCCCGAGATGTGCCTGCGCGACGTCTTGCACCCGCAGCAGCACCAGATCACCATCGAGCAGATGGTGCAGACGGCCACCGCGCTCGACGACGCCGGCATGCCGCTCATCGAGGTGACGCACGGCGACGGGCTCGGCGGCGCGTCCGTGAACTACGGCTTCCCGGCCGCCAGCGACGAGGCCTACCTCAAGGCCGTCATCCCCAAGCTCAAGAACGCGAAGGTCTCGGCGCTCTTGCTGCCGGGCATCGGCACCGTCGACCACCTGCGCATGGCCCTCGACTGCGGCGTGAGCACCATCCGCGTGGCCACGCACTGCACCGAGGCCGACGTGTCCGAGCAGCACATCAAGCTGGGCGCCAAGCTGGGCATGGACACCGTGGGCTTCCTGATGATGGCCCACATGATCTCGGCCGAGAAGGTGGTCGAGCAGGCCAAGCTCATGGAGAGCTACGGCGCCAACTGCCTCTACATCACCGACTCGGCGGGCTACATGCTGCCGGACGACGTGACGGAGCGCATCGGGCTGCTCAAGTCCAAGGTGAACCCGGGCACGCAGGTGGGCTTCCACGGCCACCACAACATGCACATGGGCATCTCCAACTCGCTGGCCGCCATCGAGGCCGGCGCCGACCGCATCGACGGCTCCACCGCCGGCATGGGCGCGGGCGCGGGCAACACGCCGCTCGAGGTGTTCGTGGCCGTGCTCGAGCGCATGGGCGTCAGCTCCGGCGTGGACCTCTTCAAGATCATGGATGTGGCCGAAGAGATCGTCTACCCGATGATGCACCACAAGGTGCGCACCGACCGTGACTCGCTCACGCTGGGCTACGCGGGCGTGTACTCGTCGTTCCTGCTGTTCGCCAAGCGCGCCAGCGCCAAGTACGGCGTGCCCTCGCGCGACATCCTCATGGAGCTCGGGCGTCGCGGCACCGTGGGGGGTCAAGAGGACATGATCGAGGACCTCGCGCTCGACATGGCGAAGGCCCGCAACGCCGCTCGCGCAGAGGCCGAATGACCGAAGCGAGCGAGCCCACCGAGAGCGCCGAGCTGCGTGAGTTCCGCGCCGAGATGCGCGCGTTCATGCTGGAAGAGGCGCCCGCGAGCCTGCGCGGCACGTCCCCCTGCGGCCCGTTCGACGGCTACTGGGGCGGCAAGCTGCACCCGCCCGTGCACCCCGACGTGCTGGCGTGGCGCGACGTCACGCTCGCGCGCGGGCTGACCGCTCCCACGTGGCCCAAGGCCTACGGCGGCGCCGGCCTCAGCTTCGAGCACGCCAAGGTGCTCTACGACGAGATGCGCGCGCTGGGGCTGCCGCGACCGGTGGTGGGCTTCGGCTTCGCCATGATCGGCCCCACGCTGCTGCAGTTCGGCAACGAGGCCCAGAAGCTCGAGCACCTGCCCAAGATCTGCGCGGGTGAGATCCGCTGGTGCCAGGGCTACAGCGAGCCCAACGCGGGCTCCGACTTGGCCAACGTGCAGCTGTCCTGCGAGGAAGACGGTCCCGACCACTTCATCCTCAACGGCCAGAAGGTGTGGACCAGCCACGCCGACCGCAGTGACTGGATCTTCTGCCTGGCGCGCACGGACCGCCGCGCGAAGAAGCAGAGCGGCATCACGTTCATCCTGGCGGACATGCGCAGCGAGGGCGTGACCCCGCGCAAGATCGAGCTCATCAGCGGGGCCTCGCCCTTCTGCGAGACGTTCTTCGAGAACGTGCGCGTGCCGCGCGCCAACGTGGTGGGCGAGGTCAACAGCGGGTGGACCGTGGCCAAGGCGCTGCTCGGGCACGAGCGCTCCATGATCGGGCAGTCCATCGGCCGCGACCCGGGCTCCACGCAGCGCGAGCTGGTGAAGCTGGGGCGCACGCACCTGCGCGCGCCCGAAGGCCCGCTGCCGGATCCGCTCCTGCGTGACCGCGTGGCGGCGGTGTCCATGGAAGAGGCCGCCTTCCAGCTCACGCTCGACCGCCTGGCGCAGAGCCGTGCGGCCGGCGGCCCGGGTCACGAGAGCTCCATCATGAAGATCGTGGCCACCGAGCTGAAGCAGCGCCGCTTCGAAGCGGGCATGGCGCTCGCTGGCGCGGCGGGCCTCGGCTGGGAGGGCGACGCCTTCGACGACGAAGACCTCGCGTACACGCGGGAGTGGCTGCGCTCGCGCGCCAACACCATCGAGGGCGGGTCCAGCGAGATCCAGCTCAACATCATCGCCAAGCAGGTGCTCGGCCTTCCGGAGGGCAAATGAGCGTCGTCGTGAGCAACGGTCAGGAGACGCTGCGCCTCGTCCTCGACGAAGAGCAGCAGATGCTGCGCAGCACGGCGCGCCAGTTCGTGGACCAGCACGCGCCCGTGGGGCGCCTGCGCACGCTGCGCGACACGCGTGACGCGCGCGGCTTCAGCGACGACCTGTGGCGTGAGATGGCCGGCCTCGGCTGGCTGGGCTTGCAGCTGCCGGAAGAGCACGACGGCTTGGGGTTGGGCTTCTTCGACCTGGCCGTGGTGCTGGAGCAGTGCGGTCGGCGCCTCATGCCCGAGCCCATCGTGTCCACGTTGCTGCTCGGCTCGCAGGCCCTGCTGCTGGGCGG
>CAZEAA010000654.1:0-2612 GCA_964510015.1 uncultured Sandaracinaceae bacterium
CATGGAGTCTGCTCGGCTCGACGGGTGTCGAGAGGCGCATGAAGCACGCTTTCCGCACAAATGAAAAGCGCAGAGCGGCGCGCAGCATCGCGTGGAGTCGTCCGGGCTGACCGGGGCCGGGCGCGGCACCGCCAGATTGCCCGTCCCTGGCCGACTCAACATTGGTTCGTACCCATTCCCCTCGTGGGCCGCGCGGCGTCAGGTTGGCGCCATGACGCAGCACGTCGCCTCAGCGCTGCCACCCGCGATATCCTGCGGGCACGTGATGCTCTCTCTCGACCGACTGATCCCCCCGTTCTTCAAGGCCGTCGCGCCGCAGGGCGCGGCCGACGAGGAGGAATTCGACGCGTACGCCGGCGCGCTCGCGCGGCAGCTCGGCGCGCTCGCGTGCGGCTTGATGACGTTCTTCATTCTCGCGTGGTGGCCGCTCGACCTCTACGTCATCCCGCAGACCGAGAACGTGGAGGTGTTCGCGGCGCTGCGCGTGCGCCTGCTGGTGGTCGTGATTACGGGCCTCGCCGTCTTCGGCCTGGGGAAGCCCAGCGGGGACGGCGCGCTGCTCACGGCCACGCTGTGCTACGCCGCCTTCACCGCTGCGATCGGCTACTCGCTGGGGGCGGCTGGCCCGGCAGGGCTGCAGTGGTTCGCCGACGCAGCCATCGCGCTCGTGCCGGTGGCGTTCATTCCGCTGCGGCTGCGCGCCCGGGCGGTCGCGTCCACGCTGGTGTGCGTGTCGCTCCTCGCGAGCTACTTCGTGCCCTATCCCGACAACTGGGCGACGCCCGGCGCCTCGAGCCAGGTGAGCTTCCAGGTGTTCGCGCTGCTCCTGTCCGTATCCATCGGCGAGCTCTGGCTGCGCGTCACGCGTCATGCGTTCTTCCTCCAACGGGGAACGGCGCGGGCCAACGCCGACCTCGAGCTGATGACCGCCACGCTCACCCAGCTGGTGCACGAGCGCACCCGCGAGCTGGAGGCGCTGGCGCGGCACCTCGACGCGCTGCAGGAGTCCGAGCGGCGCCGCATCGCGCGCGACCTACACGACGACCTCGGTCAGGGGATGACCGCCATGCGCTACACGCTCGCGCGCCTCGAGGCGCGGGTGTCGCAGCCCAACGACGACCTCACGAGCCTCGTGCAGCAGCTGTCGGGGCTCCTCGACGGCTCTACACAGTCGCTGCGTGCCGTGGTCGCCAGCTTGAGCCCGCGCGTGCTCGAGGACCACGGGCTCGAGGCGGCCGCCGAGTGGCTCGTGCAGCGCGTGGAGGCCACGTCGGGTGTCGCCTGCGTGCTGGAGTCGCGCTGCGACGACGAGCGTCAGTGGGAGCGCCTCGACCCGAAGGTGGCGCTCACGGTCTTCCGGGCGCTGCAAGAGGTCACCAACAACGCGCTCAAGCACAGCGGGGCGTCGTCCATCCACGTGGCGCTCACGCTCACGGACCAGCGTGTGGAGCTGTCGGTCACGGACGACGGGCGGGGCTTCGACGCCAGCGCCGAGACGCAGGGGTTCGGCATCCTCGGGCTCCGGGAGCGTGTCCGCGAGGGTGGCGGGACGCTGCGCTTCGAGCCCGAGCCGGGCGGTGGCCTGAAAGTGACCGTCTCGCTCCCGCTGTCAAAGGAGGTGGCCGCGTGATTCGGGTCTTCATCGCCGACGACCACGCCATGGTGCGCATGGGGATGCGCCAGGTGCTGCGCGAGATCGGGGGCTTCGAGGTGGTGGGCGAGGCCAGCAACGGGCGCGAGGTGCTGAGCAGTCCGCTGCTGGACGCGTGCGACGTGCTGGTGCTCGACCTCTCCATGCCCCGCGTGGAGGGGACGGAGGTGCTGCGTCGCCTGCACGCGCGCCGCCCCGAGCTGCCCATCGTGGTCCACTCGATGTATCCGGAGGAGCAGTTCGCGAAGCGCAGCGTGGCTGCGGGCGCGGTCGCCTACGTGAGCAAGGACAGCGCCCCTGCGGCGCTTGTCGACGCCGTGCGCCGCGCCGCCACCACGCCGCGCTACGAGCTCATGCGCGAGGTGCAAGGGCAGCCCGCACGTGAGGGAGAGGCGAAGCACGACCAGCTCACCCAGCGCGAGCACCAGGTCTTCGTGCGCCTGATCGCGGGGGCTTCGGTCGCCGAGATCGCCGCCGAGCTGGACGTCCACTCGTGCACGGTGAGCAACCACTACGCCAAGATCCGCACGAAGCTTGGGGTGCACAGCGTCGCCGAGCTGGTGCGCTATGCCTACGCGGAGGGGTTCGTGCGCGACGAGCCGCGCTGACCGGCGCCGAAGGCCCTCAACAATAGTTGAGGCCCCTCACGCTGGAGGGCAGGGGGGAGAGAACGTGGGGTCCACGGCGCCCAGCGCGCCGCGACGAGCACTCACGAAAGGCTTCTCCATGCGACAGCGTCTGCCCCTCCTCTTCCTCGCCGGCCTGCTCGGCGTGTTCATGGCCGCCTCCGGCTGTGGCGATTCCTCCCCGCCCATCGAGACGGATTCCGACGAAGATGGCTTCCCGGAGTCTGAAGACTGCGACGACACCAACGCCGCCATTCGCCCCGACGCGACCGAGGTGGTCTACAACGGCGCCGACGACGACTGCGACGCGATGACGCGGGACGATGACCTGGACG
>CAZEAA010000655.1:0-2590 GCA_964510015.1 uncultured Sandaracinaceae bacterium
AGGGCCGCGCCAAGCAGCTAGAGCTGGCCATCGCGCGGTCGGAGCAGATGATCGCGGAGCTCAGCGAGCGGAGAGACGCGCTCGACCGCACGCTCGAGGAGCTGACGCTGATTCGGCGGGTGAGCCGCGAGCGCCTCGAGGCCCTCCGCACGGAAGAGAGCCCCAAGCGGTAGAGCGTGACCCCGGACGCCCGGACTTCAGCCAATGGGCGCGCCCACATCCGGCCTCACCGGACCGGAGAACAGGTGCTGCACCTTCTCGGTGGCCAGCACGGAGTCGTACGCCGCGATCAAGCCGCCTGCGCCCAGCTCGATGCGCGTGACCACTCGCTCGGCGTAGCGGTCGGCCCGCGGGCCGAACTCGCTCACCAGCGCAGGCGCGCCGTTCAGGTCGCGGATCTCGAAGCGCTCCGGCAGCACCCCGCGCACCACGCGCAGCAGGAAGTTCATGACCTTGTCGCGGCCCTCCACCACCTTCTTGGCCGCGAAGAACTCGCCGCCGCCGTCGGTGTGCAGGCGCACGTCGTCGGAGAGGCAGGCGCGCATGGCGTCTTCGTCGCCCATGGCCAGCGCCAGCATGAAGCGCTGCAGCATGTCGCGCTGCGCCTCCCGTCCGGCGTCACTCAGGCGGCGGGTGCGGAACCCTTCGCTCTCGACCTCGGCCGCGCTCAAGGCATGGCGCGCGCGGTGCAGGGTGACCTTCACGTTGCTGGCGCTGATGCCCAGCGCGGCGGCCGTCTCGTCCACGCTGTAGTCCAGTACGTCGCGCAGCACCAACACCGCGCGTTGCTGTGGCGTGAGGTGCTCGAGGGCCAAGAGGAACGCGAAGCTCGCGCTCTCGAGGCGCTCGTAGCGGGCGGCGCTCGGCACCTCGCAGTCGTTGTCGGCGAGCAGCTCCACCGGCGCGGGAAGCCACGGGCCCACGTAGCCGCGTGTCTTGCGACGGCGTAGCTTGTCCTTGCACAGGTTCACCGCCACGCGCGTGAGCCACGGGCGCCAGGGCTGCGAGGTGTCCACGGGCGGCCGCTCGAGCGCGCGCAAGAAGGTCTCCTGCACCACCTCTTGGGCGTCGGCGTGCGTGCCCGTCATGCGGTAGCAGACACCATAGAGGAAGCCCTCGTTGGCGCGCGCTTCGGTGGCGGAGAGGGAGCTCACGAGGCGAAGCGTAACCCGCCTTCCTGTGAAGCCGCGACGGGAGCTGCGATGCCGCGCACCACGGAGAGCGCAGACGAAGCGACGGCGTCGGCCAGGTGTCCCTCGGGGCCCACCCAGTCCCCCGCGAACCACACGCCCGGGACGCTCGCGCGACAGGCCGGCCGGCCGAGCAGGCCTCCGTGGGCGTGCTCCGGCAGCGCGTGGTGCACCACGGCTCGGGGCAGCACGCGCCGCTCCAGCAAGCGGTCCGCGAGGTCCGGGACCACCCGGGCGATGGCCTCGTCCAAGCGGGTTGCCGTGTCGCGCGTGGACTCTTGCGCGGCGCTGCGCGCGGACGCCTCGCTGCCCGCCTCACTCGGGGCCTCGCTCGGGGCCTCGGCGCCCAGGTACCACGCGGCGTGCACGTTGGTGGTGCCGCCTGGGCCCATGCCCTGCACGCCGCGCTGTGGCGAGAAGTAGAAGGGGACGTCCACGCCCAGCGTGAAGGGCAGCCCCGCGCTGCCGCGGGTGCCGAGGTCCACGCAGCGCATGGTCACCGGACGCGCCCAGCGCGTGAAGGCCGTGAGCTCTGGAACCGCATCGCCCAAGAGACCGAGGGCCACGTGCGGCGCGCAGGCGAACACCACGTCGCGCGCGAGGTAGGCGGTGCCGTCTGCGTCCACCACGCGGTGCCGCGAGCCCCCTGCCCCACTCTCTCCCCCCGCTCCGAGCGAGAGCGACGCGGCGCGCGCATGCCGAAGCTGCGCACCGACTTGCTGCACACGCGCCATGAGCGCGTCCGCCAGGCCCTGCCAGCCCCCGTGCACGTAGACCACGCCGCTGCCCACCGCCGCCGCGAGCTGCAGCTGCGCCACGTCGGCGCTCATCACCTCGGGGTCGCCTCCATAGGTGGCGAGGCGGACCATCACGCTCAGGAGCTTGCGCGTGCTCTCGCGCGTGGCCAGCGAGTCCATCCACGCCGCGGCCGAGGTCTCGTTCAGCGCCGTCGCCGCGCGCCCCGGGTTCCTCACGGCCCGCAGCGCGCGCAAGAAGTCGGGCACGTCCCGCGTGCTGAACCACTCCGCGCGCAGCACCCCGCCGAGCCCGAGCGGCAGCGCGTCCAGGCGCCCGTCCGCGAACAGCGCGCGCGCCCCACCGATGCTGGGCGACACCCCCGACACGGGGACCCCCGCGGCCAGCAGCGCCCGGTGCATGGGCCCCTTTCGGTAGATCGCGTGCGGCCCGAAATTGAAGCGGTGTTCGCCCTGTGCCTGGCTGCGCGCTCGGCCTCCGGGGTGGGCCGAGCGCTCCAAGACGACCACGCGCTTCCCCTGCCGCGCGAGCCCTTCGGCCGTGAGGCCTCCCGCGAGACCGCCGCCGATCACCACCACGTCGAAACCCTGTTCTGCGTTCGTCATATGGGTACCACGCACGTCCCCGCCAATCGGTTACAGTGC
>CAZEAA010000656.1:0-2583 GCA_964510015.1 uncultured Sandaracinaceae bacterium
GCGGGGTGCCAATTGTGCTTGTTTTTAGGCCGTTCAGCGCGCCATGCCTCGGCGCTTCGCCATGGAAGTCTTTCCATCGGACTTGTGACGAGTCGATAGACGACCACGTCAACGTTCACGTTCGCTGCACGCAAAAGACCCCCGAGCGCCAGCGCCCGAGGGTCCTCTTCACACCACGCCCCCGCCAGCCTCAGACCGCGGCGATGATCCCGTTCAGCGTCGCGCTCGGCCGCATGGCCTTCTCCGCCAGCGCGGGCGTCGGCGAGTAATACCCGCCGAAGTCCACCGGCTTGCCCTGCACCCCGTTGAGCTCACCCACGATCTTCGCCTCGTTCTCGGAGAGCGCCTTGTAGACGGGCGTGAAGCGCGCCTTCAGCTCGGCGTCGTCGTTCTGCGCGGCGAGCGCCTCGGCCCAGTAGAGCGCCAGGTAGAAGTGGCTGCCGCGGTTGTCGAGCTGGCCCACCTTGCGGGCGGGCTCCTTGTTCTCGCTCAGGTACTTGCTGGTGCCGGCGTCCATGGTCACCGCCAAGACCTTGGCGCGCGGGTTGTTCATGACCTCGCTCAGGTGCTCGAACGACACGGCCATGGCCAGGAACTCACCGAGCGAGTCCCAGCGCAGGTAGTTCTCCTTCTGGAACTGCTGCACGTGCTTCGGCGCCGAGCCGCCGGCGCCCGTCTCGAACAAGCCGCCGCCGTTCATGAGCGGCACGATGGACAGCATCTTGGCGCTGGTGCCCAGCTCGAGGATGGGGAAGAGGTCGGTCAGGTAGTCGCGCAGCACGTTGCCGGTCACCGAGATGGTGTCCTGGCCCGCGCGCAGGCGGACGAGCGTGAACGCGGTGGCTTCGGCCGGCGACAGGATCGGCAGCTCGAGGCCCTCGGTGTTCTCCTCGGCGAGGCAGGCCTTCACCTTGGCGATGACCTGCGCGTCGTGCGGGCGCGTGGCGTCCAGCCAGAAGACACCCGGCGTGCCGGTGGCGCGCGCGCGGCGCACGGCCAGCTTCACCCAGTCCTTCACGGGAGCGTCCTTCACCTGGCAGGCGCGCCAGATGTCGCCCTCGTTCACCGCGTGCTCGTGCAGCGTGGTGCCGCTCTCGTCCACGATGCGCACGGTGCCCGCCGCCTTGATCTCGAAGGTCTTGTCGTGCGAGCCGTACTCCTCGGCCGCCTGCGCCATGAGGCCCACGTTGGACACGCTGCCCATGGTCGCCGGGTCGTACGCGCCGTGCTTCTTGCAGTCGTCGAAGACCACCTCGTAGAGCGGGGCGTAGCTGCTGTCGGGCAGCACGCACTTCGTGTCCTGCAGCTTGCCGGCCGCGTTCCACATCTGGCCCGAGGTGCGGATCATGGCGGGCATGGAGGCGTCCACGATGACGTCGCTCGGCACGTGCAGGTTGGTGATGCCGCGGTCGGAGTCCACCATCGCGACACCCGGGCCCTTGGCATAGGTGGCGGCGATGTCGGCTTCGATGGCGGCGCGCTCGGCCTCGGGCAGGGAGGCGATCTTGCCCACCAGGTCGCCGAAGCCGTTGTTGGTGTCCACGCCCAGGCGCTCGAACGTGGCGCCGTGCTTCGCGAACAGGTCCTTGAAGTACGCGCGCACCGCGTGGCCGAAGATGATCGGGTCGGAGACCTTCATCATGGTGGCCTTCAGGTGCAGCGAGAAGAGCACGCCGCTCTTGCGCGCGTCTTCCACCTGCGCGTCCAGGAACGCCACCAGCGCGGCGCGCTCCATCAGCGTGGCGTCCAGGATCTCGCCGGCCTGCAGCGCGAGCTTGTCCTTCAGCACGGTGACCTTGCCGCTCGCGTCCACGTGCTCGATGCGTGCGGTGGTGGCGGCCGGGAGGGTGATGGACTTCTCGTTGCTTCGGAAGTCGCCCTTGCCCATGGTGGCCACGTGCGACTTGGTGTCGCTGCTCCACTTGCCCATGGAGTGCGGGTTCTTGCGCGCGAACTCCTTCACGGCGCGCGGGGCACGGCGGTCCGAGTTGCCCTCGCGCAGCACGGGGTTCACGGCGCTGCCCTTGATCTTGTCGTAGCGCGCCTTGGCCGACTTCTCCTCGTCGGTGCTCGGCTCGTCCGGGTAGCTGGGGACGGCGTAGCCATCCGACTGCAGCTCCGCGATGGCGGCCTTGAGCTGCGGCATGGACGCGCTCACGTTCGGCAGCTTGATGATGTTCGCGTCGGGCTTCACCACCAGCTTGCCCAGCTCGGCGAGGTGATCGGGCACACGCTGCGCCTCGGTCAGCTTCTCGGGGAAGGCGGCCAGGATGCGGGCCGCGAGCGAGATGTCGCGCGTCTCGATGGCGATGCCGGCCGGCGCCGCGAAGGCCTGCAGGATGGGCAGCAGGGAGAAGGTCGCGAGGGCAGGCGCCTCGTCGGTGAACGTGTAGAGGATCGTCGGCTTGGTGGTCATGGTCGCTGTATTGGGTTGCCTAGGGTGGGGGAGAGCATGCCCCGCGTGCCCCTGGGCACGCCAGCCCAAAGCCCTCCAAAGCACACCAAACCCCACGACCACGCCTACGACGACGTCTATCGACTCATCACAAGTCCTGGGTCCTGCGGAGCCTATGAGCAGAGGTG
>CAZEAA010000657.1:0-2576 GCA_964510015.1 uncultured Sandaracinaceae bacterium
TCCATGCCCAGCCCGGGGAGCATGCCCCTCCCGCCGGCCGCGCCTGCCATGGGCGGAGCCCCTCCCGCGCGCAGCTCGGGGGTCTTGGAGGGGATCAGCAAGATCCTCGATGGCTTTCGGAGCACGGTGTCCGGGGGCACGCCGAGCGGACCCGCGGAGCCCAGAGAGCGCCGGGCGATGGCGGCCGGTACCTTCGGACCGCCCGCGGGGAGCGCGCCCCTGGTCTCCGTCGTCGACCCCGGCGCGGCGCTCGGCGAGGTGCTGCTGGCCGTGGAGTCCGACACTCACGCGGCGGCGGACGTGGCCTTCTTGGCGCGCCTTGGCCGCTGGCTGCAGGGCAGCCCGTGAGCGCGGCCTCGGGGGCACCGCGCGAAGAGCATCCCTGCGCCTCGCTGCGGGCGGTGGTGCCCGCCGCGCTCGCGCTCGCGGAGGCGCATCCGGACTGCGCGTTGCCTTGTCCGGGGTGCGGAAGCGCGGTGAACGCGCCCAATCTCTTCGGCCACTTGCAGCGCGTGCACGCCGTGCCATCGAGCGCGCAGGCCAGCACCACCACGCCGCCGTTCACGCTCACGGGGAAGGACGGACGCACCTGGCTGCCCGTGGCCGCCCTCGCCGTGGTGTGGCTCGCGGGCCTGTGCGCGTTCGCCGTGTTCCGCAGCCCGGCGCCGCCGGCCGAGCTGCTGCTGGCGCTGCTCAGCGCGGCCCCGCTGGCGGTGCTGGTGGCGCTCGAGGTGCAGGGCAAGCTGCAGACGCAGCTGCGCGTGGACGGCCAGCGGCTGGTCCTGCGCGGCGTGTTCGGCCTCGGTGAGCGCGTGGTCGCGCTGCCCGCTCGCCTCGAGAGCGGCCGTCGCGTCGAGCGCCGTCCGGCGCCACCGGGTCTGGCTCACGAGCACGAGTCCATCGACCACGACGCGGGCACCTACCTACGCCTCGAGAGCGGCGGCACGCGCGTGACCGTCACGGCCGAGAAGGCAGCCGGGCTCGGCAAGCACTGGCAAGACGCGGGCTGGACCCGCGGACCCACGGCGCGCGCCTACGACCTGCGGGTCTCGGCGGCCGAGCTGGTGCAGCTCACGCACCACTTGGCCGCGCTCGGCGGGCTCACGCCCAAGCCCAGCAAGCGCTAGCTACAGCTTCGCGACGATCGCCTCGGTCACGTCCCACAGCTTCTCGGCCATGGCCTCGTTGCGCGCGTGCCGCGAGGGCTTGGTGATGTTGCAGTCCGAGAAGTACTCGCCGGTCACGCCGGCCAGCGACGGATGCGTGGCCACGTAGCACTGGGTGGCGGCGCCCTGCTCCATGTTCTTCATGGCCACGGCCGCGGCCACCGGAGCCGCCACGCGCGCCACCACGTTCATGTGGCGCCAGAGGTTCGTGGCGATCACACCGGGGTGCACCGCGTTGGCCGTCTTCTTCGTGCCTGCGAGGCGCTTCGCCAGCGACTTGGCGAACAGCAGGTTGGCGAGCTTCGACTGCCCGTACGCGCCCCACGGGCTGTAGCTCTTCGCGAGCGTCAGGTCGTCGAAGTCGATGCCCACCTCGGGCGCCTTGTGGTGCGCGCCGCTCGACAGCATGACCACGCGGCCCTCCGGCGTGAGCGTGTCCAACAGCCCGGTGACCAGGATGAAGTGCCCGATGTGGTTGGTCAGGAACTGAAGCTCCTGCCCGTGCACCACCTCGCGCTTCGGCAGCGCCATCACCCCCGCGTTGCAGAGCAACACATCCACGGCGAGTCCTTGCTGCTTCACGTCGGCCACGCACGCGCGCACCGACGCGGGATCCGACAGCTCACACGCGAGCGGGAGGGCCCCGTTACCGAGGCCGCGAACCGCCTCGGCCGCTTTGTCCTTCGTGCGGGCCGCGCCCAGCACACGCGCGCCGCGCATGGCCAGCACGCGCGCGCTCTCGGCGCCGAGGCCCGAGCCCACGCCGGTGATCAGCACCGTCTTGCCCGTGAGGTCGAGCCCCTCCGTGACCTCTTCGGCGGTGGACGCATACCCGAAGCCGCTCGCGCCGCTCCGACCCTTGATCATGGACACGAGAGACATGCGGCACAGGGTGGGACCACACGACGTTCCCTGCAACTGCTACTCGTCCCGAGCTGAAACGAACCACGCCACGCTACGACTCGGTTCCATGATCCCCGTCCATCACGCCACCCCGGAGACCTTCGACAGCCTGGTCATGGACCCGCGCGACGAGCTGGTGGTGGTCTACTTCTGGGGACCGGACTGCCCCAACTGCGAGTTCTTCGCCTCGCGGCTGCCCGCAGTCCTGGAGCAGCTGGGGGACGTGCCCGCGCGGCTCGTGAAGGTGAACGCCTACGAGCACGACAGCCTGGCCACGCGCTTCGGGCTGTACGGCATCCCGCAGTTCTTCCTGTACCGAGACGGGAAGCGCATTGGCAAGATGAGCGAGTTCCGCGGTGATGCGTTCTTCGTCGCCGTCATCCGTGAGCAGCTGCCCACGCCAGGGTGACCCGCGTAGTGCTCTCGGCCGGGGAGCGACTGGCTCCCTCGCGCAGCGCGGTCCGCTCCTTCGAAAGGTCAGAGATGCTCTACGACGTCGTCATCATC
>CAZEAA010000658.1:0-2569 GCA_964510015.1 uncultured Sandaracinaceae bacterium
AACACCCAAGGACTGCACTGGACCATCAGCGCGCACCCCGCTCGGCTGACCATGGTGCGGATCTCGGGGTCACGTGGACACCTGGATCGCCGGCACGTGGACACTCGGATCGCGAGCATGTGGACACCTAGATCGGGGTCGTGGACACCCGGATCGCCGGCATGTGGACACCTAGATCGGGGTCGTGGACACCCAGATCGCCGGCACGTGGACACTGAACGCATGACGTGAGGCGTCGCCCTCTGGCACGGCTCCGGGAACCCCGGAGACGTGATGGAGAAGATAGCGATGCATCAAGTACGAGAGATTCTGAGGCTGCGCTGGTCCCTCGGTCGGTCGGTCCGACAGACGGCCGCAAGCGTGGGCCTGAGCCGGGGCGTGGTGTCGAAGACGACGACGCGCGCGAGCCTCACGGGGCTGAACTGGGAGCTGGTCTGCGTCCTCAGCGACGGGGCCTTGGACGAGCGCGTGTACGGTAAGCCGGCGGCGCTGACGGGAGATCGGGCAGAGCCCGATCCCATCCGCATGCACCTCGAGCTGAAGCGCCCCGGCGTGACGCTCGAGCTGCTCCACATCGAGTACAAGGAGGCCCACCCCGATGGGTTCCAGTACACCGCGTTCTGCCAGCGCTACCGGCGCTGGTTGAAGCGCACGGCGCCCTCCATGCGCCAGAAGCACGTCGCGGGTGAGAAGACCTTCGTGGACTACTCGGGGGTGCGGCCGCACTACACCGACGAGGCCACCGGCGAGCGCGTGTACGTGGAGCTGTTCGTGGCCGTGCTGGGCGGGTCGTCGCTGACGTACGTGGAGGCGACGCACACGCAGACGCTGGCCGACTGGATCGGCTCGAACCAGCGGATGTATCGCTTCGTGGGCGGGGTGAGTCGTGCCCAGGTGCCCGACCAACTGCGCAGCGCCGTCAGCGAGCCCGACTGGTTCGACCCGACGATCAACCGCACCTACCAAGCGCTGGCGACGCACTACGGGACATCGGTGTTCCCGGCGCGCCCGGGCAAGCCCAAGGACAAAGCGAAGGCCGAGGTGGCCGTGCTCATCGCGCAGCGCTGGATCCTGGCGCGGATCCGCAACGAGCAGTTCTTCTCGCTCGCGGAGCTGAACGCTCGGATCCGGGTGCTCAACGACGAGCTGAACCTGCGCGCGATGAAGCGCCTCGGCGGTCGGAATCGACGCGACATCTTCGAGCAGTTCGAGCGCGACACGCTGCTGCCGCTGCCGCTCACCACGTACGAGTACTCCGAGTGGAGCAAGGCCCGCGTGCACCACGACTACCACGTGCAGGTCGACGACCACTACTACTCGGTGCCCTCGCAGCTCCTGCACGAGCAGGTGGAGGTGCGCCTGACGGCGACCACGATCGAGCTTCTGCACAAGCACAGAGTGGTGGCAACGCACGCGCGCAGCCGCGTGAAGTACACCCACACGACCACGCCCGCGCACATGCCGCCGAATCATCGTGGGTGGGCGGAGGCAGATCCTGCTGGCGTACAAGAGTGGGCGACGAGCGTGGGCCCGATGACCGAGGCGCTGGTGAAACGGATCTTCGAGTCGCGCCCTGTCATGCAGCAAGGCCTGCGCTCGGCGATGGGCCTGCGGCGCATCGGGCAACGCTATGGCCCCGACCGTACGGAGGCCGCGTGTGGCCTCGCGCTCCGCTTCGGCGCCACCAGCTACAAGCCGGTCGAACGCCTCTTGAAGCTCGGCCGCGAAGGCACGGGCGGCGGCGACGAATCTCCCACCCCGATCGAGCACGACAACGTGCGCGGACCGGACTCCTTCAACTGATCTCCACGAACACGAGGACCCTAGAAATGATGAACGAACCAATCTTGGACAAGCTCTACCTGATGCGGCTCGGCGCGATGGCCGCCGCGTGGCAGGAGCAGCAGCGCGACACGCACGTGGGTGATCTGAGCTTCGATGAGCGCTTCGGACTCCTGGTCGAGAGCGAGCATCTCGCCCGCGACAACCGCCGTCTCCAGCGGCGCCTCAAGGAGGCCGAGCTGCGCATCGCGGAGGCCTGTCTCGAGGACGTGGCCACCTCGAGCGCCCGCGGGATCGAGAAGGCCACCGTGCACCAGCTCGCGACCTGCGCGTGGGTGGACCAGCATCGCAACGTCCTCATCACCGGGATGACCGGCGTGGGCAAGAGCTACCTCGCGTGCGCCCTTGCCCAGAGCGCGTGTCGTCGCGGCCTGCGTGCCATCTACCGACGCGTCCCGAGGCTCTTCGACGAGCTCGCCCTGGCCAAGGCCGACGGGACCTACACCAAGGTCCTGGCGAAGCTGAAGCGGGCCGACGTGCTGGTCCTCGACGACCTCGGGCTGGGCCACCTCACGGCTCCTCAGCGCCATGATCTTCTCGAAGTCATCGAGGACCGCTACGGCCGCAGCTCGACCGTGATCACCAGCCAGCTCCCCATCAAGAAGTGGCACGACTGGATCGCCGACCCCACCGTCGCTGATGCGATTTTGGACCGCCTCGTGCACAACGCCTACAAGCTCGACCTCCAGGGAAACTCCCGCAGGAAGAACATCACCCAGGACTGAAC
>CAZEAA010000659.1:0-2563 GCA_964510015.1 uncultured Sandaracinaceae bacterium
CCACGAAGCCCAGGTACTGGCGCATGTCCACCACGCTCAACCCCGCGATCCCGCCGTCCAACAGGTCCTCCGCGAACGCCGTCTCGCACTCGATGGCCTGGTCCATCATCTCGTACACCTGCGCCTCCAGCTCCCTGTCGAACAGCTCGGGCTCCTCGCGGCGCACGGTGTTCACCACCTCGAAGGCGAAGGCCATGTGCGCGCTCTCGTCGCGGAAGACCCAGTTGGTGCCGCCGGCGAGGCCGTGCAGGAGGCCGCGCGAGCGCAGGAAGTACACGTAGGCGAAGGCCGCGAAGAAGAAGAGGCCCTCGATGCAGCTGGCGAAGCAGATGAGGTTCAGCAGGAACTGCTTGCGGTGCGCCTGCGTGTCCAAGCGGTCCAGGCTGTTGATGTTGTCGATCCACGTGAAGCAGAACTCGGCCTTCCGCTTCACGGAGGGGATGTTCTCCACGGCGGCGAAGGCGCGGAAGCGCTCCTCCGGGTCGGGCACGTAGGTGTCTAGCAGCGTGAGGTAGAACTGCACGTGCAGGGCTTCCTCAAAGAGCTGCCGCGACAGGTACATGCGCGCCTCGGGGGCGTTGATGTGCTTGTAGAGGTTGAGCACCAGGTTGTTGGCCACGATGGAGTCCCCCGTGGCGAAGAAGGCCACTAGGCGCTGCACCAGGTGCCGCTCGGCGGGGCTCATCTTGGCGGTGAGGTCACGCACGTCGGTGCTGAAGTCCACCTCCTCCACCGTCCACGTGTTGCGGATGGCGGCGCGGTACATCTCGAAGAACGTGGGGTAGGCCATGGGCCGGAGCGTCAGGCACATGCCCGGGTCCAGCAGGCGCGCGGGGCGTGTCACGTGGCTCATTGGCAGGCCTCGCAGCTCTCGGGGTTCTCGAGCGAGCACATCACGGCTTCCACGTCGGTGACCTGTGGCTTCTCCTGCACGGTCTCGGTAGTAGAGGTCACGGTGGCCTTGGCGATGCGCGTGGCCGGGCGCGAGCGCAGGTAGTAGGTGGTCTTGAGGCCCACCTTCCACGCGTGGAAGTACATGCTGGACACCTGCCCGATGGTGGGGCTCTCGATGAAGAGGTTCAGCGACTGGCTCTGGTCGATGAACGCGCCGCGCTCGGCCGCCATGTCGATGAGCGAGCGCATGGGCACCTCCCACGCGGTGCGGAACACCTGGCGCAGCTCGGCCGGCAGCTCCTCGAGCCCCTGCACGCTGCCCTCGGCCAGCTTCAGCTTGTTGCGCGTGCTGTCGTTCCACAGCCCGCGCTCCTTGAGGGTGGCCACCAGGTAGCGGTTCACCTGCAGGAAGTCGCCGGACAGCGTCTCGCGCTTGAAGAGGTTCGACACCTGCGGCTCGATGCACTCGTAGCAGCCGGCCAGCGACGCGATGGTGGCGGTGGGCGCGATGGCCACCAGCAGCGAGTTGCGCAGGCCGTACTCGCGGATGCGCTCACGCAGGGCGTCCCAACGCTGCGTGTCTTTGGGTGTGACGCCCCAGGCGTCGAACTGCAGCACACCCGCGGCCGCGCGCGTCTCGCTGAACGCCACGTGGCGCCCCTTCGCGATGGCCAGGTCCACCGACGCGCTGAGCGCGTGGAAGTAGATCTCCTCCGCGATCTCGGCGGACAGCGCGCGCGCCGCGGGCGCGTCGAACGGCAGCTGCAGCTGGAAGAACACGTCCTGCAAGCCCATCACGCCGAGGCCCACGGGGCGCCAGCGCATGTTGGACTCGCGCGCCGACGGGATGGGGTAGAAGTTGAGATCGATGACCGCGTCGAGCTGCCGCACCGCCAAGCGCACGGTGCGCTCCAGCTTCTGGAAGTCGAACACCAGGGCGCCGTCGTCGGCCACGCGCGTGTGCCGAGCGAGGTTGATGGAGCCCAGGTTGCACACGGCCGTCTCACCCGCGCTCGTGATCTCGAGGATCTCGGTGCACAGGTTGCTGAGGTGCACCGTGCGCCCCGGCACCGCGGTCTGGTTGCACGCGCGGTTGCTCTTGTCCTTGAAGGTCATCCAGCCGTTTCCGGTCTGGGCCAGCGTGCGCATCATGCGGGCGTACAGGTCGCGCGCCTTCATGCTCTTCACGGCCAGGCCCTCGCGCTCGGCCGCTTCATAGGCGGCTTCGAACTCGGCGCCGAAGAGGTCCGGCAGGTGCGGCACCTTGCTCGGGTCGAACAGGCTCCAGTCGGCGTCGGCCTCCACGCGCTTCATGAACAGGTCCGAGATCCAGTTGGCCAGGTTCAGGTTGTGCGTGCGCGCCTGGTCGTCACCCGTGTTGTCGCGCAGCTCGAGGAACTCCTCGATGTCCGCGTGCCACGTCTCGAGGTACACGCAGCAGGCGCCCTTGCGCTTGCCGCCCTGGTTGACGGCGGCCACCGAGCTGTCGAGCGTCTTGAGCCACGGCACGATGCCGTTGGAGTGGCCGTTGGTGCCGCGGATCAGCGAGCCCTTGGCGCGCACGCGCGTGTAGGAAAGGCCGATGCCGCCGGCGAACTTCGAGAGCTGCGCGACGTCGGCGTACTTGGCGTAGATCGAGGCGAGGTCGTCGAGCGGCGAGTCGAGCAGG
>CAZEAA010000660.1:0-2555 GCA_964510015.1 uncultured Sandaracinaceae bacterium
CCCAGGAGCAGCGTGATGAGCGCCACCTTCCAGGTCTGCGGCGACGCAGGGGCACGTTGACTCGGCGCGCTCGGCCGGCCGCTCGCGGGGCGCGGCGACGCCACGGTCTCGCGCTCGGGGCTGCTCTGGAGAGCGATGGTCTGCGAGGTGGGGTCCACGCGCCCACTGTCCCCGCCCGGCGTCTCGAACCACTCGTCCGACGTGGCGTTGGAGTTTCGCACGCCCGAGCGCAGCGGCTGGAGGTCCGGCACGGAGCCGAGGCGCGGGATGGCGTAGAGGTCGCCCATCGTCATGTTCGCGATGGGCAGCTTCTCGATGGCGCTCACGTGCGCGCGCACGGAGGCCTGACGCGCGTCGAGGTCCGCCGCGAAGATCTCGCGGATGGCGTCGCTCACCTCGTGCGCGCCCACCAGCATGTTGGAGCGCATGGCCGCCTCGGTCAGCGCGTCGATGAACTCGCGGCCCGTCTGGTAGCGCTTGGTCACGTCACGCTCGAGGGCGCGCATGCACACGCGCTCGAGGGCCAGCGGCACCTCGGGGCACACCATGGAGGGCGGCTGGATGGGCCGCTGCAAGACCGCGAGCAGGATGCTCATGGTGCCCGCGTCGGACTCGAACAGCAGCTGCCCGGTGAGCGTCTCCCAGAGCACGATGCCCAGCGCGAAGAGGTCGGCGCGCGCGTCGAGGTCGCGACACTCGGCCTGCTCGGGGGCCATGTAACAGGGCTTGCCCTTGATGGTGCCGGGGCGCGAGGCGGTGATGCGCTCGGCCGCGCGGGCCACGCCGAAGTCGGTGATGCGCCCCGAGCCGTCGCGACCCACCAGGATGTTCTGTGGCGACACGTCGCGGTGCACGATGCCCATCGCGCGGCCCTCGTCGTCGGTCAGGCGGTGCGCAGCGTCGAGGCCCGTGGACGCGTCGATCAGGATGCGCACGCCCAGCTTCATGCGCTCCACGGGCGAGCGCGAGCGGTCGAGCACGTCGTCCATGGAGAACCCATCGACGTAGTCCATGACCATGTAGTAGCCGAGCTCCGACTGCTGCACGTCCAGGATGCCTACCGCGTTCGGGTGGTGTAGGCGCGCCGCGAGCCGCGCCTCGTCCAGCAGCATGGAGACGAAGTGCGTCTCCTCCGCCAGGTGTCGGTGCAGCAGCTTGAGCGCCACCATGCGCTGGAACCCGCCCGCGCGCGCGAGGCGCGCCAGGTAGACGGTCCCCATGCCGCCGCTCGCGATCTCGGCGACGATCTCGTACTGGTCGAGCATCCGTCGCGAGTTGAGTACGTGACTGTCGGGCTGTGCCATCAGAAGGCTCCTCTCACTGTGAGCCCGCCGCCGTCCGGAGAGGCCCACACGCTGGCTCGGGCGCGCGCCTCGTCGTCATCACCGCTTCCGCCGAAGTCGGTCAGCACGCCCAGCACCACGGTGCTGACGGCCAACGCTCCGGAGACGCTCCCCAAGATGATGGTCCGGCGGCGCAGGTCTTGGCCGTCCAGGTAGCCCTCACGGGTGGGGTTGTCTTCGTAGTCGCTGTTCGCAGAAAAGGTGTCGGCCAACGACCAGGCCGTGACACCGGCCATCACCGCGGTCAGCGCCGCGCTCGTGTAGAAGATGACCGGGCTCGGGCCGCCGCTCTCCGCCTCGGCGGGCGTGGGCTCGAGCAGCACGGGCGCGGGAACGGGGTCGGGATCACGGGTGGGCTCCGGCTCGACCTCCGGCTCCACGGCGGGCGCCGCGGGCGCTTCGAACGAGAGGCTCTGTGTGGCCCCCGCGACGGCCTCCACCTGCTGCGGCGCGGCGCTGCCGTGCGGGTAGCGGGCCACCACCGTGTGCGTGCCCGGTCGAACGAAGAAGCGCCACGTGCGGTTCTCGTGCGTGGCCTCCACGGAGCCGTCCACCAACACGACGCAAGGCTCTCCGCAGGCGATGTCCAGCTGCGTGAGCTGCGGCTGCACCTCGTCGAGCACCTCTTGGGCGAGGTCACGTGTGGAGCGGTCGGCTGGGTAGGTGGTGATGGCCTGCACCGCGAGCGTCGCGGCGCGCGCGTTGTCGCCCGCCAGGCGTCGGTTGCGGATGGCGCTGCGCAACGCCGCCGGGCTCGGGGCCGCGTCGTAGGCCAGCTCGAAGAGACGCGCGGCCTCGGTGTGATTGCCCGCCAGCTGAGCGCGTTGGCCGGCTTCGTAGGCCTGAGCAGCAGCACCGACGTCATGCTGCGGAGGCTGGGCCAGCGCGCTCCCCGAGATGGAGAGCGCTGCGACCAGGGACAGCTTCTGGAGGACCCGCACGAGAGGACTACGCATGAACGATCACACTCCGCACACAGCTAGACGCACATCATGCGCCAGCAGCGCAATATTTGCCACACTGTGGACAGGTGTCCGCGTTCGGGGAGGGTTGCGCGAGGGTTGCCACCCCGATCCGGCTTAGCGCGGAGCTCACGACCGGCTCGGTCGCCTCGGCTTCGCTACGACAGCTGAGTCATCGCCAGCGCCCCGCCCTCCACGCGCACGTCCAACAAGCGGCCGTGCGCGTCGGCGAAGGCCGTGATGATCTCGA
>CAZEAA010000661.1:0-2545 GCA_964510015.1 uncultured Sandaracinaceae bacterium
TGACATGAGACGGGTCCTCGGGGGTGTGAGCATGGCGGGACGGTAGTGGAGGTGCACGCGCCGCTCAATGGCGGCGGGCGGCCATTCATTGGCCGATGGGTGTACCTCACCCGACATGTCGCCGGCCGCGGTGCGCCATGCCACGCGGAGCCGCCCACCGCGCGCTCGCGGGCGCGGCTAGTCGGCTCGGTACTCGAACCGGCCCAGCGCCCACTCGCGAAGTCGCTCGAGTTCAGCCGGCGCGAGCGCGCGCTTCACGATCACCACCGCGCCCAGTGTCCCCGCGAAGCGGTTGTACGGACCCTCGCCTGCGCCGTCGATGCCTCCACCGATGCGGGACCAGCCCAGCACGTCGCTGAAGTCCGATGGCTGCGGAACGGTCGCTTCGCCGTCGACGAGCCCTAGGACCGTTCCGTCGGCGCGATGCACCACGGACAGCTGATGGACGTGGCCGCCGAGGTCGCCTTGCAGCAAGGGAGACGGCGATGGGCCGGACAGGTCGAGGATGTCCCACGTGTTGGAGCCGTTCTCGTCGAGGCCTTCGCGCTGGTTCACGTAGTGGAGCTGCCCATTCATGAGACCGAGCGACGAGCGCGGCGGCCAGGCGCTCCCCACGATGGTGCTCGCCGGGTTGAAGTTCTCGACCCAGCCATAGGGCGCGGGGGAGTAGGGCGTGCGCGCTGCGACGAAGATGGAGAAGCCGGTGGTCGCTGGCGTTGGGTCCGAGTTGGGGGTGTCCACGACCTCGGCGCCCTCCGCGTCCAGCAGCGCCAAGAGCGACGTCGAGCCGTCGAAGTGCAGGCCCGCGCGTCCGTGCCCGAACGCAGAAGGCATCCGCAGCGGTGGGGTCGCGAGCGTCTCCGGGGTGGCCGGCACGCGCAGCTCCATCCCCAGCTCGCCGCGGTCCGCCCACTCGGTCACGTCGTCGCCCAGGACGGGCACCAAGCGCCACGCGCTCTTGTCCTCTCCCGCACCGAAGCCGAAGGTGTAGTTGCCCCCGGCGTAGAGCAGCTGGTCGTCACGCGCCGCGATGCCTTGCGCGTGGGAGCCCGGCACGGGCGCATCGAAGGGCAGGGCCCGCCACGTCTCGCCGTCGTCGGAGTACCAGACCTCGTTCGAGTTCCCGATGGGCAGCCCTCGCTCGGAGTCGCCATACGTGAAGCCGAAGAGGATCCACAAGCGGTCCTGCCAGACCAGGACGTTGTGCCAGATCTTGCCCGTCCACGGCGGGTCCGCGTGACGCGTCCAGGACACGCCGTCGTCGGTGGACCAGACCTCGTTCGACACGCTGTGCCCCACGGCGTCCGCTCGCTCGCGCGCGCACCCCACCAGCCACATCTCGCCACGGAACTCCACGAGGCCATCGAGCACACCGCAGCCGGCCCAGCGCGTGGCGCTCGCGGGTGCGTCGTCAGCGACCTGCTCCCAGGTCACTCCGTCTTCCGTGCGCCACACGTCGTTGTGGTGCTCCACCATGTCGAGGTCACCGTTGACGCTCTGTCCGCCCACGGTCCAGAGCGCGCCGTCGTACACCCCGGTCACCTGGAGCACGCGCTTGCTCCACGGCGGGTCGGCAGCGGCTCCGGGCCCCAGCTCCGTACGCCAGTGGATGCCGTCCGCGCTCGAGACGACGTCGTGGTTCTCGCGGCCTTGGTGGAAGTCGCCACCAATCATCCACAGACGCTCGTTCCACAGCACGGTGTTGTGCGAGTGCCGGCGCTCGAACTGCGGGTCCGCGTGCGGGACGTCGAGGGTCCACTCACGGCCATCCACCGAGGACCACACCTCCGTGGTGGTGTTCTCGGGGGGGTAAGCGTCTGGATCGATGGTGCTGAAGCCTTGCGGCGCTTGATAGCCATTCCAGCCGCCCACCATGACGTAGCGCCCGCGCGACGGAAGCCACGTCAGCGTGTTTCCGTCGCGTACCCGCCAGTCGGTGCCCATGCTCGCGGTGACCCGCTGCCACTCGAAGGTGCTGGCCTCGGCGCCCGTGCTCACTCGGAACCCGGCATCGAAGACGCGAGCCTGCTCGAGCTGGGTCGGGTTCCATGCCTCGAGCGGTTGCTCGGCGGGCACCCGTGTTCCGTCTTGCTCCACCTCCAGCAGCGCCGCGCCGGCCGGCACCGCTCGGGTCAGCACGCGCAGCTCTCCCGGTGCGACGGTGAGCAGGTCGGTCTCCGCACCGCCCACCCACACCCGCGCGGCGTCGGTGAAGCCGGTGCCCGTGATGATCACCACCGAGCTCCCGTGAGTGTCCACCACCATCGGGGTCACGTCTGCGATGGCCAGCGGCACGCCACCGGGATCCCCTCCGCAGCAGCTCACGACGACGAGCGCACAGGTCAGGATCGCAGGCAGCAGTCGTGGCACCCGCACAGCGTCGCTGGTCTCGGGCCTCGCGGCAATCCTGTGGCGACTGAGTCCCGAGCGCCGCGCTCAGTGCCCGTTGATCTCCGCGAGGCGCGCCTTCACCAGCTTCTTCACCAGGGCCTTCGGCAGACCGCGCGCGGGGTCGAAGTGCAGCGCCGACTTGGTCTGGCTGTAG
>CAZEAA010000662.1:0-2542 GCA_964510015.1 uncultured Sandaracinaceae bacterium
GAGGCGCCCGAGGGCGTGAAGGTGGACGCCATGGTCTACGACGCCACCGGCGTGCGCGGTCCGGACGACCTCAAGGGCCTCTACGAGTTCTTCATGCCGTACATGCGCCGCCTCAACAAGGGCGGTCGCTGCGTGGTGATCGGCCGTCCGGCCGCGCTCGCCGGCACGCACAGTGAGGCCGCCGCGGCCGCGGGCCTCGAGGGCTTCACGCGCAGCCTCGGCAAGGAAGTCGGCGAGGGTGGCTCCACCGGCAACAGCGTGTTCGTGGAGAAGGGCGCCGAGGCGCGCCTGGACGCCACGCTGCGCTTCCTGCTCTCGCCGCGCTCGGCCTTCGTGACCTGTCAGCCCTTCCACATCAGCAACGACGCCAAGGGCAGCGACGCGCCCACCACGCAGCCCCTCGAGGGCAAGGTGGTCTTGCTCACCGGCGCCGCGCGCGGCATCGGCGAGTCCACCGCGCGCATCATGGCCGGCGAGGGTGCCCACGTGGTGTGCCTCGACCTGCCGCGCGACGACGAGCCCCTCAGCAAGGTGGCGCGCTCCATCGGCGGCTCCGTGCTGCTGGCCGACATCACCGACCCGGACGCGCCCGAGCTCATCTGCAAGGAGCTCAACGAGCGCTTCGGCGGCGTGGACATCGTGGTGCACAACGCGGGCATCACGCGCGACAAGCTGCTGGCCAACATGAAGCCGCAGCTGTGGGACATGGCGGTGGACGTGAACCTCGGCGCGGTCATCCGCATCACCGAGAAGCTCGTGGCCAACGGCGTGCTCAACGACGGCGGCCGGGTCATCTGCCTCAGCAGCGTGTCGGGCATCGCCGGCAACCGCGGGCAGACCAACTACTCCGCCAGCAAGGCGGGCATCGTGGGCTTCGTCGAGAGCCTGGCCCCCCAGCTCGCGGCGCGCGGCGTGACCGTGAACGCCATCGCACCCGGCTTCATCGAGACGCGCCTCACCAGCGCCATGCCGGTTGGTATCCGTGAGGGCGCGCGTCGTCTCAGCGCCCTCGGCCAAGGCGGCCACCCCGAGGATGTGGGGCAGGCCATCACTTTCCTTTCAACCCCGGGTGCCGTGGGCATCACCGGAAGCGTGCTGCGCGTCTGCGGCGGCGCACTAGTGGGAGCATGAACATGGCAGCCAAGAAGAAGCCAATCTCGTCCGGAAAGAAGATCCAGAGCAGCAACGGTGAGGTGCCGAAGGGCCGCCGCGCCGTCATCATCGGCGGCGTGCGCACCCCCTTCGTGCGCGCCTTCGGTGAGTTCATGCTGCTCGACACCATCGCGCTCGCCGGCGTGGCCACCAAGGCCCTGCTCGACAAGACCCAGGTGCCGCGCTCCGAGCTGGACGGCATCGTGTGGGGCGGCGTCATCCTGCCCACGCTGTCGCCCAACATCGCGCGCGAAGTGGCGCTCGACCTGAAGCTCCCGGCCGGCGTCGAGGGCTACACCGTCACGCGCGCCTGCGCCTCGGGCCTGCAGGCCATCACCGACGCCGTCTCCGCCATCGAGCGCGGCGACGCCGACGTGCTGATCGCGGGTGGCTCGGACAGCACCAGCAACGCGGCCGTGGCCCTGCCCAACAAGGCCGTCCACGCGCTGGCGCCGCTGGCGTTCGGCAAGGCCAAGGGCATGCAGGACTACCTGGGCGTGCTCTCGCAGCTGATGCCCATCACGGACATCCTGCCGGCCATGCCGAAGATCGCCGAGCGCACCACCGGCGAGGTCATGGGTGAGTCGGCCGAGAAGATGGCGCGTCGCAACGGCGTCACCCGTCAGGAGCAGGACGCGCTCGCGGCCCGCAGCCATCGCCTCGCGGCGGCGGCCGTCAGCTCGGGCCGCTTCGAGAGCGAAGTCATCCCCGTGGAGACCAGCAAGGGCTGGGTCCACGCGGACACCATCATCCGTGGCGACACCAGCGAAGAGAAGCTCAGCAAGCTGCGCCCCGTGTTCGCCAAGGACGGCACGGTCACCGCCGGCAACGCCACGCCCCTCACGGACGGCGCGTCGTGCATCCTGCTGATGAGCGAAGAGAAGGCCGAGGCGCTCGGCTTCACCGGCCTCGCGGCGTTCCGCAGCTGGTCGTACGTGGGCGTGGACCCCACCGACCAGCTCCTGATCGGGCCCGCCATCGCGATGCCGCGTGCTCTCGAGCGCGCCGGTCTCGAGCTGGGCGACGTGGACCTGGTGGACATCCACGAGGCGTTCGCGGCGCAGGTGCTGAGCGTGACCAAGGCCATGGAGAGCAAGGCGTTCTCGGAAGAGCGCCTCGGCCGCAGCACCGCCGTCGGCACCATCGACGACAGCAAGTTCAACGTGCACGGCGGCTCCATCGCCATCGGTCACCCGTTCGGCGCCACCGGCGCGCGCATCGTGACCACGCTGGCCAACGAGCTGGCGCAGACCGGCAAGGAGACCGCGGTGCTCGGCATCTGTGCCGCGGGTGGTCTCGGCGCGGCGGCCGTGCTCGAGCGCGTCTGAGCTTCGAGAGAGCGTGAAATCGTGACGAGGGCTGGCCGCAAGGCTGGCCCTCTCGCGTTCCG
>CAZEAA010000663.1:0-2542 GCA_964510015.1 uncultured Sandaracinaceae bacterium
CGACAGCCCACGCACGCCGACGCGACCGCGCGCCTCGAGAAGCTGTTCCAGCACACGGGTGAGGCGCGTCGCCTGATCGACCTGTACGAGCGGCGCATCCAGGCGCTCACGCGCTTGCAGGGTGAGCCGCGCGTGATCGCCGAGCTGCACGAGAAGGTCGCGGGCGTCTGGCTCGAGCACTTTCAGCGCGCCGACAAGGGTGTGGCCAGCTACCGCGCGGCGTTCGAGCTGGACCCGTCACGCGTGTCCGCCATCTACGCCGCGCGCGAGATCTATCGCGAGGCCGGGAACCTCAAGGCCGCCATCCCGCTCTATCAGCTGGAGGCCAACGCCGAGCCCGATGCCGCTCGCCGCGTGGGCTTGCTGCGCGAGCTGGCCAGCATCCGGCGCGAGCACGCTCACGATCTCGCGGGCGCCATCACGTCCTTGCAGGAAGCGCTGCGCATCGTCCCCGACGACGCGAGCGTGCTGCACGAGCTGGCCACGCTGCGCCTCGAGCACGCTGCCAGCGGTGGCCCGGACGCCGAAGGCGAGCGTCGCGAGGCGGCCGACCTGCTCTTCCAGCTGGCCCAGCTCTTGGGCGGCGAGCACGCGCTCGCGTATGCCGGTGCGGCCCTCGACGCGGCGCCCGACTTCGAGCCGGCGCTCGACTACCTGGAGCGCATCGCGGCCGAGCAGAATCGCACGGACCTCCTCCCGGTTCGCTGGGTGGGCTTCGTGGCCAGCGCGCCCGACGGCACGGGCGCCCGCCGGCGGCGTCGCGACCTGGCCACAGCGTACGTGGAGGCCGGTCAGGCCAAGGACGCCATCAACTGCCTCGAGCCGCTGCTCGAGCTCGGTGACGTGGACGCTGCTCAGGCGCTGGTGCGGCTCTATCGTGACGCGGGGCGCGACGACGACGCAGAGCGCGCGCTGTCGGTCTCCATGGCCGCCCTGCCCCTCGACGAGCGCCTCCCGCGCATGCAGGACCGCGTGAAGAAGTTCCACGCGGCGGGCAACCTCGAGCGCGCCGAGATCATCGCGACCGAGCTGCTCGCGCTGGACACCAGCAACGCCGTCGCCATCGAGATCCTGGTGCAGATCCGGCGGAAGGCGGGCGACCTCTCGGGTGCGCGCGACCTGCTGCACGCCGGCGCGAGCAACGGCGCCGTGGACACGCCGCGGCGCGTGGAGCTGCTGCACAGCGTGGCGCAGCTCTGCGAGGCGGAGCTGGGCGACGTGGACGGCGCCATTGGGGCGTGGCGTGCCATCGGCGCCCTGTCGCCGCAGGAGTCGCAGCCGCGCGTGGAGCTGCTGCGCCTGCTGGAGAAGGCCGAGCGCTGGGACGACGTGGTGGAGATGCTCGAGCGTCAGCTCGGTCACCTGAGCGACGAAAAGGCGCAGACGGTGCTGCTGAAGCGCATCGCGCGCGTTCACCGCGACCTGCGGCACGACGATGAGGCCAGCATCGTGGCGCTCAACGCGCTGCGCAACCTGCAGCCGAACGACGCGGCGGTGCGCAACGAGCTCATCGAGCTGATGACCGCCCGCGGGTCGTGGCAGAGCCTGCTGCCGCTGCTCAAGCAGCGCGGCCAGGACGAGCGCGAGGCGCTCGAGACGCGCGTGGGGGCGTGGTCCACGCTCGCCGAGATCTGCGAGAAGCCCCTGAATCAAGACGAGGATGCGCACTTCGCGGCCAGTCAGTGGTACGCGCTCGTGCCCGGCGAGACGCTCGCGCTCGACGTGATGGAGCGCGTGGACACGCGCCTCGACCGCTACGACCGCCAGGTGCAGACGCTGCTGCGGCGCGTTGAGCTGGCCAAGGACGACGTAGCGCGCGGCGAGCTGCTGCGGCGCGTGGCGGAGCTGTGCGCCGTCCGCCTGGGCGACGAGGCGCAGGCCATCACGCACCTCGAGCACGCCCTGCGGCTCGACCCGAAGGACGCGGCCGCCATGGACGCCATCGCGCCGCTCTACACGCGCGCGGGTCGCTCCGAGCAGTGGGTCGCGCTCATGCAGGAGAAGCTGCTGCTCGAGACCGACCCCACGCGGCAGGCCGAGCTGCGGCGCGTCATCGCGCGCACGCTCACGTCGCTGCCCGGTCGCGAGGCCGACGCGCTCAACGCGTGGCGCAAGGTGCGCGACGACGCGGGTGGGGACGCGGAGACGCTCGAGGCGCTGCGCTCACTGCTGGGCGACGACGACAAGGCCGAGCTGGCGGACGTGCTCGGCGCCCTCGCCGCGACGGCCGACGGCGAGAGCGAAGACGACCTGATCGGGCTGCGCATGCTCTACGTGCAGCAGGCCGGTCTGCTCGACAAGCTCGGGCGCGAGAAGGAGGCCGCGGCAGCCCTGCGCGCAGCGCTCGACGCCGACCCCGAGCACATGCCGAGCGTGCTGCGCTTGGTGGCGCTGTGCGACGCGGCCGGAGACCACCCGGGCTTGGTCGACGCCCTCGAGCGCCAGATGGCCATCACCGAGGACCCGGCGCTGCAGGTGCCCATCGCGGAGCGCATCATCAAGCTCTCGCGCGAGACGCTCGAGACCCCCGAGCGCGCGGTGC
>CAZEAA010000664.1:0-2540 GCA_964510015.1 uncultured Sandaracinaceae bacterium
GTAATATGTAAACTTTTCGTACAGTTCCTCGGGGTGGTTCATGTTGGCTATGAGCGTGACGGTGCCCGTGATCGCGTCGAACCGCATCAACACGCCCGAGGTGGCCGAGGGGCTGATCGCGGCGGGCGAAGCCGACCTCGTGTCCATGGCGCGGCCGCTGCTGGCCGACCCGTACTTCGTGATGAAGGCGGCCGCGGGGAAGCCCGAGGCGATCAACACGTGCATCGCCTGCAACCAGGCGTGCTTGGACCACACCTTCTCGCTGAAGCGCGCCACCTGCATGGTGAACCCGCGCGCCGCCCGCGAGAGCGAGCTCCACTACACGCCGGCTACCACGCGCCGCCGCATCGCCGTGGTGGGCGCCGGCATGGCGGGTCTGTCAGCCGCGACCGTGGCCGCCGACCGAGGTCATGACGTCACGCTGTTCGAGGCCAGCGACGCCATCGGCGGGCAGTTCCGCATGGCGGCCGCCATTCCGGGCAAGGAAGAGTTCCGCGAGACGCTGCGCTACTACCAGTACGAGGTGGAGCGCACGGGGGTGAACCTGCGCCTCGGCACGCGCGCCGGGAAGCAAGAGCTCGCGGGCTTCGACGACGTGATCGTGGCGACCGGCGTGCTGCCGCGCGTGCCCAGCATCCCCGGCATCGAGCACCCGAAGGTGCTGCGCTACAACGAAGTGCTGCGCGACAAGAAGCCCGTGGGCCAGCGCGTGGCCGTCATCGGCGCGGGCGGCATCGGCGTGGACGTGTGCGAGTACCTGCTGCAAGACCCCGACATGAGCCTCGAGGCCTGGTGCGCCGAGTGGGGCGTGGACCCCACCGGCAACAGCCCCGGTGGCCTGCGCACGCCGCACGCCGAGAAGCCGCGCCGCACCATCACCATGCTGCAGCGCAGCGAGGGCGCGAAGAAGATGGGCTCGGGCCCCGGCAAGACCACCGGCTGGGTGCACAAGATCGCCCTCCAGCGCGGCGGGGTCCGGATGATCGACTCGGTCACCTACGAGCGCATCGACGACCAGGGCCTGCACATCCGTCGCGAGGGCAAGGCCGAGCTCATCGAGGTGGACCACATCATCCTCTGCGCCGGGCAGGTGTCCGTGCGCGACCTGGTGCCCGAGGGCGCGGGCAAGCGCGGCAAGCGCGAGCGCGGCGGCGTGCACGTGATCGGCGGCGCCGACGTGGCGGCCGAGCTGGATGCCAAGCGCGCCATCGCGCAGGGCGCGGAGCTGGCTGCGCGGCTGTAGCCGCACCGCGAGTCACCGTCCCGGTCGTCGTGGGTCAGTTCGAGGCTTGCGCAATCGGGTCTGCGACGGCGTCGCGCGACTGCCGTGAGGCCTCGGCACCCTCCTGCAAGGTAGGCGCCGACTGCACCAGAATTTGGCGCGCCACCTCCGTAGCGATGTCGCTGCGCCAGACCTCCGCGCGATTCTCGTTGGGCTGATACACATCGATGCTCAAGTCGAAGAGCGCTCGGGAGAGCGGCTGCGCGTCTCCCGTGAGCATCACGGGAACGGTGCCTTGACTGAGGCCATCCACGCGCGAGCCCCGCTCTACATCCCGCAGGTCGTAGACCTTCACTTCGACGGTGAGCGACAGGTGCACGTCTTGGTACGTATAGATCGTGTCCCCAGCCGAGTACTCGTAGCGACGCACGTGAGTCACCACGAGGATGCCTCGAGGTGGTTGGTCCTCTGCCGGGACGAACTCCTCCACGGTCTGCGTGTTGAACATCGCCTCCGCCAGGTCGAGGTGCGGTTGACGGAAGGACTCCACATCCGGACGGCTCTCACCCGGAACCCCATCGAGGTCGATCGACAGCTCGGAGAAGACGGCCAGCGTCTCGGGCTGCGTCCACGGCGGGAATGCTGTCGGGTTCGCGACTGCTGGACGGGGCGGCGCCGCTACCTGACCCCCACCGCAACCGGCGATGACGGCGGCTGCCAACACGGAGACCCCAACCCAACGAGATGAATGCATCATTATCCTCATGCTTCCTTGCGAGGGCGCTTGTACCGATCCGACTGACCGTGTGTCAACGGCCCGCACGGGCCCCTGCCGAATAAGTCACGACACACAGAGGTCTGGGGGATTGCGCTAGGCTGATCCCATGACGCTTCGCGCCCCCCTCCATGTGCTGAGCCTCGTCCTCCTGATCATCGCTGGCTGCGGTAGCAGCAGCGACGGTGACGGTGGTGACGGGGGCACAGGCGACAGCGGCATCCGTGACCAGGGCGGCCGCGACGGCAGCCAAGACTCCGCGTGGAACCGAAGTGGCTGCAAGCGCGGCATCGCCTACGGCTACCACTCGGAGGCCGACCTGGCCGCCATCCAGGGCAGCGTGAGCTGGTGGTACAACTGGGCGCATCAGCCCGACGAAGACCTGCGCGCAGGCGCCTACCGCACCGCCGACGTGGAGTACGTGCCCATGGTGTGGGGCGGCAACTTCGACGCGGACGCGATGATCGCCAACATCCCCGACGACAGCGAGTGGCTGCTGGGCTTCAACGAGCCGAACTTCCCCGCCCCGCAGGCCAACATCTC
>CAZEAA010000665.1:0-2530 GCA_964510015.1 uncultured Sandaracinaceae bacterium
ACCGGGAAGAGCGCGAGCAGGCCGCACTCTCCCCACAGCTAGCCAAGAGTGCCAAGAGTGGCGCCCGCTGGAATGGAAGCGCGAAAGTGGACAATGTGTAGTGTAGCTCAGGCCGCCATGGCCTGGGCGCGGTGAACCTTAGCGTACATGGGCTCTGGTATTTGTTTGTCGAGTGTCGACTCCGAGGGCTGTAGAGGTTGTCAACAAAGTTTTCCGCCAAGTCGTGTGCCCCCCTCCGTGTCAGTAAGGGGTGAGCCACGAAGGGGCTCCCATTCTGTGTAGCGAGGGCGGAGACTGGAAGTCTCCCGATGCCGAAGAAGCCGATGATCGAACCGAAGACCGAAGTGCAGGCGCTGCCCGAGAATGACCGCCGCCAACGCCGCCACTTCACGCGCGAGGAGAAGCTCGCGATCCTGCGTGAGGCCGACGCCGCCACCGGGCGCGGCGAGGTAGCCGCGCTCCTCCGCCGGGAGAGGCTGTACAGCTCCCACCTGACCCAGTGGCGGCAGCAGCTCCGAGAGCATGGGGAGGCGGGGCTGGACACACGGCGGCCTGGGGCCAAGCCGAAGAAGGACGAGCGCGACCACGCCATCGAGAAGCTGGAGCGCAAGACGGCGCGGCTCGAGCACGAGCTGCTGGTGGCCCGGAAGCTGATTGAGCTTGCGGGAAAAGCGCACGAGATTCTCGGTGTTGCGCTACCGAGTCTCGAGGACGACGAGACGCGCTGATGGAGTTGCTCGTGGCACGCGACCCCATCATCCCCCTCAGCCATGCCTGCGACGTGCTGGGCATGCCGCGTGGCACGGCGCGGCGTCGGCTCGCGCCACGCCGTCATGGCCCTCGGCGTCCGCGCCCGCCAAGTCCTCGTCGGCTCACCCCCGAGGAGCGCCAGCAGGTGCTCACGGCGCTGCACTCCGAGCGCTTCGAGGACCAGACCCCGCGGCAGGTGTATGCCGAGCTGCTCGACGAAGGCAGCTACCTCGCCTCGCCCAGCACGATGTACCGCATCCTCGCGGAGCTGGGCGAGTCGCGAGAGCGCCGCAATCAACGCGAGGCGCGGTCGCATGCCGTGCCGCGACTCGAGGCGCGCGCCCCGAACCAGGTGTGGACCTGGGACATCTCGAAGCTGGCCACCACCACGCCGGGCAAGTTCCTGAACCTGTACCTCGTGCTGGACCTGTACAGCCGCTATCCGGTCGCGTGGATGGTGGCCGAGCACGAGAACAGCGCCCTCGCCAAGCAGCTCTTCGCGACGGCCATCAGACGCTACGACATCGCTCCGGGGACCATCACAGTCCACAACGACCGCGGGGCGCCCATGACCGCCACGGGCTTCATCGACCTGCTCGCCGAGCTCCGTGTCGACCGCAGCCTCAGCCGCCCCCGCGTGTCGAACGACAACCCCTTCTCGGAGTCCTGCTTCAAGACCATCAAGTACCAGCCGGACTACCCAGGTCGCTTCCGAGATGTCGAACACGCCCGCCGCTGGTTCGCCGAGTTCTTCGAGTGGTACGCGAACCACCATCGTCACAGCGGCCTCGCCCTCTTCACGCCCGCAGACGTCTTCTTCGCCCGCGTGGAGGGCATCGTCGAAGTCCGCCAGGCCGCGCTCGACGGCGGCTACGCGCGCCACCCCGAGCGCTTCGTCAAAGGCCCGCCGCGGGTCCGCAGACCGCCTGCGGTGGTGGCCATCAACCCTCTCGACCCAACTGCGCCGAAGTCGCTCGAGAAGCTGCTGCGCGCCGGTGACGCCGAGTTCATGGCGCCCAACCCAGCGCCCGCCACCAACCCTCAGCCCGTGCTTCCGGGGGCACGGGCTATAACCGACAACCCGACATAGATTTCATCCACGCCATGGCTCAAACCCGTTGACACTCTCCGTCCAGGGACGGCACTATCGGACTAGACTCCGACCCGCAACTGATGGGAGAGACAACATGAGCCAGCGCGTCCGTTCGCAGAGCCCACGAGGCACTCTGGTCTCCATTTGCGGCTATGCCGTCCTGGTCCTAGGGCTCGGCTGCGTGTCGTGCACGGGCGACGACAACGCGCCGCGCGTTGTACCGGGAGAGAGACTGGCCTCCGCGACACTTGAACTGCCCGTCGAACGGCTGGAGGTACTCGGCGCAGCACGATTCGCGGGCGCGGAGGCACGGCTCGTCGAGCCGGTTGTCCTCGAGATCCCACTCGAACGCGAGATGGAGCCCGGGACCCGGGTGACGTCAATGGTGTTGGACCCCGCCAGCGGACAGTGGCAACTCGACGCTCTGCGCGATGGGCTCAGTCTGCCAGGCGTGGTCGGCGCGGACGGTCGAACCGCGTTCGTCTTGGCCGACCACTTCTCGGACCATGCCGCAGCATCCAGCACCAGTGGCGCGTTCAGGCCTGCAACGATCGGCAACGTCAACGGAGTAGAACACCAGTGCATTCCCGAGGAGACGATGGGCACTTGGGAGGGTCAGCTCTACCTTGCCTACTTCAGCGCTGCTTTCGGTCGGGGGCTTGAACGGGCGGGTTGCCCGCCCAACTC
>CAZEAA010000666.1:0-2529 GCA_964510015.1 uncultured Sandaracinaceae bacterium
ATGACCGGCGAGAGGCGCGACGCGCTGGACGCGTCGGCGCGCGTGTGCAGCGGCGCGACACACAGCGGGAGGGCCAACAGCAGGATGAAGCAGCGACGGTCCACGTCAGTTCCTCCTGTGTTCGACGCCGAGGAGGAACGACGTGCCGGCGAGGGACGCTCCCGGCAGCGGCGACTCGGCCTGTTGTGGGACGTTGGCCTGCACGCGCAGCGAGATCCAGACCGGCAGCGCGCGACCGACCTCGTGCTCGAGCGTGGCGCTCAGCTGCACGCTGGTGTCGATGTTCGCGCTCAGGATGGACGTGGGGACGCCCGCGTACATGAGGTAGGTGCGCCCGGTGGCGAGCGCCACGGAGAGGCCGTAACGCATGCGGTCGCTGCGCAGTGACCCGCGCGCCATGAGACCCGCCAGCACCGACGCGTTGATGTCCTCGGTGCCCACGGTGGGGCTCTGCGTGTCGTCGCGCGGGACGAAGTACGTGTAGCTCACGAAGGCCGAGAGCAGCAGCATGTCGCTGTGCGCGTACTCGGCCTCGGCGTCGCCTCCCACGAACCAGCGCGAGCCGTCTTCGTTCACGAAGGTGCGGCGCACGATGGGCGCGAAGTCCTCCACCACCAGGTTGCGCATGCGCCCGAACCACGTGGTCGCTCCGAGCCGCAGTCCAGGCCGCGGCGACAGCGTGAGCGCCAGCTCGCCGCCATCGTTGGAGGGATTGCGCAGCGCCGGACGCCCCTCCAGCAGGATTAGACCGCTGGCGGGGTCCACGAAGCGCCCGCCCACTTCCACGTAGGTGGGGGCGCGAAACGCGCTGGCGCCCACCAGGCGAATGGCCAGGTCGTCGGTGTGATAGACGAGCGACCCGCGATAAGAGAAGGCCAGATCCCCCGTCATGGTGGGGATGTCGCCGCGCAGCGCACCGGTGAACGACCAGCGGTCCGTCGGGTCCCACGCGAAACGCCCGTAGAAACCCCATCCGGTCCGGTAGTCCCCGTTCTCGTCCGGATGGATGTAGGGTGCGGTCACGCGGTCGAGGTCGAACTGCCCGCCGAACGTGGTGGTCAGCGTCTCGTGCGGGACGAGCGTGAACTCCGTCCCCACGCTGGTGCGCGCGCTCCGCGTCCCGTCGTACGAGAAGCCCGAGTACGCGTCCCGATCGGTCTGGATGGAGCGGAGCTGGGTGCGGGCGAAGGCTCCGATGGTGCCGAGCGCGCCCGGCAGGTCACGCGACAGGAAGCGCAGCTGCGCCGTGCCCAGCAGGCGCTGCTCGCCGATGTCTTCGAGGACGAAGTGCTCGAGCGACGAGCCGTGCGCCATGGAGCCGGCCACCTCCAGGTCCAGCTGTCCCGCGTCGAGCGTCACCCCGAAGCGACCGAGCACGGCGCCCGAGATGCGCGGCTCGAGCGTGCCGCCCTGCGCGTCCGAGAACACCGAGTCGTAGGACGCGCTGGCGAGCACCGCCCGCTGAAACCGCTCGTCGGAGCGCGAGTAGACCCCGGCGAGGTCCGTGACGGGGTGCCCCACCGTGTCCACGCCCACCTCGGCACGGACGGCGCCCTGCGGCACGGTGCCGAAGCCGCGATAGCTGATGAGCTGGATGACACCCGTGTACGCGTTGGCGCCGTAGATGGTGCTCACCGGGCCACGCACCACCTCGATGCGCTCGAGGTCGCGCGGGTGGATGGGCACCGTGGACCAGTCCACCGACCCGTCGACCGGGCTGTTGAGCGGAATCCCGTCCAGCATCACGATCACGTTGTTGCCCGTGATGCCGCCGGCCCCGCGCATGGCCACCAAGTAGCTGCCGGGCGCCACGCGCTGCACCTGTACCCCCGTGATCAACCGCAGGACCTCGGGGATGGTGCGCGCGCCCGACAGCCGGATGGCCCTCGCGTCGAGGGAGGTGACCGACGCCGGCGCCGAGAGGACGTTCTCTTCGGTTCGCGACACCGCGCTGGTGGTGCCCAGGGTGTCCTCGAGCTCGAGGCCCAGCAGGTCTTCCAGCGACTCCTCTTCGATGGCCCCTTCGCGGGAGGGCTCGTCCGACGGCTGCTCCGCGTCCACCGGCGCCTGGGCCCGCACCGGCGCCGCGAACAGCCCGGCAAGCACCAAGAGCGCCATGCATGATGCAGGACGAGTCATGGCGAGACGGTCTCCAACCGGGTGGTCGGGTCGGGATCGAACGCGTGGAAGCACCCGTCGATGGCGTTGCCCTCGCGGAAGCCGACCAGCGAGAAGCGGCCCGCGATTTCGTCGCGCGCCTGCGCTTCGACGTCGACCGTGCCGCTCACGAAGTTGAGGTCCGAGCTGTCAGTGCCGGCCGACAAGCGCATCGCCGCATGAACCGCGTCATCGTCGTAGCGCATGTCCCCGTCCACGGTGGCACCCACGTCGAGCGGCCACGCCGTGTTGCTGGGGATGGGTCCACCGATGGAGTCGAGGGTCAGCTCGAACCCGAAGTAGGGCGCGAACCCGGTCAAGGCCACGGACACGCGCGACAGCGTGAGGTTGGTGCGAATCACGTTCTGGAAG
>CAZEAA010000667.1:0-2519 GCA_964510015.1 uncultured Sandaracinaceae bacterium
GGTCCATCACCAGCATCTGCCGCTCGATGCGGTCGTTCTTGGCCCGCATGATCCCCAGCAGCGCCTCCGAGGTCTTCGCGTCCAGCACGCGCATGCCGCGCCAGTCGGTGGCCATCACGAAGCGCTCCGTGGAGGACGAGAGGATGCGCTGGAAGATGGGGAAGCTCTCCTGCAGCTCCTCGACCGTGACCTTGCCCGTCTGGCGGACCTCGATGAGGCGTCCGACTCGGTTCTCTACCGTCACCATGACAATGTGTCTCCTTCTTCGAGTTGGGATTTCATGCTCAGTCGGTCACCAGCGCGCCGCTGTCCAAGCGTCGAATCTCGGGCTCGGACGCGAGAGCGTGGTCGCTCTCGTGCACGTAGACCCACGCGACGCCGCCGGGCATGTGCGTCGCCCGCCGCATGATCGCGGTGTCGAATTTCTTCTTGAGCACGCCGCGCTTGAACAGGTCGAACGTCACCAGAACGTGATCCTTCTCCACCCGCACCATCTCGAGGTTCACGATCTGAGAAGGGGCGTCACCGCGCCTGACACCATGTAAGGAGAGAAGCCTCTCCCAATATTCCGACTTGTTCATCATGATTCCGCTAGTGAGCAGCACGCGGAAGTCCTCAGAAAGCGAATTGAAAATTGGAAGCGCACCACTCTCTTCTTTGGGACAGAGGCCCCGTGACCAGTAATAGAAGGTGCGATACCAAGATCGAACCTCCTGCTCCACCATTTGCTCGAGGCAGTCCACGCCATAGAGGGCCGGAGAGCCTGACCGGGGCGTCAGCGCACTGGAAATACCCATGATGTATTCCTCTTCTCTGTGTCGGTCACACGAGCTGTTTATCGCAATAAGAGACGTTGAGGTCATCTTATCGCGTTCGAGCATCAGTGACGGATGGGGGGATGTGCCGGCCTCCATACGCGGCATGTGCACATTCGGTACACTAACATCATGATCCGGCGGTGTGTAATTAAATTGACCGATTTTGCGTCACCGTTCCGGGACGTTAGCGCAGTTTCTCGATCAACTGGGGATTAGGCGTACCCAGGATGGGTACTAGGGCGCAGCAGCGCACAACTGCGCGAGCGCGCCGGCCACCGCCGCGGGGGACAGCTCGCGACCCTCTGGGAACGTGGCCAGCCAGGTGCCTGCGTCTGCGCCCGTGGCCACGCACTTGGACGGGTAGGGGTAGCGCGCGAGCGCGAAGGCCGCCGTCATGACGCTGCGGATCACGCTGGCCGAGAAGCCGTTGCCCTCCACCACCAGCGCGGAGGCCGCCACGTGCGCCTGGTTCTCTTCGATGAGCACGGCCGCCCGCTGGCGCGCGTCCGCCGCGGGCAGCGGCTGGTTGGGCTGCGCGTAGCCCAGCACGAAGGTCCGCCGGTGCTTCGCGATCAAGTCACGGTGGTGTCGGTTGGCCGCCTCGAGCCCCTCCAGCGTCAGGCCGGCGCGATAGACACAGAGATGGATGTTGGCGTAGGCGCCGATGGCCAGGGTGGGCGTGACCTCGAGGACGTCCATGGCGGCGGAATGTGCCAGGACACCCGCGCGCTTGCCAGCTGTCGCCAGCCAGCTTCGCTTCACTCTAGCAGGCGCTACCACCGTCGCGATCACCACACGCCGTCGCGCACCAGCCGCTTCACCTTCCCGAAGATGGACTCGTTCACGACCTCGGGCGGCACGCCGTTCTCCGCATCCAGCTCGCCCAGGCTCTTCACGCCGGCCAGCGTGGGGGTCGTGTCCAGCGCGGGCGCACCTTCGTCGTAGAGCGAGTACCACGGGAAGCCGTGCGCGGCGTAGCTGCTCGCGTCCACGGGCGAGGCGGGCGCGGGCTCACCGGTGATGGCGCTGTACATCTCGCTGTTGCACAAGTGCACGAAGCAGCGCCCGCTGCGCGTGAGGTCCCAGGTGTCCAGCCCGTGTGGGTCGGGGTAGAGCTTCTGCTCCATCTTGCCGCCGGCCGCGAGGCCCATGATGGCCTGCTTGCGCGGGGCCGCGGCGGGCGCGGACGCGGGCGCTCCCATGCTCATGGGGGCCATGCAGCTCGGCGGCGGCACGGCACCCGTCATGCCACTGGACGCGAACTCCTCGAGCGCGCCGGCGCCAGCGGGGAAGCTCTTGGCGTACTGGCGCAGCTCGCGCGTCACGGGTGGGAGGTCCGGGAAGCGGCCGGGCTTCGCGTCGAACACCTGCAGCTGGAGGCCGCCCACCGACTCTTCACCGGTGACCTGACCCTCCACGGTCACGCCCGTGCCGAGCGGCATGGCCACGAACTGCTTGATGGTGCCATGCCCCGCGCAGATCCCGTCGAGCCACGGCTGCGGCGGGGTCACCAGGTAGTTCTGACCGCCCTTCTTCTTCGGGTCGCCCAGCGTGTTGGACCACGGCTTGCCCGTGAGCGCGCACACCTTGCCCACGGCCACCTGCACGGCGCGCGGCTGGTGGCTCGGGCCGTTGAACGCGATCCACATGGCCTCGCGCTGGTACATGGGCAGGAACACGCCGCCCTTCTCGCGCCAGCTC
>CAZEAA010000668.1:0-2514 GCA_964510015.1 uncultured Sandaracinaceae bacterium
GATCTCGATCGCGTGTGAGGATGAAGGTAATGTGGAGGACCATGGGGGCCTGCGTGCGAGGCCCAGAACATCGCAAGGAGGGTCGGCCCAACGAGGATGCCTGGTTGAGTCGCCTCGCGCGCGGAACTGCGCTTGCGGTCGTCTGCGATGGGCTGGGGAGCCGCACGAACTCTGCCGTCGGCTCGCGCGCGGCATGCCGCGCTGTCGCTGACGCTGTTCGCCACTGGGCCGATGGTCCGGATGCCCCGCCTGACCTTCTCCTGCGGCTGATCCACGCTCTGTGGAACATGCGCGTACACCAGACGGGTCGCGACGAGAGCGCGACGACTTGCCTGTTCGCGGTCGTGACAAAGGACGGACGCCTGCTGCTTGCACAACTTGGTGACGGCCTGGTGATGCTGAAGACGTCGAAGGGGACGGTGACGCTCGAGCCCGCTGCTGAGCGCTTCGGAAACGCGACGACGGGCTTAGGCATCGCCTCCGATGTTCGCGAGTGGAGGCTCCACCTCGAGCCGAACTTCACGGGGGCTGCGTCGATCCTGCTCGCCACCGACGGCGTGGCCGACGACCTTCTGCCGGAGAAGCGCGCGGACTTCCTGAACTTCCTCGTCACGAACTACGGGCCCCGCCCCGCTACGGCGAGGACCCGCGCCATCGCGAAGCAGCTTCGTGACTGGCCGACGCCTCGGCATCGCGATGACAAGACGGTGGCCGTGCTCTGGCGCGACGCCACGACGGAGCCATCCGAATGAGCGACTTCCCCAGCAACGTCGTCGACGACGACGGCAACGTCCACCACCTGCTGAAGCAGCCCCTCGGACGAGGCGGCCAGGGGGTCGTGCTCCGCACTCGTAGCCCGCACATCGCCGTGAAGCTGATCGGCGCGGTGGGAGACGCACCACCTGCGCCCGAAGCCCGCTCGATCCAGAAGCTCTGGGGCCAGCTCACCAAGGCGCCTGGCATCGCGCTCTCGCCGGACGCGCAGAAGCAAGCCGCGCTTCGCCGACGGATCGAGGATGTGCGCGCGTTGCCGCTGGCCCAACTTCATCTCGCACAGCCCCTGTCGATGCTGCGCGACCACGTTGGCTACACGATGCGCTTGCTCACCGGCATGGTGCCGATGAGGACACTTATCGCCGAACCGGGGACGTTGAAGCTCGGCGAGTTCTACCAATCGTCCGGTGGCCTCGGGCGGCGACTCGAACTGCTTGCCAACACGGCGGGCCTACTCGCGCGCCTGCACTCCGTGCCGCTGGTCTACGCCGACGTCTCGCCGAACAACGTGTTCATCTCGGAGACGGCCGAGGCGAGCGAGGTCTGGCTGATCGACCTCGACAACCTCGACTACCTTTCGGCGAACGCGCCCGGGATCTTCACGCCTGGCTTCGGTGCACCAGAGGTTGTAACGGGACGCGCCGGAGTCTCGACCCTCTCCGACTCCTACTCTTTCGCCGTCCTGGCGTTCTGGGTCCTCACGCAGCAGCATCCGTTCCTTGGCGACTACGTCGAGGAGGGCGGCTGGGATGACGACGGTGACCAGGATCGCGAGCAACTCGCGTTTCGCGGCGAGCTACCGTGGATCGAGGACACCGCGGACGACTCGAACCGCACCAGCGAAGGGATCGCGCGACACCTTGTGCTCTCGAAGCCCATTCGCGATCTATTCCAGCGCACCTTCGAAGCTGGTCGAAAGGACCGTGTGGCGCGACCGAGCATGGCCGAGTGGGCCGAGGCGCTCCGTCGCGCGGCCGATCGCGTCGTCTCTTGCTCGAACTGCGGCTCGTCGTTCGACGTGACCGCTGGCAGTTGTCAGTTCTGCATCGCGAGCCCGCGCGCGTCGTTCATCTACATGCAGGTGAACCGCTGGGACCCCGAGATCGACGATGCGGCTGGGGCATCTGCGGTCAGCACCCGGGCCGTCTGGCACAAGATGCTCGACGTCACGAAGGACAGCGTCGTGCTCCGTCACGTTGTCGAGCCGGTTCTCGCCGACGCCGAGGACGCACCGGTCCTCCGCGTACGAGTCTTGAAGAGCGGCATCGCCATCGAAGCGCTTGCGAACCACGAGGTCCACGTGGTCCTCGGCGGGCGCATGCACCGCCTGGGGGCCGAGCTCAAGCTGCCACTGCCCAAGGCTGGAAACGAAGCGGTCCTGCACTTCGGCCCGCTGGACCGCCCCCACCGCATGGCTGTCCTCCGGCTCTATCGGGAGGACACGTGAAGCTCGATCAGGTTCCCTACGGCCAGATCGAGAGCCTTCGCCTTCGTTGGACGTCGGCAAGTGGCGCGCTGCCCAGCGCGGTGCGACCCGGCGCAGAGGCGCTGCTCCAGTTTTCCGACCGAGAGGCGCAGGCGACGCTTCGGGTCGGTGGAGACGTCTTGGGCGTCCAAGGCGATGCTCGAAAGCATGAGGTTCTGCTCGACGACCTCTGCACGCGCCACCTCCCTCGCATCGCTTGGGTCGTCGATGCAGGTGCCCAGGCGCTCACCCTGCAGGTTCACACGTTCCTGCAC
>CAZEAA010000669.1:0-1357 GCA_964510015.1 uncultured Sandaracinaceae bacterium
TCACCACGCAGGTCGCCTCGCGCAGCCGCTCGGCCAGCGCGTGCAGCATGGGCGCTTCTTCGCCCAGGCGCCGCAGCATGAGCTTGCGCACCACCAGCTGCTCGCCCTCGAACGCCGCGGTGCCGATCAGGAAGGGCACGGTGCCGGTGCCCCCCATCAGGCCCGTGGTCTCCGTGTCGATGTAGAGCGCGCGCGAGAAGTCGAGCCCACGCATCTGCGGGTCGAGCGCCAACGTGGCCACCACGTCGGGGTCCACGCTGCGGGCGGTGTGGATGGCGCGCGCCCCGTGCCGCTCCGTGCGCTCGCAGTGGTGCTCGACCACGTGCAGTTCTCCGTGCTCCGTGATGTGCGTGACACCGGGCAGCTCGCTCACGCGCGGTCCACGAGCCGCGTGTTCCCAGCCGGGAGCGCTGCGCCGTGCCCTGCCGCGGGTGCGCAGGCGCTCGAGATCACCCTGCACGCTGCGCGCGGGCTCTTGTGGCTGCGCAGCGGGTGTGGGCGTCATGGGCGCGGGTGCGTCGGGCAGCGGCGACGTTCCGCCCGTGGGGGGCGCGGTCAGCCGGCCGAGACGCGTGCGGAGCGAGGACACGTGCTGTGGGTAGTCGTGCGGGTCGTGAAAGTAAAGGGTGCGCCCCGCTCGGGGCGTCGGCGCACGCCGTTTCCTCAGTGCAGCGAGAGCACGCCCACGGACCGCAGCACCTCCAGCACGATCTCCTTGCGGGTGGGCATGACCCCCGCGATGGGCTCGCCCTGCTCATCGCTCTCGCCCGCGTCAGGGCCGATGCACGCGGGACAGCCCGACCGGCAGTCGCACGCCTCCACCAAGCGGCGCGTGCGCTGCAGCAGCACCTCGCGCTCGTCGAAGAGCCGCGGCGCGAGCCCGATGCCGCCGGCCACGTAGTCGTAGAGGAAGATGGTGGGGTCGAAGCCGGGCCCGCCCCCCACGCCCTTGCTGGGCGGACCGTCCGCGTCGGTCTTGTCGCCCAGGGTCCTGCCCAGGTCGCGCGGGTCCACCATCAGGCCGATGCTGGCCACCGTGTGCATGGCCTTCGACAGCCCGCGCAGCGCGTCGATGACCGCCGCGCGCGGCTCGGGGCGCGACTGCACCCAGCTCTCCGGGAACGTGAGCCAGAAGCCCGTGGTGTGCATCTGCATCTCGGGCAGGTGCACGTCGCCGTAGCCCACGTTCTCGTGCGAGTGGAACTTGATTTTCTTGTAGCCGACGACCTTCTCCACGACGCTCACCTCACCGAGCCCCGCCGCAAGCTCGAACGAGCTCTCCTGCAGCTTCACGGACGCGCTCTCGTCCACGTGCAGCACGGTGACCTTCGTGTGCGTCATCGCCGTCGTGTAGTAG
>CAZEAA010000669.1:1367-2511 GCA_964510015.1 uncultured Sandaracinaceae bacterium
ACGCTCACGTCGCCGAGCCCGGCGGACAGCTGCACCTCCGGGGTGAGGCGCACGCTGGCCTGGTCGTCCTGCTCGAGCACGCTCACGCGCGTGTGGGTCTGCGCGGTGGTGTAGTAGTCCGGTGCCACGCCGCGCACGAACGCCTTGTGGTTCTCGAAGTCCAGCCGCTCCACCTGATACTGCCCGCCGTCGTGCTGGTAGATGGCCTGCACGTGCAGCATGGTGTGCGTGCTGCGCCAGTCCATCTCGGCGATGGTCTTGTCCGTGTCGAGATCGATGATCACGAAGTTGTCCCAGCCCACGCTGCGCAGCGACACGTTGTTGGCCGGGTAGCTGTCCGCCGCCCAGTGATAGACCAGCTCGCCGCGGCCATCGCGCGACGGGTGCACCACCTGGTGCTCGGCCAGGAACCCGAGCGCATCGGCCAGGGCATCCGCCGGCACGTCGCCGAACGGGTCCGACTCCGAGAAGGGCAGCTCGAACGCCGCGCACTTCAGGTGCTGGATGAGGATCTCGACGTTGTCGGGATCGATGCGCGCGTGCTCGATGGCCGCGCGCAACACGATCTCGGGATCGAGCGCGACGTACTGGTCGACGGGCGCGGAGGACGCGACGAGCAGCGCGAGCGACTCGCCCTTGCGTCGCCCCGCGCGCCCGAAGCGCTGCCAGAGGCCGGCCATCGATCCGGGGTACCCCGCGCAGACCACGGCATCGAGAGAGCCGATGTCGATGCCCAACTCGAGCGCGTTCGTGCTGACCACGCAGCGCACGTCGCCGCTGCGTAGTCCCGCCTCGATGCGTCGGCGCGTCTCGGGCAGGTAGCCACCGCTATAGGCCTGGATGCTCTCGGGATCGATCTGCTTCTTGGCGAGGCGATCGCGCAGGTACTTGAGCATCGTCTCGACGCCGTTGCGGCTCTGCCCGAACACGATGGTCGGCACTTCCGCTTCGACGAGATCCGCTGTGAGCCGCACGGCGGTCTTCAGGTAGCTCGCGCGCACGCCGAGCTCCGCGTTCACGACGGGCGGGTTGTAGACGACGACGCGTCGCGAGCCCTGCGGCGCGCCGCTCTCGCCCACGAGCGACACCGGCCGACCAATCATCCGGCTCGCGTGCTCCTCGGGATTCCCAATGGTCGCAGAGG
>CAZEAA010000670.1:0-2488 GCA_964510015.1 uncultured Sandaracinaceae bacterium
CGAGCACATCGTGGACGTGACGGACCTCGGCGACCTGCCGGACGGGTCTCCGTTCATCGTCATGGAGCACCTCGAGGGACGCGAGCTGGCGGCCCTGATCGACCAGGGGCCCCTCACGCTGGGGCGCGCCGTGCGCATCCTCGACCAGGTGTGCGGGGCGCTCGCGGCGGCGCACGCGAAGGGCATCGTCCACCGGGATCTCAAGCCCGAGAACATCTTCCTGATCTCGCGCGGTGGCAACGCGGACTTCGTGAAGGTCCTCGACTTCGGCATCTCGAAGATGCGCGAGCCCGAGGAGACGGCGCCGAGCCTCACGCGCACGGGCATGGCCATGGGCACGCCGCAATACATGTCGCCCGAGCAGGCGCAGGGAAAGCTCAGCACCGACCACCGCACCGACGTCTACGCGCTGGGCGTCATCCTCTACCGCATGCTCACGGGGAAGGTGCCGTTCTCTGCCGAGTCGTTCCCCATGCTGATCGTGGCCATCGTCACGCAGGACGCCCCCTCGGTGCTCTTGCTGCGGCCCGAGCTCCCGAGCGCCATGGACGGCATCGTGCGCCGCGCGCTCGCGCGGGACGTGGACGAGCGCTTTCAGAGCGTCACCGAGCTGGCGCTGGCCCTCGCGCCCTTTCGCCACGTGGAGGACGCCCCGCGCATCGCCGCTCCGGTGCCCACCACGCGCCTGTCGCTCGAGGGGACCGTGCCGGGCAAGCCCGCCCCGAAGCGCGCCGCCCTGACCGAAGCGCGCCCGTCGGCCGCGCCCACCGTGGGAGGCATGGCGGGGGCAGCAGACTCTCCGGCTCAGCCTTCGGCGTGGCACGAGGGTCGTCCGTCGCAGTCGGTTCCGCAGGCGGTTCCGCAGGCGGTTCCGCAGTCGGTCTCGGCCCGCACCGCGACGCCCGTGTCGCGGCCCGTCGCGTTGCCCGAGCCGGTCACCTCGCCAGCGGCTGCTACGCGCATGGAGGCCGACGTAGCGCGTGGCTCCCGCCTGCGGCTGCCGGCCGTGCTCGCGGGGCTCGGCCTCTCGGCCGTCGCGCTGGTGCTGTGGCTGCAGCGGCCCGCGGCGCCCGAGTCCACGCCCGCCGACGGAACGCCTCCGACGGTCATCGAGACGCCCGAGCCCAGCCAGGCGCCCACCGCGGTGGTGCGCGAACCCGCCACGCCCGAGGAGAGCCCGGAGGTGCGCGTGCGGATCGCCGTGCAGCCCGCTGGTGCGCGCATCTTCCTCGACGATCGCGAGTTCCCGAACCCGCTCGACAGCCCGCGGCCACGCTCTCTCGACCCGGTGCGGGTGCGGATGGAGCTCGAGGGCCACGAGACGCTCGAGCGGATGATCGTCTTCGACTCCGACGCGCGCCTCGAGATGACGCTCCAGCCGAGCAGCGGGCGACCCCGCAGCAGCATGGGCGGCACGACGGGGACGGCGCACACCGCGTCGCCCGTGGAGGCCGCGATGATGGACACCCCTCCCACCCCGATGGACGGATTCCGCGATGACTTCGAGTGAACCTTGGGCGCCGCCGCTGCGGCTCGTTCTCATGCTCGCGCTGCTCGTGCTGGGTGGGCCCAAACGCGCGCTGGCCCAAGCGGAGCCGGGTGGCGATGGCGCCCTCGTGCCCACCGACGACGCCCCGCGCGCCGAGGACCCGCGCATGGTGGAGGCCCGCGAGCGCTTCGCCCAAGGCCTCGAGCTGGCCCGCGCCGAGAACTGCGAGGGGGCCATCACCGAGTTCGAGGCCAGCTACGCGCTCGCGATGCGCCCGAACACGCTCTACAACATCGCGCGCTGCCAGGAGCAGCTCAACCGCTACGACCTCGCCATCCGGTACTACGAGCAGTACCTGAGCGTGGCGCCGCCGGACGCCGAGGACCGCCCCACCGTGGAGGCCACCATGCGCTCGCTGCGCAACCTGCTCGGGGTGATCGTGGTGACCAGCAACACGCAGGCCGAGGTGTGGGTGGGCGGGCGCGTGGTCGGCACCGCGCCCGGTGAGGTGCCCATCCCCGGCGGACGCCACCGCGTGGAGGTGCGCGCCGATGGCTACATCCCCGTGGTGCGCGAGGTGGAGGTGGCAGCACGCCAGCGCGTGGAGGTGAGCGTGACGCTCGAGCAGCCCCAACAGACGACCATCGAGCAGACGACCATCGAGCAGACGGTCATCGAGGACCGCGGCATCGCCCCGGGGCTGTTCTACGGCGGTGTCGCCGTGACCGGCGCGGCGGCCGTGGTGGGCATGGGCTTCGGCATCCGTGCCCTGCGGCTGCGCAGCGACCAGCGCGCCGTGAACCCGCTGGCCTACGACGAGATGGCCCGCATCCGCGAAGACGTGAAGCGCAGCGCGCGCATCGCCGACGTCTTCTTCCTGACCGCGGGCGTGTTCGCGGTGGGCACCACGGTCGTGTACTTCCTCACCGACTTCAGCGGCGAGGAGCCGAGCGCGAGCGCGGGCCGCCCGCGGCTGCGCCCGCTGGTGGGGCTCTCGGG
>CAZEAA010000671.1:0-2485 GCA_964510015.1 uncultured Sandaracinaceae bacterium
GTCTACGACCGCCTGCGCGCCATGCCCGGGCCCGCGCAGCGCATCGTGCAGCTGAACCATGCGCGGGGCTCACGCGTGCCCACCATCTGGCTGGGCTACCTCGACTCGTGCGGCTTCGACGCGACCCTGAGCTTCGCGATGAACGCGGCCTGCAACGTGGCGAGCGGCATGGGCACCACGCCCTTCGACGTGGATGCCTTCGAGGTGATCAACTTCAAGGACATGCAGGAGTACGTGACGCAGAACCGCGACTGGCACGCCATCCTGCGCGAGGCGCCGGGCGGCAACCTGCCCACCGGCACGGCCAACAGCGACTCGCACCGCATCTACAACGAAGAGGCGGGCTTCCCGGTGAACGTGATGGCCACCAGCAGCACGCTGGCCGACCTGTCGGGGGACGACCTGGTGGGGCTCATCCAGGGCGGGGGCCTGGCCGGCGCGCTGGGCGTGTTCGTGTGGATCGAGGTCTGCGACGACGCGGTGGGCACCAACTGCCGGGAGCCCGGCAAGACGCCGCTGACCATCGGCACCGACTCGGCGTGGGTGCGCGTGCGCGTGGCGGCTCCGCCGTGGGTCCCCGTCGACGAGCTGCGCGTGCGCTTGGGTGGCGAGGTCGTGGCCACCATCGACCTGACGGCCGAGAACCCCGCCGACTCGCTGAGCACCTCGAGCGCCGACGTCCTGCGCTACGACGCCGTGCTGGAGGTCACCGGCGTGACCGCCGACAGCTTCATCACGGCCGAGGCGGGCTTCGTGCTCCCGACGCTCGCGGACGCGAACAGCGACGGGGCGATCGATGCCATCACCTTCCCGACCGCGCCGCAGCCGTTCGCGTCGCTGGTGCGCGGCGGGCAGCCGATCGGGTTCGTGAACCCCGTGTTCCTCGACCGGAACGACAACGCACAATACGACCCCCCCGGGATGCCGCTGCCGTTGTGACGGGCTACGGCGCGGCTACTTGCCGGGCAGCAAGCTGCCGCGCGGTGGCTTGCCCATGAGCTTCTCGTAGATGACGTTGCCGAGGCTGTCGACCATCAGGGTCTCGACGACGGCCTCGATGCGCTCGCGCTCGGACTCGCTCCCGTAGACGAAGCCGATGCCCATGCCGGGCTCGCCGTCGTCCACCACCTCTTCGGGGATGACCGTCCACTGCACCTTGCCGCGCAGGACCAGCGGGTTCGCGAGGGTGGGCACGCACAGCTTGAAGTTGAACTCCGTGCCGATCCCGAGGGGGCGCTCGGTCCGGATGAAGGTGCCCCCGCGGCTGATGTTCTTCGTGTAATCCGCGAAGAACGAGTTCAGGCGCTTGTACTCGACCTTGAGCTCGATCGGGGCACGGTCGCCTCCGCGGCGGTCTTTCTCGTCGGTGGACACACCGGGATTAAACCTGGCGCGGGGGCTGCGGTCAAAATGAAGCGTCGTGGGCCCAAGCTTTGTGTACCCAGCAGTTGTCCTAGCTCCCGTGTTTGCGTACGTTTCGACCACCTCGACGCCGGAAGTGGGTGCTGCCTCTGGGGAGCACCTCATCCCGCCCGAGCGTCGGACCATGGATCACGCAGACGCGCGCACCGAGATGGAGCTCCTCGCCCTGGCGCAGTCCGGTGACCGCCGGGCGTTCGCGCAGCTGGTGCGTGCGCATCACGGGCGCGTGGCCGCGTGTGCCCATCAGCTGCTGGGGGCCAGCGCCGAGGTCGACGACGCCGTGCAAGAGAGCTTCATCCGGGCCTGGCGGGCGCTGCCACGGTTCGACGGGCGGGCCAAGCTCTCCACCTGGCTCTACCGCATCTGCGTGAACGTGTGCCTGAACCGCATGCGCGGGAACCGCCGCCACGCCGCCGCCGACGTGGACGACCCCAAGCTGCCCGAGCCGGTGGCCGACGCAGAGAGCGCGGGCGTGGACCCGCTGCGCGCCCTCGAGCAGGCCCAGCTGTACGGCAGGGTGGGCGCCGCGCTCGACGCGTTGAGCCCTTCGCTGCGCAGCGCGGTGGTGCTGGTGCTGCTGCAGGGGATGTCCCACAAGGACGCAGGCGACGCGCTGGGCTGCGCCGAGGGCACTGTGGCCTGGCGCATCCACGAGGCACGACGGCGCCTGCGAGACCTGTTGGGCGACCTGGTGGAACCCGAGGCCCTCGCGGCGGGAGGTGGAGCATGAGCGACGCCACCCCACGCCGCGCGCGGCTGGATGCGATCTTGGACGAGGGCGGCCTCGAGCAGGCCTCGGCGGCGGATCGTGCCTGGCTCGCCGCCGAGCGCGCCAAGGACGCGAGCTTCGACCGCGAGGTGGCCGCGGCGCTGCGAGCCGAGGCGCACTTGCGCGAGTGGGGCGCCCACGTGCGCTCCGCCGGGCAGGCGCCGGACCAGGCCCTGGACGGCGTTCTGGACGGGATCCTGGCCGGGCTCGACGCCGGGCTCTACGACGACGGCCTCGTCTTCGACGCTCCGCCGCGCTTCACCGACGAGGAAGGCGAGGTGGTGGCGCTGGGGG
>CAZEAA010000672.1:0-2485 GCA_964510015.1 uncultured Sandaracinaceae bacterium
CTCGCGGGGGGCGAGCGCTTCGCCCTCTATCGCCTCGAGCTGCAGCCCGGTCGCCGTGTTCGCATCCGCATGCGCTCCGCACAGGTGGACCCGCTGCTCGAGCTCACCGGGCCCGCGGGGTTTCGCGCGGCCAACGACGACGCCTTCCCCGACACGCTCGACGCCATGCTCGAGCTGGTGCCGGAGGTGGCGGGCACGTACCTGCTTCGCGCCACCACGGCCGGGCCGAACGACCTGGGTGCGTTCACGCTCGAGGTGCGCGACGAGGACCCGGCCGGGCGCGGTGACACGCTGCTGCTGGACCGCGTGCAGGAGTCCACCCTGGGTACGCCGAACGTGCTCGGGATGCCGGGGCGCTGGCTCCACTTCCAGGTGGAGGCCGGCACCATCGTCACGCTGCGCGTCACCTCGACCGCGTTCGACACGCTGGCGATGGTCATCGGCCCGGATGGTCAGCGCTGGGCGAACGACGACGCCAACGACCTCGGCCCCGACGGGACGGAGCGGGGGCTCGACAGCACCGTCACGTTCGCGGCCGCGCAGGACGGCGTCTACCAGCTGGTGGTCATGGCCTATGGCGGGCAGGGCGCCGGCTTGTTCCGCGTGCGCAGTCGCCTGCGGCCACCGCCTCGGCTTGCGCCCGATGGCAGTCGCCCGGACGGTCTCGCGGGGCCGGACGGAGGCGGCCGAGTGCTGGGCTTGTTCGCGGGCATCACCCAGTACGACGGCCAGGGCGACCTATATGGCTGCGCCGACGACGCGCGCCTCTTGGGCGAGGCGTTCACGGCGAGCCACCTGCAAGCGAAGTCCGAACAGACGCTGTTGACGGACGCGCAGGTCACGCGCGACGCGTTCCTCTCTGGCGCTCGCTCGCTGGTGCAGCAGGCGCGCCCGGAGGACGTGGTGGTCATCTTCTACTCGGGTCACGGCGGGCAGGTGGCCCGCACCCCCAGCTCGACGGGCGAGCTCGACGCCTTCGACGAGACGCTGATCCTGCGCGACGGGGTGGTGACCGACGACGAGCTCTCGGCCGCCCTCGAGGGGCTGCGCGCGGGCACGCTGATCCTGGCGCTCGACAGCTGCAACAGCGGCGGCTTCGCGCGGGACCTGATCGACCGGCCGGGTCGCATGGGGCTCTTCTCGTCGGATGAAGACGTGCTCAGCGACACGGCTGAGCCGCGTCAGGCCGGCGGTTACCTCTCCTGGTTCCTGCGGCGGGGGGTGCTGGGCGAGGCCGACGCCCGCCCGCGTGACGGCGTGCTCATGGCGGGCGAGCTGGGGGACTACCTGCACGACGGCTTCGTGCGGGACAACGCGCTGATGAACCCGCCCGGCAGCTTCGATCCGGCCCAGCGCTTGATCCTGCAGCGCGGCAGCCTCGCCTGGGGTCACCTGCTCTGGGCCTATCCCCGCAGCGCGAGCGGCCAGCGCCTCCCCATGCCGGACCTGCCGCTCACCAGCGCGCCGCCGGGGTACTAGTCCAGCGACTCACGGCGTGACGCAGGTGAGGTCGGCGGCGCAGCGGTTGTTGCAGGTGCCGCAGTCCAGCTGATTCAGCGCCTGATTCATGCCCTGCTCGAGCGTGGGCTCGACCTGGCCGAGGAGCGTGCTCACCTGGCCCGCGAGCAGGCTGTTCGCGATCCCGCAGATGATCGCGTTGATGCCCGAGCCGGTCAGCCGGATCGAGAGCATGGACAGGTCCACGTCGGCCTCGGCGGTGATGTCGCGCTCCGTGCCGCACATCATCTGCTCGGCGAGCGCGAGGTCCGCGGAGATGGGCAGGCCGGAGCCGACCATGAAGCCCACGCGGCAGTTCAGGTTGATGGTGCCGCCGCCACCCGGCGCGGGGACGGTTCCGGTGAACGGCACCGAGCCGCCGATGCGCGTGATCAGGCCCGCGACGCGGAGCACGTTGGGCTCGGGCTCGGTCGACGGCATCCCGGTGCTCTCGAACGTGATGAGGCACCCGTCGTTGGTGTCCGACGGATCGCAGCGCATGCCCTGGCAGAGCGACACGTCCCCCACGTTGGGGAGGTTCACCGCGAAGCCCGGGATACAGAAGGTCTGGTCGATGGTCAGCAACTCCGTGGCCAGGTCGCCGGCGCACTGGGCGCCCTCGAAGCGCTCGCAGGTGGCGAGCGGGTTGTCGTTCACACACGCGCCGTCTTCACACGAGTCTTCGGTGCACACGCTCTCGTCGTCGCACTCGTCGTCGTCGTTGCACTCGGGCGGCGGGGGCACCTGATCCATGCCGAGGTCCACCACCACACCGACGTCCACGCTGCCGTCCGGCAGCGGCCCGAGGTCCGGGGCGCCGCCACCGTCCTCGGTCACGTCGCCATCCGGAGTGCCTTCGTCCGTGGGGACCACGTCGCCGTCCATGAAGCTCACGCCGGAGTCTTCGTGGGTCTCGATCGTGTGGGCGTTGGCGCAGCCCGTCACAGCGAGCAAGCAGGTCAGCGAGGCGCAAGCCAATAGTCTCATC
>CAZEAA010000673.1:0-2483 GCA_964510015.1 uncultured Sandaracinaceae bacterium
GCCCGGATCTGCTCGAGGGGCGAACCTTGGACAAGGACCTCGCCAAGCTGGTGGCCTCGGTGAAGGCCGAGCTGGCCCAGCTCGCCGAAGCCAGCTCCGACCCCAGCGGCGAGGGACCCTCGTGAGCCGGCGGGTCTACTGCGCGCTCGTTCACTACCCTGTGAAGGATCGCGAAGGCGCGAGCGTGTCGACGTCGGTGACCAACCTGGACGTCCACGACATCGCCCGGTCGTCGCGCACGTATCAGCTCTCGGGCTACTTCCTGGTGACCCCGATCACGGCCCAGCACGCCATCATCGAGCGCATCCTTGGACACTGGGAACCGGGCGCCGCCGGTGCCGGACGGATCCCGCAGCGCGCCGAGGCCCTGCGGCTCATCACCATCGCGCGCAGCATCGAAGAGGCCATCGAGGACATCCAGCAGCGCGAGGGCCGGGCGCCGCGGGTGTGGGCCACGGGGGCCCGCGCTCCCGAGGGCAAGCCGGTGCTCTCGTTCGCCGAGGGATCACGCCTGCTGCGAGAGGAGCCCGAGGTGCCCACGTTGATCCTCTATGGAACCGGCCACGGGCTCGCGAATGATACCGTCCTCGGGGCCGACGCCGTGTTGGCGCCCATCCGCGCGGGCAGCGACTACAACCACCTCTCGGTGCGCGCCGCCGCGGCCATCATCTTCGACCGTCTCTTCGGCGAGTCATGAGTTTCTTATTGGATTGACATCCCTTGGGATCACGCTAAACAGCGACCCCCAACGCCACCGGGCACGTTGTCCCGCGAGACGCAGGTAGACCATGAGCAAAGCTGTCCCTCTCATCCAGGCGATTGACGCCTCCCAGGCCCGCACCCTGACCCCCTTCCGGCCCGGCGACACCGTCCGCGTCCACTACCGCATCCGCGAGGGTGAGAAGGAGCGCGTCCAGGTGTTCGAGGGCGTCGTGATTCGCCGCAAGAGCGGCGGCGCGGGCGCCACCTTCACCGTCCGCAAGGTCTCGTACAGCGTCGGCGTCGAGCGCATCTTCCCGCTCAACTCGCCGCGCATCGAGAAGGTGGAAGTCCAGGCTCGCGGCCACGTGCGTCGCGCCAAGCTGTACTACCTCCGCGATCTGGCCGGCAAGAAGTCGCGCCTGCGCGAGACCAAGAAGCAGCGCTGAACGGCGGCGAGCGCGAACTCGCCCTTGACGCAAGCGCGCAGGCGGTCCCTCGGGGTCGCACGGCACCGTCGCTCTTCACGAAGACGCCCTCGAACACACGTTCCGGGGCGTCTCGTCGTTCCGTCTCGCTCACGTCTCGTGTTCGCGTCGCGCGCCGCGCGGCCAGGCGGGTCGCGAGGGCCATGCGGGGCCGGAGCGGGGCGGGTATGCTCGCCGAGTGCGCTTCGACGAGCACTACGATGAGTACGAGACGCTCGCCGGCGGGCGCGTGGTGCACCTGCGCGTCATCCGCCCCGAGGACAAGCAGCTGCTGCGGGACGGCTTCGAGCGGCTGGGTCCGCAGTCGCGTTACGCGCGCTTCTTCACCGGCAAGAAGGAGCTGCACGACAGCGAGCTCACCTACCTGACCGAGGTGGACGGCGTCGACCACGTGGCGCTCGTGGCCGGCGAGAGCGACACGCACGGGCGCGAGCACGGCCTCGGCGTGGCGCGCTTCGTGAGGTGCGCGGACGACCCGCACGTGGCCGAGCCGGCCATCGCGATCGTGGACGACGCCCAGGGCCTGGGACTCGGCGGGCTGATGCTGCGGCGCCTCACCGACGCGGCCCGCGAGCGGGACATCTGGCGCTTCCGCTGCCCGGTGCTGGCCAACAACGACGCCATGCAGGCGCTGCTGGCCGAGATCCAGCCCGAGGTGCGTCGCCGCTTCGACAGCCCGGGGGTGACGCTGCTGGAGATCGCGCTGCCCGGCACGCCCGCCACGGACGGCACCGAAGGCGATGACGCCCCGGTGGAGCGGGGCAGTGGGCTCCACCAGCTCACGTCGGCCATCCAGCGTCTGCTGGCCTCGGTGGCCCGCCAGGCAGTGGCCGTTCCGTACCGGTTCCGGAGCGGAAGCCCGGGTGTTTCAGGAGACGACACGGACCCCTTGCGCTAATCCGCTGCGGCGCCATGGTTCCCGCCTTGGACGCGCCCCCCCACCAGCCGTCGACGAAGACGTCGGAGAAGACGCTCGGGTCCTATCTGCGTCCCTACTGGCGGCCGCTCGCCATCGGCGGCGTGTTCCTCGTGCTGACCAACGTGGTCGACAAGAGCATCCCGTGGCTGCTGCAGCACGCCATCGACGCGCTGGTGGACCAAGAGCTCACGGTGGTGCGCAACTACGCGCTGGCCGTGGCTGCGCTGGCCGCGCTCATGTGGGTGGTGCGCATCCGCTCGCGCGTCTACGTGTTCAACGTGGGTCGCGACGTGGAGTTCGACCTGCGCAACGAGATCATCGAGAAGGTGCACCAGCTCGGGCCGAGCTTCTTCCGGCGCATGCCCACCGGCGAGATC
>CAZEAA010000674.1:0-2469 GCA_964510015.1 uncultured Sandaracinaceae bacterium
GTGCAACGGCTCGGGCGGCACCGTGAACACGGCCACCGATGGCGACATCCCGGTGGACGGGAACTCGTGCACCAGCGACCTCTGCACCAGCGGCACGCCGAGCAACCCGCCGGTGGCCACCAACACGCCGTGTGGCTCGGGCGACTTCTGCAGCGCCTCGGGCGTGTGCGTGGACTGCACCATGGCCAGCCAGTGCGGCACCAGCACGTTCTGTCAGACCTTCACGTGCAACAGCAACACCTGCGGCACTTCCAACACCGCCGCGGGCACGGACCTCCCGGCCGGCAGCCAGACCGCGGGCGACTGCCGCACCCAGGAGTGCAACGGCTCGGGCGGCACCGTGAACACGGCGACGGATGGGGATGTGTCCGTGGACGGGAACAGCTGCACCAGCGACCTGTGCACGAGCGGCACGCCGAGCAACCCGAACAGCGCCATCAACCCCGCGTGCGGGAGCGGCGACTTCTGCAACGGCGCGGGCACCTGCGTGGACTGCAACAGCGCGTCGCAGTGTGGCACGAGCACGTTCTGTCAGACGTTCACGTGCACCAGCAACACGTGCGGCACCAGCAACACCGCTTCTGGCACGGACCTCCCCAGTCAGACTACGGGCGACTGCCGCACCGCCGAGTGCAATGGCTCGGGTGGCACCATGAGCACCATCACGAACGCGGACATCCCGGTGGACGGCAACAGCTGCACCAACGACGTCTGCATGGCCGGCACGCCGAGCAACCCGAACCTCGCCATCAACACCGCGTGCGGCTCGGGCGACTTCTGCAACGGGTCGGGCAGCTGCGTGGACTGCACCATGGCCAGTCAGTGCGGCTCGAGCACCTTCTGTCAGACGTTCACCTGCACGAGCAACACGTGCGGCGTCTCGAACGCCGCTTCTGGCACGGACCTCCCGAGCCAGACCGCGGGCGACTGCCGCACCGCCGAGTGCAACGGCTCGGGCGGCACCATGAGCACCATCAACAACGGCGACGTCCCGGTGGACGGAAACGCGTGCACGAACGACGTGTGTACCGCCGGCACGCCCAGCAACCCGAACAGCGTCATCAACACCGCGTGCGGGAGCGGCGACTACTGCAACGGCTCGGGCAGCTGCGTGGACTGCACCACGGTGACGCAGTGCCCCACCGGGAACCAGTGCCAGGGTCGCGCTTGCACGGGCAACGTGTGCAGCATCACCAGCCTCGCCAACGGGACGTCCTGCAACGACGGCCTGTTCTGCACCGCCACGGACACGTGCAACGGCGCGGGCACCTGCGGCGGCACGGGCAATCCGTGCGACTCCCAGTGCGAGACCTGCAACGAGTCGCTGAACAGCTGCCCGGACGTGGCCAACTTCACCTCGTGCAACGACGGCCTGTTCTGCACCTCGAACTCGTGGTGTCAGAGCGGTGCTTGCTCGGGCTTCGGCAATCCGTGTGACTCGCAGTGTCAGGCGTGCAGCGAAGGCTCGAACGTCTGCCTCAACGACGCGACCGGGACCGTCTGCACCACCCAGACCTCCGGGCGGAACAACGTCTGCTACGTGGCGCAGTGCAGCGGGGGCCTGTGCGGACGGCGCTGGAACCGCTTCGACAACGGGGCGCTGACCGCCAACACCACGGCGTACGCCTATACCAACGTGACGACCTTCAGCACGTGCACGGCGTGCCACAACTCGCACCCCTCACCGTTCAGCTGGAGCGAGGCCTGGTCGGAGACGGTCTCGGACAGCGTCTTCGACTCGTACTGCAGTGGCTGGAACGATCCGAGCACGGAGCGCACCTACTACGGCAACTTCCGAGCGGGCTGCGTCCTCTACCTGCTGAACGAGAACATCATGCCGGACGGCTCCAGCAACTGGGACTGGGCCTACGACGACGAGTACTTGCAGTGGTACTGCAGCGACTCCGGCCCCGGTGGCGGCGTCAACGGCTGGTGAAATCCCCCGTGACAGGCGCCACCCTCCGTAGTTGGCGCTATTGTCGCGGGGGGTGAATTCGTGCAGTCTGACGGTCTAGCCGATCGCGCGTGCCGGGGTGCCCGGAGGCGGCGAAGTCCTTCGGCGAAGAGGTCGAACGCGATGGCACGCCAGTCCTGGGTTGCGGTTTGGGTTGTGATGCTCGGGCTCTGCGCGGGGCTCTCCGGATGTGGGGGCAGCACGAACACTCCGGACGACATGGGCTCCGGTGACGGCGCGAGCGGCCGCTGCGACGTGGCGGCCGACTGCCCACAGTCCGCGTGCACCGAGGTGGCCTGCGTGGCCTCGAGCTGCGTGATCACCGCGCTGCCGGACGGCCCCGCACCGCAGAGCGCACAGACGGCCGGTGACTGTCAGCAAGTGAGCTGCTCGGCGGGCGCCGTGCAGAGCGCGGACGACGACACCGACGAGCCGGCTGGCAACGCGTGCGCGACGGGCACGTGCAACGGGGGTGTGCCGGTGATCACGCCCGCTCCGCTGGGACAGACCTGCGA
>CAZEAA010000675.1:0-2467 GCA_964510015.1 uncultured Sandaracinaceae bacterium
GCTTGCTGGCGAAGGCCTCCTCGGTGACCTCGCCTGCGTCGTTGATGGGGGCCACCACCAGCTTCGCGCCGGTCGCCCGCGCCACCATCTGCCACGGCACGATGTTGCTGTGGTGCTCGAGCTCGGTGATCAGGATCTCGTCGCCCTCGCGCAGACGTGGCCGTGCGTAGCACTGCGCCACCAGGTTGATGCCCTCGGTGGTGCCGCGCACGAAGAGGGTCTCTTCCACGCTGGGCGCGTTCAGGAAGCGCCGCGCCTTGTCACGGGCGTCTTCGTAGCGCTGCGTGGCCCGCTGCGAGAGCGTGTGCACGCCGCGGTGGATGTTGGCGCAGTCCACCGCGTAGACGCTGCTGACCGCGTCGATGACGCTCTGCGGCTTGAGCGCCGTGGCCGCGTTGTCGAGGTACACCAGCGGGTGCTTGCCGATGCTCTGGTGCAGCGCGGGGAAGTCCTGCCGAACGCGCTCCACGTCGAAGACCAGGGTGGCCGGGGCCGTCACGCGGCGGCTCTCTTTCCCGTGCTCATGGGCGTGCAGCTTGGCGTCGGTCAGGCTGCTCATGGGACCTCCTGAAACAGCTCCAGCAAGCCGGCGCCATCGGGCAGACGCGCCGCCATGTCCTGCATGGCGCGCGTGCGCGTGGCTTCGTCGGAGACACGCTCCAGCAGCTCACGCACGAACGCGAAGGTCAGCAGCGCGCGCGCTTGGCCGTCGCGCAGGCCGCGCGAGCGCAGGTAGAAGACCTGGTCTTCGTCCAGTGAGCCCACCGTAGCGCCGTGGCTCGCCACCACCGAGTCGGTGTCGATCTCGAGGTGCGGCTTCGTGTGCACCGTCGCCGTCTCGGTCAGCAGCAGGTTGCGGTTCTGCTGGTGGGCCTCGCTCACCAACGCCGCGCGGTGCACCCACGCGATTCCGTCGAACACCGCCGTGCCGTGCTGGTCGATGACGCCGCGGTAGTCCTCGCGGCTCTCGCAGCGCGACGCGCGGTGCTCCACCAGCGTGTGGTGGTCCACGTGATCGCGCCCGTCCACGTGATAGGCGCCCTCGAGCGTGGCGCTGCCGCCCTCGCCCACCAGCGCCACGTGCAGCCCGAGGCGCATCAGCGGCCCGCCCAGCGTGACCACCCGCGAGCGGTAGCGCGCGTCGCGGTGCACCTCGACGGCCACCTCACCGAGCAGGTGCTGCGCGCTGCGGTGCACGCGCACGTGCTCGAGCTCTGCGTTCTTGCCCACGCGCACGTCGGTCACGGCGTTGAGCAGCACGTCCTTGCGCGGGTCGTCGACGGGCTGGCTCGTCCGAACGCTCGCGCCCGGTTGCCCCACGAAATGCTCCACCACGGAGGCGCTGGCCCCAGGAGCGACCTCCACGTGGAGCTTCGCGTGCGCCACGGAGGTGCCCGTGCTCAGGTACACCAAGTGGATGGCGGCCTGCTGTTCTCCCGCGATGCGCAGCAGCGCACCACGCTCGAAGCGGGCCGTGTTGAGCGCCCGGAAGTGACGCTCGCGCGTGAGCACCACGGGCTCCGCGGCCACGCCGGCGCGGTGCGCGTCGTCGAGCGCGATCAGCTGCACGCCGTCGGGCAGCGTGGACACGGCCGTGACCAACGGGACACCGTCCACGATGGGCAGCACCATCCCGGCGTTCGGGAACAGCTCGCGCGCACTAGCCCCCACGCGGTCCAGCATGAAGAGGTCGGCCGGCGCCTCGGGCGTGATCTCGAGCACCGAGCGCACCGACGTGAAGCGCCACGCCTCGTCCTTGCGACCGGGCAGGCCACTCAGGAGCAGCTCGCGCTCGGCTGCCGCGCGCTGCGCCGCCAGGGTGGGCACGTCCGCGGCCGCCTCCATGCGACTCGCCGGCGGGTGCCGCAGCAGCGCAACGCTGTCGTCACGGCTTACCTGGACGTCACTCATGCTGCCGGGCTCCGATGCTCGGCGTAGCCGTCGCGCTCGAGGGTCTTGGCCAGCTCCGCGTCGCCGCTCTCCGCGATCTTGCCGTCCACCAGCACGTGCACGCGGTCGGGCACGATGTAGTCCAGCAGGCGCTGGTAGTGCGTGATCACCAGCATGGAGCGCGACGGGTCGCGCAGCGCGTTCACGCCGCCGGACACCACGCGCAGCGCGTCGATGTCGAGGCCCGAGTCGGTCTCGTCGAGGATGGCCAGCTTGGGCTCGAGCAGCGCCATCTGGAAGATCTCGTTGCGCTTCTTCTCGCCGCCGCTGAAGCCGTCGTTCACCGAGCGCTTCAGCAGGTCTTGGCTGAGCTCCACCAGCTTGGCCTTCTCCCGCGCGATGCGCATGAAGCTGGGCGCGTCCAGCTCGGCCTCCCCGCGCTGCTTGCGGATGCTGTTGAGCGCCGCGCGCATGAAGTAGAGGTTGCTGACGCCGGGGATGGACACCGGGTACTGAAAGGCCAGGAAGACGCCCTGGGCGGCGCGTTCTTCCACCGACAGCGCCAAGAGGTCCACGC
>CAZEAA010000676.1:0-2460 GCA_964510015.1 uncultured Sandaracinaceae bacterium
TCCGACGAGGACGGCTCCATGGAGAAGAAGAAGAAGGAAGGCTACTTCTGATGTCGGACTTCCACGAGAAGGACCTGATCGCGGCGGACATCGAGGGCTACCTCGAGAAGTACCGGGGCAAGGAGCTGTGCCGCTTCGTGGCCATCGGCTCGGTGGACGACGGCAAGTCCACGCTCATCGGCCGCCTGCTCTACGACACGGGCATGGTCTTCGAGGACCAGCTCGCCGCGCTCGAGAAGGGCAAGCGCCTCGAGGACGGCAGCATCGACCTCTCGCTGCTCACCGACGGCCTCACCGCCGAGCGCGAGCAGGGCATCACCATCGACGTGGCCTACCGCTACTTCGCCACGGAGAAGCGCAAGTTCATCATCGCCGACACGCCGGGGCACGTGCAGTACACGCGCAACATGGTGACGGGCGCCTCCACGGCGAACGTGGCGTTGATCCTCATCGACGCGCGCAAGGGCGTGCTCGAGCAGTCGCGGCGGCACGCGTTCGTGGCCTCGCTGCTGGGCATCCCGCACCTCTGCGTGTGCATCAACAAGATGGACCTGGTGGACTTCTCAGAAGAGGTGTTCGACCAGATCAGCGCGGACTTCCAGGCCTACGCGGCCAGCATGAAGCTGGCGTTCAAGACCATCACCTGCTTCCCGGTGAGCGCGAAGAACGGCGACAACTGCGTCACCAAGAGCCCGAAGACGCCTTGGTACCAGGGGCAGAGCGTGCTCGGTCACCTCGAGACGGTGCCGGTGGCGCAGGACCGCGACCTCGAGCACTTCCGGTTCCCGGTGCAGTACGTCATCCGCCCGAACCTCGACTACCGCGGCTTCGCGGGCGAGATCGCGAGCGGCGTGGTGAAGAAGGGCGACACGCTGGTGTCGCTGCCGTCGGGGCGCTCGTCGAAGGTGAAGGCCATCGACGTGTACGAGGGTGAGCTGGACGAGGCGTTCACGCCGCAGTCGGTGACCATCCGGCTCGAGGACGAGATCGACGTGAGCCGCGGCGACATGCTGGTGCACGCGCACGACCTCCCGCAGGTGCGGCGTACGTTCGACGCGTACGTGGTGTGGATGAACGAGACGCCGCTCGACCGCGAGAAGAGCTACCTGATCAAGCACACCACGCAGTACGTGCGGGCCGAGGTGCGCGACCTGCACTTCAAGGTGGACATGGGTTCGCTCGAGAACGTGCCGGCCGAGACGCTGGGGCTGAACGACATCGGCAAGGTCACGCTCGCGTGCCGGCGCGCGGTGTACTTCGACCCGTACCGGCAGAACCGCGCCACGGGCGCGTTCATCATCGTGGACTCGCTCACCAACAGCACGGTGGGCGCGGGCATGATCGCGGGCGAGCGTGGCGAGGCCTCGCAGGGGCTCGACGCGGCGCTGGCCGAGCTGCGCGCTGGATCGAGCATGATGCCCAAGACGCAGGTGAGCCCGCGTGAGCGCGTGGAGCGCCTGGGCCAGAAGGGCGCCACCATCTGGCTTACGGGGCTCCCGGGCTCGGGTCGCTGGACGCTGGCCTACGCCATCGAGCGGCACCTCTTCGACCTCGGTCGCGCGGCCACGGTGGTGGACCCCACGGGCGAGTCGCTCGAGACCATGATCACCGCGTGCAAGGCGTGCACCGACGCCGGCCTCGTCACCGTCTGCGCGTTCCCGGCCTACACGCCGGGCGACCGCGAGCGCCTGCGTCACCACATCGGCGAAGACCGCGTGGTGCAGGTGTTCGTGGACACCGACCCCGAGCTCTGCAAGCAGCGCCGCCCCGAGGGCGACTTCGAGGGCTTCACGCGGCCCGAGCACGCCGACGTGGCCGTGGGCCTCGACAAGATGCGCATCGACGAGGCCGTCAAGCGGGTCATGGACGCCCTCGAGGCGCGCGGCCAGTTCCGCGCGGGTTGACCAGGTCGCCTCGGGCGGTCACTTTCCGCACGCTTCCCACCCGAAACCGAGCTCGCTGAGCTCATTACGCTCATCTCGAGCCCGGTAGATACGCATCATGGCTGGACAGCTCTTCACCTCCGAGTCCGTCACCGAAGGACATCCCGACAAGGTCTGCGACAAGGTCAGCGACGCCGTGCTGGACGCGATCCTCGCTCAGGATCCGCGCGCCCGCGTGGCCTGCGAGACCATGGTCAAGACGGGTTACGCCATCATCGCCGGTGAGATCACCTCGAAGGCCGTGGTCGACTACCCGACCGTCATCCGCAAGGCCATCCGCGAGATCGGCTACACCAGCTCGGAGATGGGCTTCGACGCCGACACCTGCGCCATCCTGTGTGCGGTGGAGCAGCAGTCGCCCGACATCAGCCAGGGCGTGGACGTGGGCAAGGGGCTCGACAAGGAGCAGGGCGCCGGCGACCAGGGCCTCATGTTCGGCTTCGCGGTCAGCGAGACCAAGACGCTGATGCCGCTCCCCATCGATTTGAGCCACAAGCTGGCCAAGAAGCTCACCGAC
>CAZEAA010000677.1:0-960 GCA_964510015.1 uncultured Sandaracinaceae bacterium
GGCGTGGTCTGCGCGCAGCCGTTCTTCTTCTGTCAGAACGGTGGCTGCGTCGAGTACCCGCGGTGCTTCACGTCGTCTACCTGCCCGCAGGGCAGCTTCTGCACCGGGCTCCACTGCGTGCCGGGCACCGTGGACGTCGACGGCGACACCTTCCCGGCCGAGACGGACTGCGACGAAGCCAACCCGGACGTGAACCCCGGCGAGGCCGAGATCTGCGGCCTCGCCGACGACAACTGCAGCGGCACGGTGGACGAAGGCGACGCGCAGGCCCTGTGCAACGGCAACCCGGCAGGTCCGCTCTGCATGACGTCCATCTGCTGCCCGTTCACCAACCTCAACATCGACCGCGACCCCGGCAACGGCTGCGAGTGCGCGGTGACCCCCACCCTGAACACCGGCGACACGTGCGCCAACGCGCTGTCGCTGGCGGCGGTGTCGGACGTGGGCATGGGCCAGACGGTGACCGTCAGCGACAACGCGCTGCCCGCCGGGCGCGAGGTCTGGTACCGGTTCACGGCCACCGACTCGGGCGACGCCACGTGCGACAACTTCAACGTGCGCGTGCGCTTCCTGCAGAACCCGGGCAACCGCTACCGCTTCAACGTCTTCCGCGGCTGCAGCACCGTGCTCTGCGACGGGAACACGGGCTACACGGACACCACGTGGGGGGTGAACACCAACCAGTCCGGTCGCCGCGGCCAGTGCCCGTGCGCGGCCGCGGACGGCACGCTGAACTCGTGCGGCAACGACACGCAAGACTTCATGGTCCGCGTGCGCTGGGCCGACACCTCCGCTCCGGACTGCGACCCCTACGAGCTCGAGATCACCAACGGCGTCTTCTGATGCGCGGCGCGGAGGAGGCGCTGGCTCTCCTCCGCGGCGGGCTCGACCGGCGTCAGACCGGCATCAGTAGTGCCAGGGGAACTTCGAGTAGTCCTGCGGGCGCTTCTCGAGGAACGC
>CAZEAA010000677.1:970-2458 GCA_964510015.1 uncultured Sandaracinaceae bacterium
ACCCTCGATGGCCTCGTCGGTCATGTATGCGAGGCGCGTGGCTTCGCCCGCGAACAGCTGCTGGCCCACCAGGCCGTCGTCGATCATGTTGAACGCGTACTTCAGCATGCGCATGGCGGTAGGGCTCTTGCCGTTGATGATCTTGGCCCACTCGAGGGCCACGTTCTCGAGGTCCGCGTGCGGCACGACCTTGTTGACCATGCCCATCGCGGCGCCCTCTTCCGCGGTGTAGTTGATGCCGATCATGAAGAGCTCGCGCGCCTTCTTCTGACCGATCTGCCGCGCCAGGAGGGCCGAGCCGAAGCCGCCGTCGAAGCTGCCCACGTCCGGGTCGGTCTGCTTGAAGACCGCGTGCTCGGCGCTGGCCAGCGTCATGTCGCAGACCACGTGCAGCGAGTGACCGCCGCCGACGGCCCAGCCGGGCACCACCGCGATCACGATCTTGGGCATGAAGCGGATGAGCCGCTGCACCTCGAGGATGTGCAGGCGCCCCAGCTTGGCGGGGTCCGCCGTGTGGGCCTCGGCCCCCTCGTACTTGTAGCCGTCCTTGCCGCGGATGCGCTGGTCACCGCCGCTGCAGAACGCCCAGCCGCCGTCCTTGGGTGACGGCCCGTTGCCCGTGAGCAGCACGCAGCCCACGTCGCTCCAGCGGCGCGCGTGGTCGAGGGCTTCGTAGAGCTCGTCCACCGTCTTCGGGCGGAAGGCGTTGCGCACGTCGGGGCGGTTGATGGCCACGCGCACGGTGCCCTGGTGCTTGGCGCGGTGATAGGTGATGTCCTCGAAGGCGAAGCCGGGGACCACGTCCCACTGAGCGGGATCGAAGATGTCGCTGACCATGATGCTGTTCTCCTAACGAACGGGTGTCAGACGCGGCGCGCCTGATCGGCGGCGTTGCCCACGTAGGTGGCCGGGGTGAGCAGCTCGAGGCGCGCCTTCTCGGCGTCGGGGATGTCCAGACCGCGGATGAACTCGACCACCTCGGGCGCGGTGATGCGCTTGCCGCGCGTGAGCGCCTTGAGCTTCTCGTACGGCTTCTCGATGCCGTAGCGGCGCATCACGGTCTGGATGGGCTCGGCCAGCACCTCCCAGTTGTCGTCGAGGTCGGCCGCCATGCGGTCCGGGCGCGCTTCGAGCTTACTGAGCCCCTTGAGGGTGCCCTGATAAGCCAGCAGCGCGTGCGCCAGGCCCACGCCCAGGTTGCGCAGCACCGTGCTGTCGGTGAGGTCGCGCTGGAAGCGGGAGACGGGCAGCTTGCTCGCGAGGTGACCGAGGATGGCGTTGGCGATGCCCAGGTTGCCCTCGGAGTTCTCGAAGTCGATGGGGTTCACCTTGTGCGGCATGGTGGAGGAGCCGACGCTCTCCGACGGGTCCTCCAGCTCCCGCATGTCGTCGCCCTGCAGCAGGAAGACCTCCTGCCCGATGCGGCCCCAGCTGCGGGCCATGATGCCGAGCAGCTGGTCGTAGGAGGTCTTGTCGAGCTGCTCCAGC
>CAZEAA010000678.1:0-2457 GCA_964510015.1 uncultured Sandaracinaceae bacterium
ATCTCCAACGGCCGCGTCATCCTGGGCATCGGCACCAGCGGCAAGCGCGTCATCGAGGGCTTCCACGCGCGCGAGTTCAAGCAGCCGCTCACGCAGACGCGCGACGTCATCCGCGTCACGCGCGCCCTGCTGGACGGCACGCCGCTCGACCAGGCGGGCGCCAAGATCGGCGACTACCGCAAGTTCACGCTCGACAACAAGCCCACGCGCCGGAAGGTGCCCATCTACGTGGCCGCGCTCAAGGAGCAGGCCATCCGCAGCATCGGCGAGCTGGCCGACGGCTGGATGCCCATCTTCTGGCCCTACACGGAGCTGGGCCGCGGGCGCGAGTGGATCGCCCAAGGGGCCGAGAAGGCCGGCCGCAACGCGAGCGAGATCATCACGGCGCCGTTCACCACGGCCATCCCGCTCACGGGCCGCATGGCCTCCGAGAAGGCCCGCGACATCATCTCGTTCTACATCGGCGGCATGGGCGAGTACTACAAGGAGATGCTCACCGGCATGGGCTACGCCGAGGAGTGCGAGCGCATCGACCGGCTGTACAAGGACCCGGCCACCCGCTCGCAAGCGAAGGACGCCGTCACGCCCGAGCTGGTGGACGCGCTCACCGTGAGCGGCAACCCGCTGCATTGCATCCGCGAGCTGCGCCGCCGGCGCGAGTTCGGGCAGGACCTTCCCATCGTGAACCTGCCGCCCAACATGCCGTGGCCCGCGCTCGCCGCGTTCATCACCACCATGGCGCCGAGGCGCTTCCCCTGAGGCCCATGCAGCGCAGGCACTTCATCGGCTGGGCAGGAGCGGTGGTGCTGAGCGCCTGCGGCTCCGCGCGCAACGAGCAGCCCAGCGCCGTGGAGCAGCCTCAGGCAGCCAGCGGCGCGTGGCCCGGGCCGACCACGCCCATCTCCTACGTGACCAACCCGCCGCCGCCCGTGGGTTCCACCGTGACGTTCACGGAAGACGAGTGGCGCGCGCGCCTCACCCGCGAGCAGTTCGAGGTGCTGCGCACGCAGCGCACCGAGCCGGCCTACAGCTGCGAGCTCTGGCAGGAGCACCGCGCCGGCACGTTCTACTGCGGGGGCTGCGGCGCGCCGCTCTTCCACTCGCGCGACAAGTTCGAGTCGGGCACGGGGTGGGCGTCGTTCGTGCGGCCCATCGAGCCGGGGCGCGTGGGCGAAGACCGCGACACCTCGCACGGGATGGTGCGCGTGGAGGTGCACTGCGCGCGCTGCGACGGCCATCTGGGCCACGTGTTCGAGGACGGTCCGGCGCCCACGGGCCAGCGCTACTGCATCAACGGCAGCGTGCTCGACTTCGTCCCGGGGAGCTGAAGCTCACACGTCGAAGAACCGATGGATGGCCTCCGCCTTCGAGTGCGCGTCCTTGCGCCCGAGGGCCACGAGGCGTGTGGCGAACTCTCCGTCGAAGAGCACGAACGACAGGAGGTCGGCCTGGAAGCCCGGCTCGAGCGTGAGGTCGCCCGAGAAGATGTGCGGCGAGATGTGGGTGAGGCGCAGCTCGTGGGCGCGCGCCGCCGCCATGCGTCCGATGTCCTCGGAGGGGTGGAACACCAGACGCTCCACCTTCTGGTAGGGCGCCCCGCGTGACTCGCGGATCACGCCCTGCACGCGCTCCATCTCCTTGTCGCCCAGCACCTCTTCGAGCGTGCTGATCATCCGGTTGAAGCGGTCGAGCACCTGCAAGTCGTAGTTCACCGGGTCGAGCAAGAGCGCGTCGAGGATCTTGCCGATCAGGAAGACCGGGTTCGGATAGGCCTGCAACGCCAGCTCGCGCGACTCGGCGTCGGGCTTGGCCTCGCTGCGCAGCGAGATGATCACCAGCCGCTCCGCGCCGCACCGGATGGCCGGCGCGATGGGCGTGTTGAAGCGCAGGCCGCCATCGCAGAAGTAGCGCCCGTCGATCTCACGAGCGGGGAAGATCAGCGGGATGGCCGAGCTGGCCAGCACGTGGCGGGAGTCGATGCGCGTGGGCCGCGCGCGCCGGCGGGGGTCCTTCGACGTGGCGAAGTCGGCGCCCGGAGCCACCTCCGCGAACATGGTGGTGATGCCGTCTTCCACGCCGAGCGAGGCGACCACCAGCGCGCGCACCACGCCGGTGTCCACGTTGTGATGCAGCTGCTTGTAGGGGATGGCGCGCGCCACCAGCTCCTCGAGCGCGCGCGGGTCCAGCAGCGAGCGTCCCACGCGGCCCACCTCGTCACGCCGCAGCCGGGACAGCAACGGACGCAGCCTCCGCCCCGCGATGATGCCCATGGGGTCGATGCGCAGGTGCTTGCGGAGCCGCAGCCCCTCCCACTCGGCCACCAGCCCGCCGATGTCCATGTCGGGGCGGTGAGCGTGAGAGGCGAGCCAGGCGCTGTTGATGGCACCCACCGAGGTGCCGGTGAAGATCTCGAAAGGAGCCCGTTCCAGCTTCGAGGGGCGGAGGACGTCCATGATC
>CAZEAA010000679.1:0-2443 GCA_964510015.1 uncultured Sandaracinaceae bacterium
GGCGAGCGCTGGGCCAAGCTCGGCAAGCTCCCCGGCGACGGCGGCCTGCGCCTCTACGGCGTGAGCGGCCACGTCGAGCGCCCCGGCATCTACGAGGCGCCGCTCGGCATCACCATGCGCGAGCTGATCGACCACTACGCGGGCGGCATGCTCAACGATCGCCCGCTGAAGGCCGTCATCCCCGGGGGCTCGAGCACGCCCGTGCTGCGTCCCGACTGGAAGGTGGACGCGCCCGCGGCCGATCACCCGCTGCACCAGTGGCACGGCATGAGCGAGATCGACGTCCCGATGGGCGTGGACACCTACCGCGCGCTCGGCACCATGCTCGGCACCTGCTGCGCCATCGTCATGGACGACAGCGTCAACATGCTGGACGTCACGCGCAACCTGATGCGCTTCTACAAGCACGAGAGCTGCGGCCAGTGCACGCCGTGCCGCGAGGGCAGCGGCTGGTTCGTGGACATCCTCGAGAACCTCTGCGACGGCAAGGGCAAGGTCGAGGACGTGGAGACCATCGCGGGCATCGCGAACAACGTCATGGGCAACACCATCTGCGCCTTCGCGGACGGCATGGCCATGCCGCTGCTCGGGCTCGTTCGGAAGTTCCGCGAGGAGTTCGTCGCCGCCGCGCAGGGTGGCGGCCTCCCCGCTGGCACGCGGCACGACAACCCCACGAGGGCGCTGGTCGAGGGCAAAGCAGCATGAGTACCGCCGGTTTTCTTCTCTTCTGTTTCAGCGCGACGCTCGCCATCGTGGGCGCCGTCGTCACCGTGAGCTCGCAGCGTCCCTTGCGCGCCGCGATGGGCCTGCTGGTCCACGTGGTGGCGCTGGCGGCCCTGTATCTGACGCTCAACGCGCACCTCTTGGCCGTGCTCCAGCTGCTCATCTACGCGGGCGCGGTCGTGGTGCTCTTCGTGTTCGTCATCCTCTTGCTCGGCCCCGCCGGTCACTTCGACAGCAACACCGACAAGATCATCGGGCGCGTCATGGGCGGCTGCTCGGCCGGCGCCGTGCTGCTGCTCACCGCCTTCTCGCTCTCGCGCCACGACGCCGAGTTCGGTCCCGTGGGCGCGGACTACGGCACCGTCGAGGGCCTCGGCAGCGCGCTCTATCGCGGCGCCATGGCGCCCTTCGAGATGGTCTCCATCACACTGCTGGTCGCGGTCGTCGGCGCCGTCGCCATCTCGCGCGTGCGCACCGCCCGCGAGAAGGCATCGGACGCCGCGGACGCCGAGGCGCGCAAGCTGGCCAACGCCGGGGGGAGCAACTGACATGGACGTCGGCATCGGCGAATACTTGGCGCTCTGCTCGGTCCTCTTCGGGATCGGAGCCATCGGCTTCCTCACGCGCCGCAACATGCTCATCCAGCTGATGACCATCGAGATCATGATGAACTCGGTCGTCTTCATGCTGCTCGCGTTCAACCGGGTGCACACCGGCACGCAGACCGGTCAGGTCTTCGGCTTCTTCGTGATCGCCGTCGCGGCGGCCGAGGCAGCCGTGGGGCTCGCCATCCTGATCAGCTACTTCCGCATCAAGAACTCCGTCGAGACCGACAAGGCCGACCTGCTCAAGCACTGAAGGCGCAACGATGCTCTCGAACGAATCCGCCCTGCTCTTGATCGTGGTGCTGCCCATCCTGGGCGCGCTGGTCAATGGCCTCTGGCTGCGCCCCGAGGACAAGAAGTACGTCAGCATCATCGGCCCCGGGCTGGTGGGGCTGTCCTTCCTGTTGGCGCTCTACAACTTCATCCACCTCTTCGGCCTGAAGAGCGAGGGGGTGGAGAACCCGGTCATCACGCTGCACCTCTACGAGTGGTTCTCGCTGCAGCTCCCCGGTGGCAGTGAGCTGCCCGTCAACGTGACCTTCGCCATGGACTCGCTCAGCGGTCTGATGACGCTGGTGGTCACGGGCATCGGCACGCTCATCCACATCTACAGCCTCGGGTACATGAGCGAGGAGAAGAGCTACAGCCGCTTCTTCGCCTACCTGAACCTGTTCACCGCCTCGATGCTCATCCTGGTGCTGGCCAGCAACCTCGTGCTGATGTTCGTCGGCTGGGAGGGCGTGGGCCTCTGCTCCTACCTGCTCATCGGCTTCTGGTTCGAGAACAAGACCTACGCCGCCGCCGGCCGCAAGGCCTTCGTGGCCAACCGCGTGGGCGACCTCGGCGTCATCATGGGCATGTTCGCCCTGGTCATCGCCGCGGGCTCGTTCGAGTTCGAGACCATCAACGCGGTGGCCGGCAGCAACGCCTCGGCCTTCCTGCGGCCGTTCCCCATCGAGGGCCTGAGCATCTCGCTCGCCACGGTGGCGTGTCTCTTCCTCTTCCTGGGCGTGACCGGCAAGTCCGCGCAGGTGCCGCTCTACATCTGGCTCCCGGACGCCATGGCGGGTCCCACGCCGGTGTCCGCGCTCATCCACGCGGCCACCATGGTCACC
>CAZEAA010000680.1:0-2427 GCA_964510015.1 uncultured Sandaracinaceae bacterium
CGGTCATGCCGGTGCCCTGCTGGACGACGTGGGTCGACCACGCGCCACCCGACGCGGACCTCTGGGAGCACCACGGGTGCGCGCGCGATCTCGACCCCGTCCACCAACAGGGTGGCGTCCGGGCTGACGCGTACGGCCAGGCGCCCCGAGGGGCCGTGAATCGGCACCGGCGTGAGCCGCAGCGTCTGCGTCTCGCCTTCGTTCAGCTCGACCTGCACCTCCGGATGCCGAACGTCGCGCGCGTGGAGCACCAGGCGGTAGGTCCCGATCAGGAGCTCGACGCGTCCGTCGCTCGTGACCTCAGTGACGATTCCGTCGTCCCGCTGGAGCCACAGCGTTCCTCCGCTCGGGATGCCTCGAACGTCGAGGGTGCCTCGTCGGGGATGGAGTTCTGCGGAGAGGCGTACGGTGTCCCCCGCCGCTCCGTCCACGGGGTACTCGAATAGCTCGTGGCGCTCGGCGCGAAGCAACACCGTGTGCGCACCAGCGGGGAGCGCGACGCGCAGAGGCGTCCGGCCCAGCACGCCGTGGTCCACTCGGTCCACGAAGACCTCGGCACCCTCGGGCGAGCTCGCGACTTCGATGACCTGCACGCGCCCGTCGAGGCCGTGCTGACGCCGTGTCGCGTCTGCACGCAACCGATGTTCGTCGGGGGCGGTCCGCAGGAAGCGCTCGTACGCGTTCCATGCGAGCAAGGGCTCGGAGGCGAGCTCGGCGGTCAGCCCCACGTTGTAGGCCGTGGTCGCAGATGGCGCGATGGCGTCGGCGCGCAGGAAGGCGCGCAAGGCGGCGTCGAACTCGCTCAGGGCGTAGAGCTGTCGGCCACGCGCGTCGAAGAAGCGCGCGTCGAGCGCATCGTCGGCGTGCGCCATGGGCCCCGCGTGAGTCACGCACGACGCTACAGCGAGCGCGAGGATCCACCACCCGCGAGTGGACCGGGTCATCGTGGACGGAGCGAGACTGCGGCCTCGGACGGTTGGTCGCGCGGGTCGTCCAGCACGAACCAGAGTGTAATGCCGACGCCGAGCGCACCCAGGCCGACTCCGAGCAGCGCGTCGCTCGTTCGGTTGAGCACACGCCCGCGTGCACGGGCATTGGCCGCGCGGACGGGATCGTCGTCACGAGCCTGCTGGAACTCGCGGTGGGCGCCGATGGACATGGGGACGGTCACGACCAAGCTCAACAGCGCCGCTAGCCCGAGCGAGCCCACCACGTATCCCGCGGGAGAGCGCCGTGGCGGTCCACTCTCGCGCAGCGTCGCCGTCACCCAGGTGCGCTCGCGCTCCCGCACGTCGACCGGACCCTCCCATGCGTCGTGCCCTGGCACCTCGATGCGCAGCGTGCGACTCCCGACCCGTAGACCGGGCAGGAGCACCGGAGCGAATCCAACCTCGCGACCATCCACCAGCACGAGCGCCCCTGACACGTTGGCCGTGACGGTGACCTCGCCAGTGACCGCCGGCCGGGGCGCGAGCTCGAGATCCAGCAGGGACGACTCGCCCGCAGCCACGCGCACGATGGTCGGCTCGACGCGCTGTCGCTCGTTCCCACCCGAGAGCGAGTAGATGCCTGGGGCAAGCGAAAACTCCCCCGGCGCTGCCCCCTCGAGCACCACATCGCCCTGGGCGTCTCGCAACGTGAACGTGGTCGGCTCACTCACGTCGAGGACGATGGTCCCGACGATCCGCACGAGCTCGACGTGAACGTCGACGGTCCGCCCACGCTCGAGCGCCACCGCGCGCGTCACCGGTTCATGGCCCTCCGCCACCAGTGTCAACGCGCGCTGCCCTACCGGCAGAGCCAGGGTACGCGGGGTCGTGCCGTATGCGCCGTGCTCCTCCGTGTCCACGAAGATGACAGCACCTGGGGGGTCGCTGTCGACATGCACGAGGGCCACCGAGCCTCCCATTCGCTCGAGCTGGCGCGTCGCCTCCGCGCGCCGCTCGTCGGCCCCGTCGGCCGTGTCGGCTCCAGCGAGGTACTCGGCGAAGTATGCGTACGCGTTCTCGAGGTCGCCCAGCTGCTGGAAGCAGACCGCCACGTTGTAGCCGGTCCTCGGGTTGGAAACGAGGCGGTTGGACCAGAGGAACTCTTCGATCGCCTCCACGAAGCGACGGGCGGCGAAGTGCGCGCGCGCTTGCTCGTCGTGGAAGCGAGCCTCCGTGGCCGCGTCCGCCGAGGCCAGCGCGGGGTGAGCGAGGAGCAGCGCGAGGCAGCCCGCGAGCGAGAGCATTCGGCAGTGGGTCATCGAGGAGCGAGGGCGGGCAACGCAGGCACACGTGTCCTGCGGGCGGATGGTGTGCTGCGTTCGAGGGAGACCTCGAGCTGGTCGGGGCTGTGGTCGTGGACGACTACGGGCGCGCTGACGTGACCGGCGAGACGGAGCTCCAGTCGCAGTGGCCGTGGACTGGGTGAGAGCTCGAGCGG
>CAZEAA010000681.1:0-2426 GCA_964510015.1 uncultured Sandaracinaceae bacterium
GCCCGGGTCACATCGCGCCGTAGACGGTGAGGGTGTTGGGGGCGCTGAGGTCGATGTCGACCGAGACGCACGCCGTGTCGGCCGGCTGGACGTTGCGGATGCGGTACTGGAACGTCGGCGCCGCCCCCGCGAGCGGACCGGCTGCGGCTCCCAGCGCCCCCGCGGCGAGCGGTCCCGCGCCGGCTGCGGGTACCGCTGCGGACCCGGACGCGCGCAGCAGCAATCCCGACGTGGGTCGCTTCCGCTCCATGATCGTCGTGCCGTGCTGGCGGGACAACGCCCCGCCGGGTGCAGCCCCCGTGACCGTCACCGTGCAGGTCGGCTTCGGCGGGATGGGCAACGTCACGATGGTGCGCGTGGACGGCACCGACGACGCGAACTTCCGCCGCTGCGTGGTGATGCGCGGCACCAGCTACCGCATGAGCGCCCCGCCCGAAGAGCCGGTCATGACGGTGCGCGCGCGCTTGCCCTGAGCGTCCGTCGTGCCGCTACGCGGTCGTCTTCACCTGCGACGCCTTCCACTGGTCGATCAGGTGGCGGTCGTCGTGGTCCCACGGGTGGAAGTCCTTGCGGTAGAACGACAGGTAGCTCTTCGCGATGCTGGGGATCAGCCCGCGCGGACCCACGAAGAAGCGCGCGGCACCGAGCCACTCGCGCGGCGTGGGCTCGTACTCCGTCTTCTTCAGCATGCGGTTCATGTATCGCCCCACCGTGACGGAGAACATGATGGTCTGGACCACGAACGTCTTGCGCAGCTTGTCGCGGTCGCCCGAGACCTTGTCGTAGACGTCGATGGCCACCGCCTTGTGCTCGATCTCTTCGACGGCGTGCCAGAGGATCAGCTCGCGCACGGCGTCGGGCAGCCCGGCCACCACGTCGTCGTGCGTCAAGAGGTAGTGCGCCATGATCGCGGTGATGTGCTCCGCGCCCACCGTGGCCGCGAGCAGGATGTCGTCGGGGGTGTTCTTGCGGAACTCCTCGATCTCGGCTTCCAGGTGCTCGGAGCAGCCCTTGGCGTCGAACCCGAGGCCGTCGATCCAGGCGTTGGCCACCGTGTGCTGACGAGCGTGGTGACCCTCCTGCGCTGCGAAGGCGCGCACCTGCTCGAGGAGCTCGCCGTCCAGCTGCTCACGGTAGTGCAGCACGCTGCGCACGAACTCGCGCTCACCCGGCGGGAAGGTGGACGAGAGCGCGGCCATGAAGGCCGTGAGCACGGCGTTGTCGTCGTACCAGAAGCGACGCCGCTCGGACGCGAAGTCGAAGCTCATGCGACGCGGCTCGATCTTGGGCGGCGTCTTGGCGCTGGGCTTCTTGCTTGGCAGGGAGAGGGGGCTGGCCGAGGCGAGAGTGGCGGTGGTCATCGGGGAGTCCTCCATCGTGGTCGAAACAAGGGCTATGCCGTGGCGTCTGCGTGCGTGAGGTGGCTGCGGATGGCGCTCGCGAGGGTGGGCACGAGCTGCGCGGGGAAGTCGTGGCCCATGCCGCGGATGACGCGCAGGCGCGCCTTCGGGATGAGCTCGGCGCTCATGGCGCCGCCTTGCACACGCACCAGGGGGTCGGCGTCGCCGTGCAGGATCAGCGTGGGCGCTTGCACCTTGGGCAGCCGGTGCGCGAAGCCGCCCGTCGCGAGGATGGCCATCAAGTGGTGCGCGAGACCCGTCGGGCTCATGCCCCGGGCCAGGCTGCGGTGCGTCGCGGCGATCAGCTCTTCGCGCGGCGTGGGGTAGGCCGGGCTGCCAATCAAGGTCCACATGTCCGCGTTGGCCTCGGCGAGGCGGCTCGGGTCCATGGCCGGCGGTGGCTTCAGCAGGTTCAAGAGCACGCGCGCGGTGGGCTTGGGCAGCGAGGGCTCGTTGGGCGACGACATGATGGACGTCAGGCTGATGACCCGCGTGGGGTGCTCCGCAGCGACCAGCTGCGAGATCATGCCGCCCATGGAGAAGCCGATGAAGTGCGCGCGGTCGATGTGGAGCGCGTCCAAGAGGCCCACGGCGTCGAGGGCCAGGTCGTGCAGGTCGTACTGCGCTTCCTTGCCGGGCCCCACGCTCACGCTCAGCGGGCGCCCGAGGATGGCTTGCAGGTAGCGCTTGCCCAGCGTGGGGGGAGGCGGCCCCGGCGTCCACGAGGACGCGCCCACGTCGCGGTTGTCGAAGCGGATGACGCGATAGCCTGCGTCCGCGAGGGCGACGCACAGCGCGTCGGGCCAGGCGATGCGCTGCAGGCTCATGCCGGCGATCAAGAGCAGCGGTGGCGCGTCGGCCTGCCCGAACTCCTCGTAGGCGAGCTGAACTCCGTTGCTCTCTGCGATGCCTTCGGTGCGTGCGCTCATTGAACTCGATTCAACTATAGAGGCTATTGAACCGGGGTCAATAGAGGTGTGCAGATTTATCTCACGCCTCGACCCGTTGCGACGGGTACCGTAGAAG
>CAZEAA010000682.1:0-2413 GCA_964510015.1 uncultured Sandaracinaceae bacterium
GAGGAACACTTGCTGCGCCGCGACGAGCTGCTGTTGGGCTTGAGCCACCTCAGCCTGGGCGAGGCGCAGCGCGAGGGGAGCCGTCGCACCCGCAGCAATTTGGCGCTCGACCACGCGCAGCACCTCTGATTGAAAGGTCACCACGCGCTCGGCGAGCTGCATGCGTTCGCGCTCGACAAGGGCCCGGTGGAACGCAGCGTGAACATCGGCGTGGACGAACCAGCGTACCTGCTCGATCTCAGCCTCCGTCATGGTGCGGAAGTGTTCGGATGCCTGGACGCGGAGCCGCCGCTCCCCGCCGATCTGAATCTCTTGCATGAGCGACACCTGGGCATCCACGCCGGTGCCGGCGTCACCGAAGCGAGGACCGACATAGACGGTGATCTCGGGGTTCGATGGAAAACGCGGCGACGCCGCGATGTCGGCGGCGTCTGCTCGCGCAAGCGTGCTCCGCGCGGCCTGTAGCGCCGGCGAGTGAGCGTCCGCGTACTCGAGCATTTGTTCGAGGGTCACCGGCCCGTCTACGGGCGCGACGCGCTGCGCCTCGATGGATGGCGCAAGTCCGCTAACCGCGAGGAGCGAGACAAGGAACAGAGAGGCTTGCCTACTACGTTGGGTAGTAGGTGAGTGCACGAAGAGCAGGGTCTGGATGGTCATGATTCAATCACCTCACGAAGTAGTGCACGGCGTGCTCGCTGCCTGCGTGCAGGGTGTCGAGCACTGTCGAGCCAATCTGGCCGGGAAGGACGATGGCGAGCACGAGGATCAGGAGAACGCCCTGCCCCACGGCAGGGCCCGTGTCGCAGCAGCGAGAAGGCTGCCGCTCGGAGAACGCCATCAGCATGCGAACACGAAACGTGAGCACGACCGCGTCGCGCGCGCCGAGCGCCACCTGCTCCCGCACACTAGGGCGTGCGGCCTGCAAGATGGCCTCCGCTAGCGGCAACGGGGACGAGCCGCGAATCACAGCCTCGCGGTCGCAATGTGCCTCGCGAGCCGCGTGCCACCGAGCAACATGCGGCGCGAGCAACAGGCGCCCCAGCGGATTCACTGCTTGCGTGGCCCTCAACACGACGTATCGCAGCGGGTCGAGCGAGCGCACGTGCTCACTCTCGTGACCAAGCGCGCTCGCCAGCATTTCGTCCGAGATTCGGGCGGCGAATGCCGTACCCACGAAGACGCGTGGGCGAAAGAGGCCGTGCGTCCCGATGGCGAAGTCAGGCGCGCAGGTGGCGCGGACCCGGCCACGAAGGTCTTCGAGCGCGGGGTGGCTCGTGAAGATCGACTCGAGACGATCGTTCAGCGCGCGGTTCACATCGGGAGACGCTGTGGGTGGGGCGACGTGCTCGCGCCAGGCCGGCCAAGCCAACAGCGCCGTCAGCCCGATCAAGGCAAGAAGGAAGAAGGCGGTCTCGACGCACTCCTCCGACGCCCCGTGGTCCAAGAGGCAGGCGAGCGCCGACCCGCCCGACCACACCTGGTGCAGCCCTGAAGACAAGAACCACACGACCGGCAGTACACTAGCGCTCGTGAGGACGGCGTAGCGGAGGTCGAGCTCATGGAGGGCCCCACCGCGTTCTCCCTGCTCCAGCTGCCAGAGCACACCCTTGGCGAGCAACGAGCACAGCGGAAGCACACACATCAGCACGAAGGCTGCTCCCAAGATTGGAAACGCAGCCTCCGTCACGACCCGAGCTCCTCACGACGCTGCCGAATCAGTTGCTCCAGAGCGTCGAGCTCGCCTGCCGAAGCCTCGGAGACCTTGTCCACCAACATCGCCATCGCTGTCTGGCCCCCGACGGCCTCATCGAGCACCGTCCAGGCGGTCGACTCCAAGAACTGCTCGCGTGTGAGCTTCGGCGAGTAGAGGTACCGTCGACCGTCGCGCACGCGATCGAGCACGCCCTTGTCGTGCAACCGGGCGACGGTGGTCATGACCGTGGTGTAGGCAATCTCGCGCCGCTTCTCGAGCTCGGCAAGCACTTCGCTCACGGCGAAAGACGTCAGCCGCTTGCTCCAGACGACCTCCATGATGACCGCTTCGAGGTCATGGAGACGCAGCTCGATGCCACGTTTGCCCGGGCGGATACGGAACGACATGAGAGTCCTACGGCAACAGGGTGACTTACTAGGTTGGATAGTAGGTTCTGACAATTGGTCTGTCAACGGGGGGTGCCGTTCGCCTTGCATGCATGATGCATCCATCATATGAAGCGGGCATCAGGTGACGAACACATGACGGACACCTTGTTTCCGGCTGATCTGGCGGTCGAACGCGCCGTCGACCTTCTCGCGGTGATGGCCCATCCCGTGCGTCTCGCCGTGCTTTCGTGGCTTCACCGACGCGGTCCCGCTTCGGTCGGCGAGCTCGTAGCGGCCTTCTCCGTCGAGCAGAGCGCGATGTCCCACCACC
>CAZEAA010000683.1:0-2412 GCA_964510015.1 uncultured Sandaracinaceae bacterium
CCTCGCCTCCAGCGAGAGCTCGTCGGCGTGGTCCTCGAAGGTGAACGGTGTCTCTTCGGACGGCTCGCTCAGCGGCGTGTCCACCTCGTCGCGCAGCAGCTTCTTCCCGTCGGAGATCTTCGCGAAGAGGTAGTAGAGGCCGGGGATGACGATGACACCAACGACCGTACCCAAGAGCATGCCGCCGACGCCTGCGATGCCGATGGTCCGGTTGCCGATGGCGCCGGCACCGTGCGACACCACCAGCGGGACGAGGCCTGCGATGAAGGCGAACGACGTCATCTGGATGGGCCGGAAGCGCAGCTTTCCGGCTTCGACGGCGGCGTCCACGAGGGACGCCCCCTCGTGTCTTCGTTGCACGGCGAACTCCACGATCAGAATCGCGTTCTTCCCGAGCAGACCCACGAGCATGATCATGCCGAGCTGGGCCCACACGTCGTTGGCGAGTCCGGCCGCTTGCAGCAAGAAGAAGGAACCGAAGATGCCGACCGGCAGCGAGAAGATGACGGCCAGCGGAACCAGGAAGCTCTCGTACTGCGCGACGAGCACCAGGTACACGAAGGTGACGACGACCAGGAAGATGTAGAGCGCCGCGTTCCCTTGCCGCGACTCGTCCCACGCGAGGCCCTCCCAGCCCAGGTCGTACCCGCGCGGCAGGGTCACCTCGGCGACCTCACGCACCGCCTCGATGGCCTGCCCCGTCGAGTAGCCCGCTGCTGGAACGAGCTGGATGGCAGCCGACGGGTAAAGGTTGTAGCGGGTGATCTCGTTGAGGCCCTGGCGCCTCTCGATGCGCATGAACGACGAGTACGGGACCATCTCCCCCTCTTCGTTCCGGACGAAGAGGTCGTCCAGGTCGTCGGGCATCCGCCGGAACTCGGGCCACGCTTGCACGTAGACCTTGTAGAACTGGTTGAAGCGAACGAAGCCCTGCTCGTACGTGCTGCCGATGAGGATGTTGAGGTTGTTGAGGGCCGCCTCGATCGACACGCCCTTCTGCATGGCCACGTCGTTGTCGATGACCAACTCGTACTGCGGGTAGTCGGAGGCGTAGAAGGTGAACACGGTGCCCACCTCCGGTCGCTCGCGCACGGCGTCGATGAACTCGTTGGTGATCGTCCCGAGCCGCTCGTAGTCCGGCGTGCTCGACTGGGTCTCGTCGAGCACGCGCAGCGCGATACCGCCCGCCGCGCCGAAGCCAGGGATGGCGGGCGGCTCGAAGAACTCGAGCTTGATGTCGGTCATCTCGGCAGTTCGCTCTTCGAGCTCCTCGATGATCTGGCTCGCCGTCATGGAGCGCTCGGACCAGTCCTCGAGGTTGATGATCAAGGTGCCGGCGTTGGAGCCGCGACCCTCCGTCAGGATTTCGTAGCCGGCCACGGAGGTGACCGAGCTGATGCCCTCGACCTCGTGGGCGATCCGCTCGAGCTCCTGCGACTTCGCGTTGGTGTACTCGAGCGTCGAGCCGGGGGGCGTCTGGAGCACTGCGTAGATGATGCCTTGGTCTTCGCCGGGGATGAAGCCACTGGGCAAGAGCGAACTCTCGCTCACGATGCCGAAGAGGAAGGCCCCGATGACGCCAGCGGTCACCAGGCGGCGCGCGACGATGGGCTTCAGCAGGCGGCCCGCATAGAAGTTGGTGATCTTGTCGATGCCGCGGCTGAAAGGAGCCTGCACGAACGGGACGAGCAGCAGCAAGAAGCCGATCGGACCCCACAATAGGTAGGCGAGGTACGTGATGCCGACCAGCACCGGAGCCCCCAGGAGCACGAACACCACGATGTCGCGACGGCTCAGCGCGCGAAGGCGGTCTCGCAGGCCGGGCTTCGCGTGATCTCCGTGCTCTCCATGCCCATGCCCCTCGGCAGAGGGCTCGTGGGGCTTCAGGATCATGGCGCAGAGCACCGGGGTGAGCGTCAGCGCGACCACGCCGGAGAGAACGATGGTCGACGCCATGGTGACGCCGAACTGCCGGTAGAAGACGCCGACGGGCCCCGGAACGAAGCAGATCGGAACGAACACGGCGGTCATCACCAGGGTGATGGCGATGATCGCGCCGCTGATCTCGTGGAGCACCTCCCACGTGGCTCGATAGGGTGACAGGTGCTTCTCGGCCATCTTCGCGTGCACGGCCTCGACCACCACGATGGCGTCGTCGACGACGACGCCGATGGCCAACACCATCGCGAAGAGCGTGATCAGGTTGATGGAGAAGCCCATCAGCTGCAGCACGAAGAAGCTGCCGATCAGCGACACCGGCACGGCGAGCGTGGGGATGAGCGTGGAGCGGACGTCGCCGAGGAACATGAAGACCACGAGCGACACCAGGAGGAACGCCTCGATCAGGGTGTGGAGCACCTGCTCGATGGACGCGTCCACGAAGCGCGACACGTCGTACGCGATCTCGTAGTC
>CAZEAA010000684.1:0-2405 GCA_964510015.1 uncultured Sandaracinaceae bacterium
GTGAAGGGCATCGTGCTGACCAGCGGCAAGACCGGCATCTTCGTGGCCGGCGGCGACCTCAAGCAGATTGAAGCGCTGGGCAGTGGGCCCATCGACGCGGCGGATCTCTTGGCCAAGACCAGCCTCGTGCTGGACCAGCTGCGGCGCATGGAGACGTGCGGCAAGCCCGTGGTGGCCGCCATCAACGGCATCTGTCTGGGCGGCGGCCTCGAGGTCGCGCTCGCGTGTCATCGCCGCATCGTGGTGGACTCGCCGCACGCCAAGGTGGGCCTGCCCGAAGCGGGCATGGGCCTCATGCCGGGGGCGGGTGGAACGCAGCGTCTGCCGCGCCTGATCGGTGTCCAGGCGGCGCTCGGGCTCATCATGACGGGCAAGCAGCTCTCGCCCGAAGAGGCCCTGAAGCAGGGCGTGGTGCACGAGGTGGTGCCGGCCGAGCAGCTGCTCACGAAGGCCAAGCAATACATCCAAGAGGGTGGCAGCGCGGTGCAGCCCTGGGACGACAAGCGCTACCAGGTGCCGGGTGGCGGCGCGGAGTCGCCCAAGTTCCTGCAGACCATGATGGGCACCATCGCGATGACCCACATGAACACCTTCGGGAACATGCCGTCGCAGCAGGCCATCTTGTCGGCCATCTACGAGGGCCTCGGCATGCCGATGGACCGCGCAGGCAAGGTCGAGACGCGCTACTTCATCACGCTGCTGCAGGACCCCACCGCGCGCAGCATGCTGCGCACGCTGTTCTTCAGCCTGCAGGAGTGCCAGAAGGGCGCGCGCCGGCCGAAGGACTTCCCACGGACCACCATCAAGAAGGTGGGCATCCTCGGTGCCGGCTTGATGGGGCAGGGCCTCGCGCTGGTGTCCGCGAAGGTGGGCATCGACGTGGTGCTGCTGGATCGTGACGTCCCGTCGGCCGAGCGCGGCAAGGAGCGCGTGGCCAGCTCGCTGCAGCGCGACCTCGAGAAGGGGCGCACCACGCAGGCCAAGAAAGATGCGCTGCTCGCCCGCATCCACGCGACGGCGAGCTACGAAGACCTCGCGGGCTGCGACCTGGTGGTGGAGGCCGTGTTCGAGGACCGCGGCATCAAGGCGGCCGTCACCAAGGCGGCCGAGGCCGTGTTGGGGCCCGACGCCGTGTTCGCGACCAACACCTCGGGCTTGCCCATCACGGGCCTGGCCGAGGCGTCGGTGCGCCCCGAGAACTTCATCGGCATGCACTTCTTCTCGCCCGTCGAGCGGATGCAGATGGTCGAAGTCATCATGGGCGCGAAGACCTCGCAGGCCACCTTGGCGAAGGCCTGGGACTTCATCCTGGCCATCAAGAAGGCGGCCATCGTGGTGAACGACAGCCCGGGCTTCTACACCAGCCGCGTGTTCGGCACGTTCATCACCGAGGGCAACCAGCTCTTGCTGGAGGGCGTGAAGCCCGCGCTCATCGAGAACGCGGCCAAGCTGGCGGGCATGCCCATGCCGCCGCTCAGCATCAGCGACCAGGTGGGCCTCGGCACCATGCACAAGGTGGCGCAGCAGGCCAAGAAGGACCACGAGGCCGCCGGCAAGCCGTGGAACCCGTCTCCCGCGCAGGGCGTCATCGCCAAGCTCATCGAGACGTACGACCGCTGGGGCGCGTACCCGCCGCCGAAGGAAGACGGCAGCGCGCGCACCGCGGGCGGCTTCTACGAGTACGAGGGCAAGACCAAGCGCATCTGGCCGGAGCTCGAGAGCGCGCTGAGCGAGTTCATCGCGCAGGGCGCCGAGCAGCCCACCGGCGAGCAGGTGCGGCAGCGCTACCTGTTCACCCAGTGCCTGGAGGCCGTGCGCTGCTTGGAGCAGGGCGTGCTCACGGACGTGCGCGACGGCGACGTGGGCGTGATCCTCGCGGTGGGCTTCCCAGCGTTCACGGGCGGACCGTTCACCTTCATCGACAACTACGGGGTGGCGAAGTTCGTGGCGGACGCCGAGGCGCTCGCGGCGAAGCACGGCGAGCGGTTTGCTCCTCCGGCGTTGCTGAAGAGCATGGCGGCGGCGGGCAAGACGTTTTACTGAGGGCGGGTAGGGGACGGCAGGAGCCCGGGCTGGCTTTGTGCTGGTCCGGGCTTTGTGCTGGTCCGGGTCCTTGGTGGGCTCTGGCTGTCGAGGAAACCGACCTGTTTCAAGGCACATGGGCACCCCCGGCTGAAGCCGAGGGCAGCAAACCAGGCCCGGACGACCTGAAAGTCCCCGCGAGGGGGACTAACTGGTGGAGAGGTTGGTGACCGGCCTACCAAGGTTACCCGGACCCCACACAGGGAGGCTGCTGCAACGGCTGCGTCCGGGTCCCTTGGGTAGAACACACCCTGCTGTCAGCCACGTAGTCCGCGCCGACAGGCGGGGACTTTAGGAAAATCCAAGCGTAGTTTGCTGCCCTC
>CAZEAA010000685.1:0-729 GCA_964510015.1 uncultured Sandaracinaceae bacterium
CCTGTACGCGTCGCGAGATCGAGGCGGCGCTGAGCAGCGCGCCGCACGCGGGGGAGCTCGAGGGCGAGCTGGTGTATCCCGGGACGTGTCGCTTTCATCCGGCTCGGACGGATCGTCCGGCGGCGCTGCGGTTCGCGTTGAGCGAGGAGGACGCGCGCTTCGAGCGGTTTGCGGATGGCGTGCAGGGCGCGGTGGAGCTGCCGCTCGGGGGCGACTTCGTGATCCGCCGCAGCGACGGTCTCTACGCGTATCAGCTCGCCGTGGTGGTGGACGACGCCGCGCAGGGCGTGACCGAGGTGGTGCGCGGGGACGACTTGCTGGGGAGCACACCGCGACAGCTGGCGCTGCATGCGGCGCTCGGGAACGTGGCGCCCAGCTTCACGCACGTGGGCCTGGTGCTGGCCGACGACGGCGGGAAGCTGAGCAAGCGCCTCGGCAGCGTGGGCATCGCGGAGTACGCGGCGCGCGGGGTCACGCCGGAGCAGGTGCTGGGGTTCCTGGGGTGGTCGCTGGGGCTACAGGACACGGATGCGCCGGCATCGCTGAGCGAGCTGCTGGCGCGCTTCGATCTCGCGAGGGTGCCGGGAGGTGCGGTGATCGCGCCGCTCACGCTTTGCTCAGAACGTTGAGTATTTCTACGCTGCGTATGGCGTAATCGGTCCGAGGAAGATGTGGAGAACCCCTGCCCGCTTGACCCGCGTCGCGGGTGCCCACACAACCCGGGCCATG
>CAZEAA010000685.1:739-2401 GCA_964510015.1 uncultured Sandaracinaceae bacterium
GGCGGCAGTGTGCGGGTTCGCACCCGCCGGAGCAATGCAGGTCGGCCCGCTTGACCGGCGCCGCCCCTGCCCACACAACCCGGGCCATGTCGGATGCCCCCCCACGCGGCCCCGAGCTCGCGGCCCCGGAGGACGGCGCCCCGAGCGACGAGAGCGCGCCCACGCCCAAGAAGGATCCCTCCCAGAAGGCCGGTCGCGGCCTGCTCGTGATCACGGGCGCGAAGGTCTACTTCGTCATCACCAGCTTCGGCATCCAGCTGGCGCTGCCCAGCTTCTTCGACGGTCCCCGCGTGTTCGGCCAGTTCGGCACGATCATGGCGGCCATCAGCATGCTCAACAACGTGCTGATCGCGGCCACCATCCAGTCGGTCAGCAAGCTGGTGAGCGAGGACGAGGAGCGCGGCCCCGCGGTGCTGCGTCAGGGCCTGCAGATCCAGCTCATCGTGGGCGGCGTGCTGTCGGCGCTGCTCTTCACGGCGGCGCCATACTTCGCGGACTTCCACGCGGACCCGGCCCTCGCGCCCATGATGCGGGTCGCGTCCTCCGTGGTGCTGGCCTACGCGCTGTATGCGGCGCTGGTGGGTGACCTCAACGGCCGGCAGAAGTTCGCGACGCAGGCCAAGTTCGACATCGGCTTCAGCACGCTGCGCACGCTCGGCATCGTGGGCGGCGCGGCGCTCGGCCTCGGGGCCTTCGGGGCCTTCGTGGGCTTCGCGGGCGCGGCGGCCACCATCTGCGTGGCGGCCCTCGCCGTGGTGGGCATCGGGCAGCGCGGGCAGGGCACGCACCTGCGCACGTGGATGGCCTTCATGGCGCCCATCTGGCTGTACCAGGGCTTCCTGAACGGCATCCTGCAGATCGACATCCAGGTGCTGTCGCGCACCCTCGGCGAGCTGGGCAGAGACGCCGGCATGGCCAGCGCCGTGGCGGGCGAGAACGCGCAGACCCTGGTGGGCTACTACCGCGCCGCGCAGACCTTCGCGTTCGTGCCCTACCAGCTGATCCTGTCGATGACGTTCATCGTCTTCCCGATGGTCTCGCGCGCCCTGGCCAGCAATGACGAGGACGCCGCGCGCCGCACCATCCAAGGCGCCCTGCGCTTCTCCATGCTGGCGCTGCTGGCCATCGCCTGTCCCATCGCGGGCGCGTCGGACGGCGTCATGCGCATCGCCTACCCCGAGGCGTACCTGGCCGGGGCTCCCGCCCTCGGCGCGCTGGTCTTCGGCATCGCCGCCTTCGCGCTCTTCGTCATCACCGCCACCGTGCTCACCAGCGCAGGGCAGCCCCGCGTGGCCGCGCTCATCGCGGGGGTCTCGCTCGGCGTGGTGCTGGTCGCCACGCGCTTCTTCATCACGGCCGCGGGCCCCACCAACGACGCCCTGCTGGCCACCGCCCTCGGTACCTGCACGGGCACCGTGTTCGCGCTCTTGGGCGCAGGCGCCGCGGTCTACACGCGCTTCAAGGCGTTCTTGCCACCGCTCTCGGTCATCCGCGGCGGCCTCGCCGGCGCAGGCGCGTTCTTCGCTGCGGCGTTCATCCCGCACGGCAGCCGCATCATGAGCATCGCGGCCCTGGCCGGTGGCTTTGCCGCGTTCCTGCTGGGCCTGGTCATCACGGGCGAGCTGGGCAAGAGCGAGCTCAAGGCCGCGCGCTCGGCCCTTG
>CAZEAA010000686.1:0-2391 GCA_964510015.1 uncultured Sandaracinaceae bacterium
ACACGCGAGTTTGTATGGTCACGGGTCCCACGAGCGGGCTCGGCAAGGCGTTGACGCTCGAGCTCGCGAAGCGCCGCTTCCGGTTGGCCCTCGTCGGGCGCTCGGAGACCAAGCTCCGCGAGCTGGCCTCGGAGTGCGTGGCGCTCGGGTCGCCCGAGCCGGTGACCTTCGTCTGCGACATGGGCTCGCTCACGGACGTGCGGCGCGCGGCGAAGGCCTTCCTCGACACGGGCCTGCCGCTCCACGCGCTCGTTCACAACGCGGGGCTCATCAACCAGCGGCGCCGCGTAACCGACGACGGCATCGAAGAGACCTACGCCGTGGGGTTCAGCTCCCCGTTCCTGCTCACGCACCTGCTGCTCGAGAAGCTGGTCGCGTCGGCCCCGTCGCAGGTCATCCACACGGCGAGCGGCATCTACCCCATCGGTCGCATCGACCTCGACGACCCGGCCGCGAAGACCACCTTCGGACCGCTGGCGAGCTACGCGCGGTCGAAGCTCGCCTCCGTGAGCTGGACCCGCACGCTCGCCGAGCGCCTCGCCCCGCACGGCGTGCGCGTCAACGCCTACAACCCGGGCATGAACTACACGAACCTCGCCGTCGGCAACAACCACTCGACGCTCGCGAAGGTGGGCGACTTCTTCTGGTCGCGCATCGCGGATCCGGTGGAAGACGGGATCACGGTCCCGCTCGGCCTGCTCACCGATCCCGCGATGGCCTCGGTGAACGGTCAGGTGTTCATGGCGGGCGACCGCGCCGACATGACGGCTGCGGCCCGGGACCCCTACGTGGGCGCGGCGCTGGTCGAGGCCACGGAGAACCTGACGGGCGCGCGCTGGCCGGCGAGCCTCGCGAGTCCGAAGCCGAGCGGGCGCGTCCGGATCGGTGTCCTCGGCGCCGCGCGCATCGCGCCCTTCGCTGTCTTCGCGCACGTGAGCTCGGTGCCGGGCGTCGATCTCGCGGCGCTGGCCGAGGAGTATCAACCCTACGCGTCGAGCATCGCGTACGCGCGCAAGCACGGCATCCCGACGCTCTACAAGCGCTTCGACAAGCTCCTGGCCGACCCTTCCATCGACGCCGTGTACCTCGCGTTGCCCATCAGCCAGCACGCAAAGTACGCGCTCGCGACCATCGCGGCAGGCAAGCACCTGCTCTGCGAGAAGCCGCTCGGGGCCAACGCCCAAGAAGCCGCGCGCATCCACGAGGCACAGCGAGGCACGGGGCTCGTGGTGGCCGAGGCCATGCACACGCTCCAGCACCCGCTCGTCGCGCGGCTGCGTGAGCTGCTCGCGAGCGAGGAGATCGGTCCCATTCGGCGCGTGGACGTGGGCTTCTCGGCCTACATCCCGCAGCGCGACTTCCGCTTCGTCTACGAGCTCGGCGGCGGCTGCATGCTCGACATGGGCTGCTACCCCATCGCCTTCCTGCGCGGCGTGCTCGGCACGGAGCCGACGGTCCTGAGCGCGACCGCCGAGCTCGTCGCGCCCAAGATCGACGGCACCATGGCGAGCACCCTCGCCTTCCCGAACGCTCCCGACGTACGCGTCTTCGTCGGCATGCGCTCGCTTCGCCGTCCCCTCGAGGTGGCGATGAGCTTCAAGGGCGAGCACGGCCGGGTCGACCTGCTGAACTTCATCAAGCCCGAGGTCTTCCACCGTCTGGTCATTCGCACGGAGCGCGGCACCCGCTTCGAGCGCGTCCCCGGAGGCTCCACGTATCAGGCCCAGCTCGCCTCCTTCGTTGCCGCCACCCGTGGTGGACCGGCGATGGTCTCGACGACCGCCGAGGCCGTGAAGACGCTGTCGGTCATCGACGCCATCTATCAGAAGGCGGGTCTGCCGCCCCGTGGGACGTGAGCGTGTCGTCGACGCACGCCCGCGCGATCTTGGTCCGCCACCTCACGTTCCCGCTCTTCACGTTCGGGCCGGGCGCCCTCGCGTTGGCGCTGCTCGGTGGCGGGCATGGGAGCTCACGGCCGAGCCTCCCTGTGCTCGCGGGCTGCGGCGCCATCATCGTGGTCTCGTACGCGCTGCTCCACCTCCTCGAGCGCCTCCATCCGCACCGCGAAGCCTGGAATCAGGATCACGACGACACCCGCACGGACGTCGCCTACCTCGTCGCCGTGGGCCCCGTGAGTGCGGCGATTGGCGGCGCCCTGGCGACGCTCGCCTCCGCCACGGTCCATGTCGCCTTCCCCAACGCGCTCCGCATGGACTTGTGGCCGCGCCAGCTCCACCCCGCCGTGCAGCTGCTGGTGGCGCTGGTGCTCGCGGAGCTCGGTCACTACTGGCTGCACCGCCTGGGCCACGAGCGGCCGTTGCTCTGGAGGCTCCACTCGGTTCACCACAGCGCCGAGCGCCTCTATTGGATCAACGGGGAGCGCCGACATCC
>CAZEAA010000687.1:0-2386 GCA_964510015.1 uncultured Sandaracinaceae bacterium
CCTCGAGCCCCCCCATCAGCTGGACCAGCGCGTGGCTGGCTACCAGCAAGAGCAGCCCCAGCTCGAGATCGAGGCGCAACCCGCGGCCCTCGCCGTCGATGGCCTGCGCCCGAAGCGCGGCCCGCTGCCCGAACAGCGCGAGCCACAGCACGGACGCCGCAGCATGCTCGAGCCCCATGGACGACGGACCGCCCTGGAACGCGCCCAGCCACACCACGCACCCAAGCGCCAGCGACGCGAGCAGCACCGCGCTCGCACGGACCGTGCGCCGGAGGGAGAGCGCTGCCGTCACCATGCTCGACATCAGGCGCCGGGCATACGATGGGCAGAGGCGCGAGGGCAAGAAACCGGCGGGGCCGCGGTCTCGGCCTCGGCCCGCGGTCTCAGTCCACGGGTGTCCAGCTCTGGTCTGCCTCCAATCGGTAGCTGCCTTCGAATGCCACTCCCGGCGCCATCCGCGTTCCCCAGTCGCCCGGCGACAGCATCGAGAAGTGCAGCTCCCCTCTCCCGTCGCGGTACAGGTGGTAGGTCTGGCCGGGCTTGCGCAGGAAGTTGCAGCGCGCGGCGTTCAAGCGCAGGTCGCGCTCGGCTTCGCGCAGGACGGTCTCGGCTTGGGCGCGGAGGGCGCGCATCTGCTCGGCGATGAGCTCGAGGCGGCGCGTGGTGACGGCGTTCACGACCGCGTTCGAGGCCTCCACGCGGGCGGCCAGGTCCTCCATGTGGAAGGCGGGGGCGAGGCGGCTGATGGGGTAGGGGGAGCTGGCCTCGCGGCCGCGGTGCCGTTCGTCGTTGCTGCGCGCGCTCTCGTCATCCATGCCTCACAGGTAGCGTGCGGCTGCGAGGGAAGCAAAAGCGCGCGGAAAAGTGGCGCTCGGCGAGGCTCCGGGCACACTCCGGCCCATGTCCGAGGACGACAGCCAGCTCGACACGCCAGAGGACGCACCGGCGCCCGCGCCGCGCAGGCGCGCGAAGCGTGACGCGGAGACGACGGCCGACGTGGCGCCGGCGGCATCGGCCGCGGCGAGTCAGGACATCGTGCTCGACCTGCAGCGCAGCCTCACGTGGCTGCTGCCTTTCGCGATCCTGGTGTGCGCCATCGTGGCCGTGCCGCTGCGCATCCTCGCGGAGGAGGGGCTGCCTCGCTACCGCGCGCTCCAGGCCGAGCAGGTGGACCTCGACGCGCAGAACGACCGCATGCGCCGCGAGGTGCGTGACCTGCAGCGCGAGGTGGAGGCGCTGCGCTCGGATCCCGGCGCCATCGAGCGCATCGCGCGCGACGAGCTCGGGATGGTTCGTCCGGGCGAGGTGATCTTCCAGTTCAGCGAGTAGGCGGATCGACTAAGGCGTCTCGGCCTCGCCGCCGACGCGCTGGAAGAGGTGCTGGAGCACCTCGCGATCGACGGGCCCGGTCTCGTCCGGGACGCTGAGCACTGCCGCGAGCTCACGCGCCACGGCCTCGTCGGGGGCCACACGCAGCACGGTGTCGATGGCCGCACGCGCCCCTTCGCGGTCGCCCACCGCCGCCAAGAACATGGCGTCGTGGAAGCGGCGATAGAGCACCTGCGCGCGCGTCTCGGGGTCCAGGTGCGGGCCGGCCTCCAGCAGCAGCTGGGCCCACACGGCCTGCTGCGCCTCGCGCCCCTCTTGGATGTCGGTGTCCGTGGCCCCGCCCGGCAGCACGCGCGCGTAGAGCCCTTCGGGGGCCAGGGTCTCGTAGAGCGCCACCGGCACTCTTCCGTCCAGCTCGATGTACAGCGGGCGCTCGGCGGCCAGCGACTGCAGGTCCGGCTCACGCAGGTCCCCGGTGAGCTCGATGCCGGCGAAGAGCTGACGCAGCTCGGGCGCCCGGGCCAGCAGTCGCGCTGGGAGGTTCGGGTAGTGCAAGAGCGGCATCGGGACGAAGGTCACGTCGGGGCGCAGCCGCTCTTCGCCCAGCGTGCCCATCACGCGGAAGACGGACTGCGGTGCATAGAGCAGCACCACCGCGCCCGTGGGCAGATTGCGCACCAACGCGTCGTCGAAGCGATCGGCTACGTCGAAGCGCGCGAGCGACGACTGCTCGCGGTGCCGCGCCACCTGAATCAGGGCGCTGCAGGCCAGCACGCTCACGAGCAAGATGGCCACGCGGGGCCAGCGCTGCTCCACGAGGCCCACCACCACGCCGACACCGGCCGCGGCCAGCAGCCCCACCGCCATGAAGGCCGGCAGCAGGTAGCCGAGCGCGTCGGGGTTGTCCCGCACGAAGCCGAGCCACGCGCGACCGGCCACGAACACCAGCGCCACGAGCCCCAGCAACACGCCGAGGCGCTGCGTCTTGGTGAAGCGCAGCAGGACGTACAGTCCGAGCACCGCCGCGCACAGCCCGAGCGGGTGCATGTCGAGGAGC
>CAZEAA010000688.1:0-2383 GCA_964510015.1 uncultured Sandaracinaceae bacterium
CAACTGGCTCACCGGAAGGCAGTCCGGGCCCGACAGGGGCTGGACTTCCGCATCTCGTCGAGGCCAGGTTCGCTGCCCCGTACTTCAGTGCGGGGTGCCCAAATCGCCTTGCCAGAAGCACGATTCGCTTGGCAGGTCACTTCTGCTCATAGGCTCAGCAGGACCCAGGACTTGTGATGAGTCGATAGGCGTAGCCGTGCTCGTCGACCTGCTCGTGCTCGTGCTCGTGCTCGTGCTCGTGTCCGAACTCCAGACCCGTCCCGTGGGACGGCCAACTCCTCCCTCGACTTTCGGGCCATCTCGGTCGGGCGCCAGGGTGCAGAGCGCCGAGCAGGTCGCGTCGTGCACGACGACCACCGACATCGGACACGAGCACGAGCACGAGCAGGACAACGAGCACGTGGGCGCTTACGACCACGCCTACGTCGACGTCGACGCCTGCGAGACCCCTCGGGTCCCCTTCCCCCTTGGTTTCAGGGCTGAATGCAACACGTTCCACTTTCGGCAAACGGCTTTGGCGAATTGACACCTCAACACCCCCACACTACCGTTCACCCATGACGCGCCGCGGCAGCCCCGGTCGCCGCACGTCACCTTGGCCGCGACCCCATCCGTCTCCCTGACGAAGGGCGCGTACCACCTCCCCCGTCAGCACAGAAGCGAGCCCACCATGAGCGCGAAGGCCCATCAACTGGTCAACAAGGCCGGGCACGTCACCGAGCGTGAGGAGCCCTGGATCTTCCGAACGTATGCCGGTCACAGCAGCCCGCGCGCTTCGAACGAGCTGTACCGCCAGAACCTGACCACGGGTCAGACCGGCCTCTCCATCGCGTTCGATCTCCCCACGCAGTGCGGCTACAGCTCGGACCACAGCCTGGCGCGGCCCGAGGTGGGCAAGGTGGGCGTGCCCATCAACTCGCTCGACGACTTCCACGTGCTCTTCGATCAGATCCCGCTCGATCGCATGAACACGTCCATGACCATCAACGGCACCAGCATGTGGCTGCTGGCGCTCTACGTGGCCCTCGCGCGCGAGCGCGGCACCGACGAGAAGCTGCTGCGCGGCACCACGCAGAACGACATCGTGAAGGAGTATCTGGCGCGCGGGACCTACATCTTCCCGCCCGACGCGAGCCTGCGCATCATCGCCGAGATGTACGAGTGGTGCCTCGAGCGGGTGCCCAACTGGAACGCCAGCAACATCTGTTCGTACCACTTGCAGGAAGCGGGCGCGACGCCGGCGCAGGAGCTGTCGTTCGCGCTCGTGAACGCCATCGGCACGCTCGACACGCTCAAGGCGCGCGGGCACTTCACCCCGCAGCAGTTCGAGCAGGCGGTGGGGCGCATCAGCTTCTTCGTGAACAGCGGCATCCGCTTCGTCGAAGAGATGTGCAAGATGCGCGCGTTCTCCGAGATGTGGGAGGAGATCTGCGAGGAGCGCTACCAGGTGAAGGACAAGCGCATGTCGCGCTTCCGCTACGGGGTGCAGGTGAACTCGCTGGGCCTCACGGAGAACCAGCCCGAGAACAACGCGTGGCGCATCCTGATCGAGACGCTGGGCGTGACGCTCAGCCGCAACGCGCGCTGCCGTGCGCTTCAGCTCCCGGCCTGGAACGAGGCGCTCTCGCTGCCGCGCCCGTGGGACCAGCAGTGGTCGCTGCGCCTCCAGCAGATCCTGGCCTACGAGACCGACCTGCTCGAGTACCCGGACCTCTTCGACGGCAGCCCCGTGATCGCCAGCAAGGTGGCCGCACTCAAGGAAGGCGCCTACGCCGAGATCAAAAAGATCCTCGACATGGGCGGCGTGAAGGCGGCCATCGAGAGCGGCTACATGAAGAGCGAGCTGGTGCGCTCCATGAGCGAGCGCATGGGCCGCATCAACACGGGTGACCTCACCGTGGTGGGCGTGAACAAGTGGAAGGAGGGCATCCCCTCCCCGCTGCTCGGCGGCGAAGACGGCGGTGTCTTCAAGATCGACCTGAGCGAGGCCGACGAGACGCGCGCGGCGCTGGCCAAGACCAAGCGTGAGCGTGACCCCGCGCGCGTGGCGGCGGCCCTCGCGGCCCTCGAAGCTGCTGCCAAGAGCGGCGCGTCCATGATGGAGCCGTCCATCGAGTGTGCCCTCGCGCGCGTGACCACGGGCGAGTGGGCCGACACGCTGCGCGGCGTGTTCGGCGAGTACCGCCCGGCCACCGGCATCGAGGGCCAGCGCCTGACGCTGGAAGGCGACCGCGTGGAGGCGCTGCGCAAGCGCGTCACCGATCTCATCGAGGTGGTGGGTCACCGCCCGCGCATGGTGGTGGGCAAGCCCGGCCTCGACGGCCACAGCAACGGCGCCGAGGTCATCGCGGTGTCGGCGCGCCACGTGGGCTTCGACGTCATC
>CAZEAA010000689.1:0-2383 GCA_964510015.1 uncultured Sandaracinaceae bacterium
CTCATGATCATGGGGACCCGCCGCTGCTACATGGCCATGTTCGAGCCCGGCGCCACCGAGGGGCCCGCGACGCCGGCCGTGGCCGCCACGACGGAGACCCCGGCGGAGCCCACCGCCGTGGCCACCACCGAGGGCGAGAGCACCGGCGAAGGCATCACCAACGAGGCCATGGAGGCCGGCATCACGCGGGTGAGTGACCGCGCCTTCACCGTGCAGCGCGGCTTCCTGGACGAGCTGATGCGCAACCAGGCCGAGATCATGCGCACCGCGCGCGTCATCCCGCACGAAGAGAACGGCCGCGTGGTGGGCGTGAAGATGTACGGCATCCGCCGGAACAGCGCGCTCGGCCGCCTGGGTGTCCAGAACGGCGACATGCTCCGCACCATGAACGGCTTCGACCTGAGCAGCCCCGACAGCGCTCTCGAAGCCTACACGCGCCTCTCCGGCGCCGACGCACTCTCCCTCTCGGTCGTCCGCCGCGGACAGCCGCTCACCATCGACTACACCATTCAATGAAGCTCACCACTGCGCTCCCACTCCTCTGCTTCTCCGCGTTCGTCATGCTCGCGGGGCTGAGCTATGTCGATGCCCAGGAAGCTCCTCCCACGGCTCCCGAAGAGGGCACCAGCGCGCGCGTGCGTCGCGCTCGCCCGGGGCAGCGCAACCGGCCGCCCAACCCGGCCGCCGGCGGCACCACGGGGGCCGAGGGCGTGACCGAGTTCGAGAGCGGCGTGGACTTCCGTCCCATGTCGCCGCGCGCTCGCGTCACGTTCAACCTCGAAGAGGCCGACCTCCCGGACCTGGTGCGCCTGATCTCGAACATGACCGGCAAGCGCTTCATCCTGCCGGGCAAGGTCCGCGCGATCAAAGCCACGGTCTACGCGCCCACCAAGGTCACCGCGGCGGAGGCCTACAACGCGTTCCTCAGCATCCTCGAGGTCAACGGCCTGACGGTCGTCCCGGCGGGTCAGTACCTGAAGATCATGGAGACCGGCGGCATCGAGACGCAGCCGCTCGGCATGTCGGACGGCGGTCCCATCCCGGCGCAGGACCGCTTCATGACGCGCCTGCAGCGCCTCGAGAACGTGTCGGCCGAGGACGTGGCCAACCTGCTGGGTCGCTTCAAGTCGGCGGACGGCAGCGTCATCGCCTACGCCCCCACGAACACCGTGATCATCACCGACACGGGCACCCAGATCCGCCGGATGATGCGGCTGATCGAGGCCATCGACGTGGAGCGGACGGGCGAGCAGATCTGGATCGAGCCCATCCACTACGCGACGGCAGCCGACCTCGCCGCGCGACTCTTGGAGATCTTCCCGCCCGCCACGGCCGACGGTGCGGCCGCGCCCGCCCAGGGAGGCGGAGGACGGCGACGTGGCCAGCAGCAGGCGGCGGCGCAGCCGAGCGCCGACGGCTCCACGCCCAGCCCGGGTGGCGCCATCGCCACCGTGGGCGAGGGCACCGGTCGCGGTGACAGCAGCAGCATCACCAACATCATCGCGGACGAGCGCACCAACTCGCTGATCATCATCGCCACGGAGCGCGCCTACCTGCGCGTGCTCGAGATGATCCGGCAGCTCGACATCCCGCTCGAGGGCGAGGGTCGCATCCACGTGCACTACGTGCAGAACGGGGACGCGGCCGAGATCGCGGGCGCTCTCCAGGAGTTGATCGGTGGCGTCTCCGCCGCTCCGGCCGGTGGCCCCGCGGGTGCCGGTGGCGGTCGCGCCGGGGCAGCCGGTGCCGCGGGTGCCACGCCCGACCTGTTCGAGGGCGCCATCCGCGTGACCTCCTACGAGCCGAGCAACGCGCTGGTGATCACGTCGTCGCTGCACGACTACGCTGCGCTGCGTGGGGTCATCGACCGGCTCGACTCGCCGCGCCGTCAGGTGTTCATCGAGGCCGTGATCATGGAGCTCTCCGTGAGCCGCTCCAACAGCCTCGGCTTCGCGTTCCACGGCGGCGTGCCCGACTTCCCGTCGAGCGGCGACGTGACCATCCTCGGCTTCGAGGCCGCGCGCTCCATCAACGTGGCGAGCGAGGTGCTCACGGGTCTGGCCGTGGGTGTGCGCGGCGCCAACATCGACGCGCCGGGCATCGGCCTCAGCATCCCGGGCTTCGGCGTGGTGGTCACCGCGCTCGCGAACTCGGGTGACGCCAACGTGCTCTCCACGCCGCACATCATCGCGATGGACAACGTGGAGGCCGAGATCAGCGTGGGTCAGAACATCCCGCTGCAGACCTCCGGCATCCCCTCGGGGCTCGCCGGTCTCGCGGGCGGCCTCGGCGGTCTCGGTGGCGCGGCCGGCGCCGCGGGCGGGCTCGCGGGCTTGGCCGGTGGCCTCGGCGGCCTCGGCGGCCTGACCGGTGGCTTCGGCAC
>CAZEAA010000690.1:0-2379 GCA_964510015.1 uncultured Sandaracinaceae bacterium
GCGCGACGCGGACGCCATCAAGAAGCTCTGCGCGGACGTGGACGTGGTCTTCCACTGCGCGTCCGTGGTGCACACCAACGCCACGATGGAGTCGCTGGTGTGGGACATCAACTACGGCGGGGCCATGAACATCAACAAGGCCTGCATGGGTGAGGGCGGCGCGCGCCTCGTGTACGTGAGCTCGGCCAGCGCCGTCTACGAGGGCAAGGACGTGGAGAACGGCGACGAGACCCTGCCGTACTCCAGCATCTCGCAGGCGAGCTACGCGGACAGCAAGATCGCGGCGGAGAAGGCCACGCTCGAGGCCGCCAAGCGCGGGGAGATCCTGGCGCTCTCGCTGCGCCCGCACGTGATCTTCGGGCCGGAGGACCAGCGCCTGATGCCCAACATCGTGAACCGCGCGCGCGCGGGCTGGCTGGTCTTCCGCATCGGGCGCGAGCGCAAGCTCTCGGACTTCACGTACATCGACAACCTCATCGACGCGCTGCTGCTGGCCGACGAGGCGCTGGTGAAGAAGCCGAAGGAAGTGAACGGCGAGGCCTTCTTCATCACCAACGGCGAGCCGATGGGCTTCTGGGACTTCGTGAGCGAGGTGCTGGCCGAGATGAAGCTGCCGCCGCTGCGCGTGGCCATGCCCTACCCGGTGGCCTACGCCGCCGCCGCCGTGGCCGAGGGCCTCGACGCGCTGCAGGGCGGGAAGCTCGGCACCGCCAACGGCTTCAGCCGCTTCGCCGTGAAGTACATGTGCACGCACCACTACTTCTCCATCGAGAAGGCGCGCCGCGTGCTGGGCTACGAGCCCAAGGTGAGCGTGCGCGAGGGCATCACCCGCACCATCGCGAGCTGGCCGCCCGCAGCCCCTCTGAAGAAGAGCGCCTGAGCAGGAGCCCCGGAGGACGATGAGCGAGAACGCGAACACGGACACCGGCACCCGAGCCCCTCTCCGGGTGAAGGTGGCCCGCGTGGTGGAGGAGACCGCCGACGCGCGCTCCTTCGTACTGGACGTCAGCGACGCCGAGCTGCGCTCCGAGCTGGACTACCGTGCAGGCCAGTACGTGACGGTGGAGATCCCCTGGGAGAGCTTCCACATCCACCGCTGCTACTCGTTCAGCAGCGCGCCGGGTGTGGACGCCCAGCCCCAGTTCACGGTGAAGCGCGTGGCCGAGGGGCGCATGAGCAACGCGCTGATCGACGGCGTGAAGGCGGGCGACACGCTCACGCTGCACCCGCCCGCGGGGCGCTTCGTGCTGGACCGGGTGGCGGGCGCGCGGCCGCTCTCGCTCTTCGCGGGGGGGAGCGGTGTCACGCCAGTGTTCGCGCTGCTCAAGACCACCCTGCGCGAGACGCAGCGCCCGGTTCGGATGCTCTACGCCAACCGCGACGCGGCCAGCACCATCTTCGCGCAGCAGCTGGACGCATTGGCGAAAGAACACCCGGGCCGCTTCGAGCTGAAGCATCACCACGACGACGGTGCTGGCTTCCTGACCGCGGCAGCACTCGGTGCATGGCTCGACGGCGCTCCCGAGGGCGGACGCGGCAGCGACCACTACGTGTGCGGGCCCACGCCGTTCATGGACGCCGTGGAGGCCGCGCTCGCCACCGCGGGCGTGGACAGCAGCCGCGTGCGCGTGGAGCGCTTCGTGTCGCCGGCGGATCCCGACCGTCGCGACGAGCAGGCTTCCGTCGCGAGTGCGACGGGCGAGGTGCCGGAAGACTTCTTGGTGACGCTCGGCTCGTCCATCCGGCGCGTGCCCTACAGCCGCTCGCTCACGCTGCTGGGCGCTTGCAAGGCCGCCGGTGTGAAGGCGCCCTCGTCGTGCGAAGACGGGTTCTGCGGCAGCTGCATGTGTCAGCTGGTGGAGGGCGACGTGGCCATGGCGAACCCTCTCGCGCTGACCGACAGCGACGTGGCCCGCGGGCGCGTGCTGGCCTGTCAGGCGCGCCCCACCAGCGCGAAGTTCCTGCACGTGGACTTCGACGCCGTGTCGTTCCGCGCGGGCGACGGCGACGCGCTCACGCCACCCGTGTCTCCCGCGCGCGCAGCGCTCGTCGTCAGCCTCTGTGTCGGCGCCGCCCTCCTGGTTCGCTTCCTCCACGCCGTCATCTAGAATGAGAGAAACGCCATGACCATGCTCGCCATCTTGATGTTCAGCTACGTGTGCGCCGGCATCGCTCTCGCGGTGCTGCACTTCACCTACCGCTCGGACGTGGGCAAGCGTCACATGATCAGCGACGACCCGCACCGCAGCGTGGACGAGAAGCGCTTGTACCGCGACGCTGCGCTGAACACGGGCGTGTCGGTGACCCTGATCTTCAGCGTGACCTTCGGGCTCGGCGACTACCTCTTCTACGCCACGGCGACGCCTGTCTGGGTGATGG
>CAZEAA010000691.1:0-2379 GCA_964510015.1 uncultured Sandaracinaceae bacterium
ACGTGCGGGGGCACTCGGAGGGCAGCCTGATCGCGCTGTATGCGTACGACCAGCTGCTGAGAGAAGACCCGGCGCTGGCGAGCGGCATCGAGACGGTGGTGCTGAGCGGCCTCGCGCTCGAGCCGTTCGGCGAGATCCTCGCGCGTCAGCTGGCCACGCTCCCCGACGGTGATGAGCTGCAGCAGGCGCTCGAGGCGTGCGACTGGGACGTGCTGATGGCGCGGCTCGGGATCTCGTGCGCCTATGTGGACGACGCGACCGCGCGACCATCGGGCCGCGTCATGTTCGAGCGCTTCGCGAGCCACATGTCGGTCGCCCGCTTCTACGTGTTCCACGGCACGAGCGACTGGAACACCCCCGTGGCGCCCGTGCGTGACCTCGAGGCGTGGAACACCCGAGAGGGGCACCTGCGCCTGCAGTTCCACTACTACGAGGGCGACCACACGGGCAGCGACGAGGCGCGCGCCGAGGTGTCGCGGCTGCTCCACGCGATCGTGTCGGAGCGCTGACTTCTCAGCTTGGCTTGCTGGGCGCGCCCGGCACGGAGAACGTGGCGCCGCAGCCGGGGCACCGGCGCAGCTGCCGCATGCGGAACCACATGGTGACGCCGATGATGGCCCCCGACACGGCGCCCACGTAGGCCTGCCCGACGCCGAGGCCCCCCGAGAGCATGCCGAGCGCGAGCGTGGTGCCGAAGGCGACGGCCCACACGCGCCAGTCCTTGAGCAGGGCTTTGACGGCTTCGCCATAGGGCGGAGGCTGGAGCGCGGTCACCGCGTGGGTGGCGTTGCACTTGGGGCAGGCGATGTTCTCCATGACCCGATGATACCGGAGTTCAGACTGGTGATAGCGTGTGCCGATGACCACGCCCCTCCATGAGGCCGTGAAGGGAGGCAACTTGCACATCGTCGCAGACCTGCTGGAACAGGGCTCCGACCCGCACGCAACGGATTCGATGGGCAGGACGCCCATCTGGTACGTCTTCGACTGCGCGGCGTCGGGTCGAGAGCCAATCCACACGAGCTACTACCTCTTCCTCGCGCTGGTCAAACATGGGGCGGACGCGAAGGACGACGCGCTGCGTGAGTGCCTGTCGATCGCGATCGATGGCTTTCACGAGGTCGACGATGGGAGTCTATGGGGCATCCGCATCCAGATGGGCCTACCGGTTCCTGACGTGCAGGACGAAGACGACCTCGCGGAGGAGCCTTTTGTGCGTCGCACGGCCGATGACACGCCCGTCCGCTGGTGTGACTGGGCGCGGACGGACGTCGGGTTCCGCAGGTGGGTCATCGCCCATCCCGATGTGCAAGCCACCGGCGTGACGCTAGACGATGCGCTCGATGCCCTCATGGAGGCGACGATGAAGAAGCTCGAGGACTACGAGCCCAACATCCACTTCGCGCACCCTCTCCCAGAAGACGTCTCGTAGCCCAGTCAGCCCGGGACGCGGAATTTCGCGGTGCTCCCGTGCACGCCTTTGCTGACTTCCAGCAGCACGTCCACGCGCTCGCGGAGCTCGGGGACGTGGGAGATGATGCCCACCATGCGGCCCGTGCGTTGCAAGCGCAGGAGGGTCTCGATGACGAGGTCGAGGGTCTCGGGGTCGAGGCTGCCGAAGCCTTCGTCGATGAAGACCGTCTCGATGGGGACGCCGCCGAAGTGGGCGCGGACCACGTCGGCGAGGCCGAGGGCAAGGGCCAGCGCGGCCAGGAAGCCTTCGCCGCCGCTGAGCGTGGTGGAGGGGCGCGCTTCGCCGGTGTAGTGGTCGTGCACGTCGAGGTCGAGGCCCTGCGCGCGACGCGCGTCGCCGCCCGAGGCGCGCCGCACCAGCTCGTAGCGACCTTGGCTGGTGAGCTGCATGTGCTGGTTGGCTTGGGTGAGGACCTCTTCCAAGAACGCGGCCAGCACGAAGCGGTGCAGGTTCATCTTGGCGTCGTTGTGCCCGCCGGCCACGCGGCTGAGGTGGTCGAGCGCACGGTACTCGCCGTCCTGCCGCGCGGTCTCGGCGAGTCCCAGCTCGATCTGCGTGACCAGCTCGCGGCCGCGCGTCGCGGCGCTCTGCACGTTCGCGTGGTGCGTGGTGGCGGCTTCGCTCGCGGCGAGCGCGGCGGTGGCCTCGCGCTCGAGCGCGTCGAGGTCGGGCGGGCTCTGTCCCGCGAGGGCCTCGAGGTGCGCGTCGAGGCGGGTGGTCAGCGCGAGCCGTTCGTCCGCGTGCCGCTTCAGCTCGGCCTCGAGCTGGGCCACGCGCGCAGGCTGGAGGCGGGCGGCGGTGAAGGCGAGGTCGTCGGCGAAGGGGCTCGCCGATCGCAACGCGGCCCACGCCGCTGCGGTCTGGTCACGCTGCGCGGCTGCCGCCTCGCGCTCGCGGGCGCGGTC
>CAZEAA010000692.1:0-2378 GCA_964510015.1 uncultured Sandaracinaceae bacterium
CTGATCGCTGTCGATGAGCCCGTAGGTCGCCTTGCCCGGCACGTCGTCGGCGGCAGCCCGCTCGGCAGCCGCAGCGGTCGCCTTGTCGGCGGCGGCCTTGCGGGACTTCGCGCGGTTGGCCTTGATGGTGGCTTCGAGTTGCGCCCACGGGCCCTTCACGAACTCCTCCACGGCCTGCTTCAGCTCGGCCGCGTAGCCCGCGTCGAGGCCAGCCTGCAGCGCGAAGCGGTCCACGTCGGTCTCGCGGAGAATGGCCTGCAGCGAGCCGTAGCCGCCCGCGTCGAGCGCGTCCACGATGCGCTGCGAGACACCCGGCACGAGCAGCAGCTTGAGCTTGTCGTTCGGGACCTCGTCGCCCTTGGCCAGCTCCACCATGCGCTCCTTGCGCATGGTCTCCACCTCGACCTCGGCCAAGCGGCGCAGCTCTTCGGCGTCGGTCACGCCCTCGATGCCGCCCAGCTCCTCGAGGCTCGCCTCGGCGACCTCGTCCAGGGTGCGGAAGCCCAAGCGGTAGAGGGTGCGACCCAGGTTGGCGTCGCCCACGCGACCGAGCACCTCGATGGCCTCCTCTTCCATCTGCTTGAAGCGGACCTCGCTCACGATGTCGAGGCGCCACTTGGTGAGCTGCGACGCGAGGCGAACGTTCTGGCCACGGCGGCCGATGGCGAGCGACAGCTTGCTGTCGGGCACCACGAGCTCCATCGACTGACCGGTCTCGTCGATGACCACGCGCACCACCTCGGCCGGCGCGATGGCGTTGCACACGAAGCGGGCCGGGTCGCGGTCGAACGGCACGATGTCGATCTTCTCGCCGCGCAGCTCCTGGACCACGGCCTGCACGCGCGAGCCCTTCATGCCCACGCACGCGCCCACGGGATCCACGTCGCTGTCGCGGCTGCTGACGGCGATCTTGCTGCGGGCGCCCGGCTCACGAGCCGCGGCCACCACGCGCACGATGCCCTCGAAGATCTCGGGGACCTCGCGCTCGAAGAGCTTCACCAGCAGGCCCACGTCGGTGCGCGAGAGGATGATCTGCGGGCCGCGCGCCTCGCGGTCGATGCTCTTGAGGAGCGCCTCCACGCGGTCGCCCGGGCGGTAGCTCTCACGCGGGGTCTGCTCGCGGCTCGGCAGCACGGCTTCCACGCCGTTGCCGAAGTCCACGATGATGTTGCTGCCGCGCTCGAAGCGCCGCACCACGCCGGTCACGATCTCGCCGATGCGGTTCTTGTAGTCGTTGAACACGCGCTCGCGCTCGGCGTCGCGCACGCGCTGGATGATGACCTGCTTGGCGGTCTGCGCGGCGATGCGGCCGAAGCCCTGGCGCTGCTGCGAGATGCCGAGGAGGTGGCCGAACAGCTTGTCCTGCTCGCGGGCGCGGTCCACGTCGCCGGCGAGGTAGAAGATCTGGAAGCCCAGCTCCTCACCCACCTCGGCCTCGAGGCCATGGCGCTCGGCGTCTTCCGACGAGATCTCGAGCTCGGGGTCGTCCACCTCTTCGACCACGGTCATGTACTGGAAGAGGTCGACCGCGCCGGTCTCTTCGTTGTACCGCGCCTCGAGTTCCCGGTCGGGGCCGAAGGTGCGCTTGGCCGCGGTGAGGATGGCCTGCTCGGTGGCCTCGACCAGCACGGAGCGGTCGATGCCCTTCTCCTGGCTGACCAAGTCGATGACGCTTGAAAGACTGTTGCCCTGACTCATGACATTCCCTGCTGCCGACGCGCGGCTCAGAACCGATACACAAGGTTGGCTTGGGTGATGGACTCGAAGGGGATGCGAACATCCGCTCCGTTCACGTTCAACTCAACGAACTCTTCTTCGCCCTCGGCGACCACGAGGCCACGCAGGACCCCTTGGAACTTGCGCTGCTTGCTGGGCCCGAACGGGATCAGCGTGCGGAGCGCGATCTCGCGCCCGGCGAAACGCTGGAAGTCAGCCGACTTCACCAGCGGCCGCTCGATGCCGGGGGAGCTCACCTCGAGGTGGTAGCTCGCCGGCAAGGCCTCTTCGTGGACGTCCATCGCCGCCGACACATCGCGGCTCACGTCGGTGCAGTCGGTCAGCGTGATGTCGCTGCCGTCTTTGCCGTCCGTGCGGGCGCGGTCGATGGTGATGCGGATGACGGTGCCATCCTTTTGGGCCACGTGACGCACCTCGACCAGCTCGACCCCGTGGGCGAGGCAGACCGGCTCGATGATGGCTTCGAGCGTGGTGAGGAGTGCGTCGGTGCGTTTCGACATGAGATGGACCGCACGTGAAGAACCCCCCAGAAATGCGAAAAGGGCGGACCCGGGAGTCCACCCTTGCAAGGATTCTTACAAGTGCGGGCGGAAAGTACCATTGTGGTGGGGGGTGTGCAACTCCTCCATGCGGTACTGGGG
>CAZEAA010000693.1:0-2372 GCA_964510015.1 uncultured Sandaracinaceae bacterium
AGGTAGTCGTCCAGTTTGTCGCTGAGCAGCTGGTGCAGTGGGCCTTCGCTCGGGTCGCGGCGCTCGTAGACGAAGGGCGAGGGGCACGATGCGGCGGCGGCGGCGGACACCGCGTGGCGACTTGCAGCAGCCGGGCCGGGCGAGTGGGTGACGTTCGGCGCCCACCGGCGCGAGCGAGGCGGCGGCTCGCCGGCCGGCTACTGGCGGGCGCCGCCAGCCGCAGGCTGGCGTTGGTGGGCGGGAACCGCCGCGAGCTGCCCGACCAGCAGAGCCAGCTGATATCCTGGCTCCGCATGCTGGTCCGCAACCAACACGTGCTGGTCTTTGGAGCCGAGCGCCCCTTCGCGTTCGAGGCCATCGAGGCGCTGTTGGCGCTCGGCGCGAACGTGCTGGCGGCGGCCACGCTGCGCACCGAGCTCGAGCACCTGCGCGCGAAGCTGCGCCAGCACCACCGGCTGAACGTGGCCGAGTGCGCGGTCAGCGAGCCCGAAGGCCCCGAGCGCTTGCTGGAGGCCACGTATCGGCGAGGGCACCTGGACGCCGTCCTGCACGTGGCCGACGATCGTCTGGATTGGGGACCCGAGGTGCGCGCGCTGACCGTGGCGATCTCGCGAGCCCTGCGAGGAGAGCCCGTGAAGGTCGTCTTGGCGTCAGCCATGGCGCCGGGCCAGCACGAGACCCTAGGCCACGATCTCCTTGCGCGAGACGTCGGGACACGCGAATTTGCAGCCACCTTGGTGTACGACCCGACAGACACCAGGCCCGCGCTCTACACGATGCTGTCGCTCCTCTCGCCCACCCTGGCCCCGTGAACGTCCCAGAACACGAGCACCAGACGATCATCGTCGGGGACGTCCATGGGTGCCTGACGGAGTTCGACGCCCTGCTGCGCAAGGCGCGCTTCATGCGCGGCGACCGCTTGATCCTGGTCGGCGACCTGGTGGCCAAGGGTCCGGACTCGGCCGGCGTCGTGGCGCGGGCCCGCGAGCTTGGGGCCCTCGGCGTGCGCGGCAACCACGACGAGCGCGTCATCAGCTGGTTCAAGGCCGAGCGCGAGGGGCGCGCCCTCGACCGCCCGCTGAGCCGCAGTCACCGCGCCGTCTGCGCCACGCTCGAAGACGAGGACGTGGCCTGGCTCGAGGCGCTGCCCCTGTACATGCGCCTGCCCGAGGAGCGCGTGACCGTGGTGCACGCGGGCCTGCGTCCGGGGGTGGCCATCGCCAAGCAAGACGCGGTGGACATGCTGAACATGCGCAGCCTGACCAACGACGGGTCCGTCAGCTACCGCGCCGACGACGGCGTCCCGTGGGCCAGCCGCTGGACCGGGCCCGACCTGGTGGTGTTCGGTCACGACGCCATCCGTGGCCTGCAGCGCTACGAGCAGGCCATCGGGCTCGACACGGGCTGCGTCTACGGTGGGCAGCTCACGGCGCTGCTCCTGCCCAGCCGACGCATCATCTCGGTGAACGCTCGGCGCGCCTACAAGGAGATCGTGTGAGCGATCGCGAGAGCGAGCAGGCCCCGCCGGGCGGGATCTGGCGGCGGGTCTGCCGCCGGGACGAGCTGCACGCGGGCAAGCTCCATCAGGTGCCCATCGGCCGCGATCCCATCGGCATCCCGCTCTCGCTGTTGGTGGGCGTGAGCGGATCCGGCGAGCTGTACGCCTACCAGAACCTTTGCAAGCACCTGCCCATCCCGTTGGATGGAGGCAGCGGAGACTTCTTCGCCGGGGACGTGGACACCCTGCGCTGCGGCACCCATGGCGCTCTCTACCGCGTCAGCGACGGGTATTGCACACGGGGACCGTGCCGCGGGACCTTCCTTCGGCGCCACCTCGTCCGGGAAGTCGAAGACGAGGTCTGGGTGCGAACGGACTGAGCCCGCGAGCCCGGCTGCGAGCGCACAAGCCGCAGTCGGGCGGTTGGGCGCCGCCTGCTCAGCGGCCTTGGCCGAACTGCAGATCGTGCGACTCGTGCCCGATGTCGTTGTTGTGGAACGTGGGGGCCACGATGCCTTCGGCCATGGCCCAGAGCAGCGCGAACGAGAGGCCCAGCGTCACGAAGCAGAGCACGATGAGCTTGGGGCCGGTCCAGAACTCGTCGGACTTGGCCACGCTCTCGGCGAGGGCGGCGGGCATCGGCACGTTGTTGTACGTCTTCGACATGGTGTCGGGGTTTTAGTGTGGAACCCGCCCGTGGTCAACGGTCGGGTCAGCCTTGCCCTCGTATGGCAAGCTGCCCGGCGATGGTAGAGCACGAGACGACCAACCAGCGCACCCGCCGGCGCCTGGTGGAGGCGGGCCTCGGGCTGGGCGTGCTGCGCTTCGGCGGCCCGCTGGTGTTGGGCATGGTGCTCCACACCCTGTTCAACCT
>CAZEAA010000694.1:0-2370 GCA_964510015.1 uncultured Sandaracinaceae bacterium
ATCGCGAGGAGGGCGACGATGGCCACGAAGCAGGCCTGTCTCACGAGGTGGGTGACCTCCTCCGCGACGCTGGCCTCCCGCTCGAACAAGCGGAAGCGGTAGAGGTGGTAGTAGAAGACGTCGATGGCCCCCACGGGGGCGATGACGCACAGGACCAGCAGCGCGGTGCTCATCGTGCGCTCTCCTCGCGGATGCCGGCCCGAAGCTGCGAGTCGCCGTCGCTGAAGTCCGGCGCGCTGAGCCAGAGGCGCAGCAGGTGCCGCTTGCGCTCGGGCTCGTCGAAGTCTTCGTACTCGGTGCGCTTGTGCAGGATGGCCGCGTTCTTGAGCCACTGGATGTTGCCGGGCTCGAAGGCCATGTCCAGGTAGAAGCGCGGGTCGTTGGCGAGCGTGACGAGGAGGTCCAGCACCTCTTGCTGCTGTGCCGTGAGTCGCGGAGCGCTCGGAACCTCTTGTGAGCGCCGGATGTACCAGGGGATGAACAACGTGTTCAGCCGCGCGCCGGCGCTCGTGGTGGCGGGGACGCTGCAGATGGGGCGCGCGAACCAGAGGGGTTCGGGCATGCCGGTCTCTTGGTAGTGCCAGGGGAAGTCGCTGAAGAGCACGGGGTAGAGGTCGGGCCGCGAGCGCGCGATCTCCGCCACGAGCGCCCCCGAGCTGACGATGCGGCTCACGCCGCCCGTGCGCGACGTGCGCCGGCACAAGAGCCCGATGATGTCGGCGCCGTCGGTGTGGAACTCTTGCTCGGCGCGCGTGGTGTAGAGCCGCGTGCTCGAGAGGGCGGGGTCTGCGCCGGTGTCGCGGATGTGCGTGAGCAGCTCGCCCTTCATGTTCTGGCGCACGAGCGTGCCGAGGTAGAGGCCCAGGATGGCGTAGCGCAGCTCGAGCTCGGCGGGAGAGACCCCTTCGACCTCCATGCCCCGCACCAAGACGAAGCCGAGGCCCACGTCGAGCGCGTCACGGGTGCGACGCGCGGCGTCCGCGAGCGGGCCACTCCGCGGCAGCTGACTGGCGTGGAGCTCCTGGAGAGGACGGCCGCTCATGGCGCTCGCCAGGGCCCGGAGCTCGTCCAGCGCCGCGCGGTCGAGCCGCTGTGTCCAGAGCGACGGGTCGCTCACGTCGGCGCGCGTCCAGAAGGACGGGCCACCGGCCAGCGTGGTCGGCGCGCCAGTCATCGCGCCCTCTCCGTCACGGCGGACCCGGCCGTCACTGCTGACCCGACCGTCACGGCCGCCACCTGCTCACCGAAGCAAGCGGTGCCACACGCGGCGGGCAGGCGACCGTCCGGCCTCGGCTCGCAGCCCACGATGCGCCCGCGCACGTCGAGGGCGATGGTGCAGCAGTCCTCGAGGGACTTGCGCAGGAGCACACGGCCGCGCTGCACGCGCGACTTCATGCCGGAGTGGGAGATGCCGAGCATCTCGGCCGCTTCCTTCTGCGTGAGGCCTTCGAGTTCCGTCAGGGTGAGCGCCTCACGATACGGCGAGGGAAGCGCGGCGACGAAGAGCACCACCACGCTGGCCAGGGCCTGCTCCACGGCGCGTTCGTCGTCGTCTACTTCCGCGGCAGCGTCGCGCACGGCATCGTCCGCTACGACGCGGTGCTTGGCGGCAACGCGCTGGTGGTCGGCCACGGCGCTGCGCGCCACCTGATACACCCACGGTCCGAAGCGCTGCTCGTCGCGCAGCCCGCCAACGCCGCTCTGCATGCGCAGGAGGATGTCTTGGACCACGTCGTCGACATCGACCTCGGAGCGCACGCGCCGCGCGACGAACGGGCGCAGTCGGCTCTCGAGGTCGCTCCATGCGCCACGCAGCGCGGGGTCGATCACGCGTCGGCCTCGGGGGCGCAGCAGGAGGGAGCGCAGCAGGCGCTGCCGCCGGGCTTCACGGCCTCGATGGTGGCCGACGCCACGAAGTCCTCGACGCCCGAGCCCGGAAGCCAGTCGCGGATGAACTCGCGGCTCTCGGGGCGCACGTTCACCTTCACGCCCGTGAAGCCGGCCTCCTTCAAGAGCCGCTCCACCTCGTCCACGCGGGCCGCCCCGGAGACGCAGCCCGTCAGGGCAGCCACGTCCTGCTCGAGCGCCGCGGGGAGCGCCTTCAGCATCACCACGTCGGAGATGGCCAGGCGCCCACCGGGCTTCAGCACGCGGAAGGCGTCCTGGACCACCGCGCCCTTGTCGGGGCTGAGGTTGATGACGCAGTTCGAGAGGATCACGTCCACCGTGCCGTCGGGCAGCGGCAGGTGCTCGATCTCGCCGAGCCGGAAGTCCACGTTGGTGGCCCCGAGCTGCTGCGCGTTGGCGCGCGCCTTGCTGACCATGTCGGGGGTCATGTCCACGCCGATCACGCGTCCCGTGGGGCCCACC
>CAZEAA010000695.1:0-2359 GCA_964510015.1 uncultured Sandaracinaceae bacterium
CGGGAAGGCCGCGAAGTGGCGGATGACGTGCACGTCGTAGGGCACGCCCGCGACCACCTCGCGGTTCGCACGGGGCGGAGGGCTGTTGGGCCCGATCAGGTCGTGTACCCAGAAGCCGTCGGTCGAGATCTCGCGCTCGGGCTGCAGGTTGCGAGCCGACACGCGCGTGTAGAACAGGAGCGTGACGGTGACCTGCTGACCCACCACGACTTCGGGCGGGTCGACGACCGTGCGCAGGAAGGCGACGCCGTCGAGGTTCGCGCCATCGAGCGGCCCGGTGGCCACGGGCGCCCCCGGGTCCGGCAGCGGTGTGCCCGCGAGCTGCCCGCCGGCCACGCTGCCCTGCCCCGCGCCGACCACTTGGAGGTCGACCACGTTGCCGGTGTGACGCTGCCCGTTGACCACGGCCACCGCCGCGCCGATGCGCACGCGACCGACCTGGCGCGCGCGCAGGCGCAGGTTGTGGATGACAGCCGCCTGGATCTGCGTGGCGCCCGCGCCCATCTGGAACTGCATGGGCTGGCTGACGCTGCGGCCGAGCACGTCGAACTGGTCGAGCGACGGAAGCTCGAGGTTCTGGATCTGACAGCCGTCGCAGTCGGCGCGCACCTGCATCGAGAACGGCGCGCCGGCTTCGACCTGTGCCGCGCTGGTGGTGGTGACCACGGAGACACGCTGCGCGAGCACGGCGCCCGGCATCAGCAGCAGCGCGAACACCGCACACGCGGTAGTGCGCCGGAGCGACGACCCGGCCAAGGCGAGCGGCAGCGCTGCGGGGTTCCGGCTCACCAGTCTTGCTCCACGCGCCGGTTCTCACGCTGCCCGCGCTGCGCAGCACGGAAGCGCTCGAGGCTCTGCTCGCCGTCTTGGAGCGCGTCCAGCACGCGGTCGCCCTGCGTGGGCATGTCCTGGCCCTGGCCCTCGTCCTGCGAGTCCTGCGGGTCCTGTTCGCCCTGGCCGCCTTGCTGCTGCTGGTCTTCGCCCGGCTCGGGCTGGCTGGGCTCGTCCTGCCCGTCCTGCCCGTCCTGCCCGTCTTGCTGGTCCTGCTGGTCTTGAGAGTCCTGCGGGTCCTGTTGGTCCTGCTGATCTTGCTGATCTTGCCGATCTTGCTGGTCCTGCTGATCTTGCTGGTCCTGCTGATCTTGCTGGTCCTGCTGCTCTTGTTCCTGCTGTTCCTGCTGCTCTTGCTCTTCGCGCTCTTCGTTGAGGCGACGCAGCGCGAGCTCCAGGTTCCACGCCGTGTGGCGGTCCGACGGGCGCGCACGCAGCGAGCGGCGGTACTCGTCCACCGCAGCGCGGAACGCCGTCTGGGCCGTCTCGTGATCCTCTTCGGCCGCCGCGGCCTCGCCATCCTGGAAGAACGACAGCCCCAGGTTGTAGCGCACGTCGGCCAGCAGCTCGGGCGGGGTCTCGGGCGCGATGGCCAGCAGCAGCGCCTCCCGCGCGCGCTCGCGGTCACCCTTGTGCAAGAGCGCGATGCCGCGGTTCAAGTGCACCCCCGGCGCCGAAGGCAGCTCGCGCGCCGCCAGGTCGTACGCCTCGAGCGCGCCGTCGTAGTTCTCGGCCGCGACGCGCGCGTTGCCCTCTTCCACGTTGGGGTTCGGGCGATGGAACGGGTCCCAGCCGCCGAACATCGACGCCGAAGCCACCACCAGCAGCGCGATCAACGCCTTCATGAACGCGCAGCCTTTCGCTCATCGGCCGTGGGCACAAGCCGGCGACGACGCCGCAGCAACCACGCCTCGGGGAGCAGCGCTTCCAACACTAGCAGCAGGAAGCCGGGCAGCAGCGCCAGCGCATAGCGGTTCTCGTGCACGGTCACGCGGCGCGACTCGCGCTCGCCCTGTTGCAGGGTGCGGATCTCGCGGGCCACCTGGTCCACGCCCACACCGCCCGCCTCGGCCCGAATGTAGCGGCCGCCGGTCGCGTTCGCGATCTCTTGCAGCTGCACTTCGTTCTCGGCGGTCAGCGCGGTGGTCACCACGTTGCCTTCGTTGTCGCGCATGTAGCCGGTCCAGGTGCCGTCTTCGCTGTAGGTGGGGATGGGCTCCCCCGTGCGCGAGCCGATGCCCACCACGAAGATCTTCACGCCCTGCGCAGCCAGGTCGCGCGCGGCCTGCACCGGCTCGCCTTCGTGGTCTTCACCGTCGGTCATGAGCACCACCACGCGCGCGGGACGCGTGTCGGTCCACTCGGCCTCGGTGACCCCCTCGGGAGGGCGGCTGCTGCGGTCGAGCAAGCGCCCGGCGGCCACGAGCGCGCGCCCGATGGCCGTGCCCCCCACCGGCATGTCGAGCGGCGTGAGGTCGCGCAGGAAGAGCTTCTCATCGTGTTTGTATTTGGTATGCGGGATCTGAAG
>CAZEAA010000696.1:0-2357 GCA_964510015.1 uncultured Sandaracinaceae bacterium
GACGAGGGCCTGGCCGGCTTCGTCTTCGGGCGCCTGGCCGCGCTCAAGGACCACCTGCGCTACGAGCGCTCGGCCGACGGCGACACCATGCGCGTCATCCCCGTGCGCGACGGCGCCGAGGGCCACCCGATCGTGCTGCGCCGCACGGACAGCGGCTGGAAGATCGCCCTGCGCGAGAGCGTCCCCGACGAGCTGCGCCAGCGCCTCTATCGTGTCTACGAGGATGCCCGCCGCCGCGAACGGGGCTGAACCGAAGGCCAGCCTCCGGGCGTCCGCTACTTGCCCAACGCCCGCTGCACGTATGCGGCGCCGTCCCAGCGCAGCGCGCTCGGCTTCTTCTCCACCACGGTGTGCAGCTCGACTGGCCGGCGCCACACGCGGTAGAGCGCCTTCATGACCTCGCGCACCCACTCGAGCTTCAAGTCCATGCCGTGGTGGTCGTGGTGCAGCAGCAGCTCGCCGCGGTTCTCGTGGTTGCTGTCCAGGACGCTGATGATGGGGTTGCCGGCGTTGGTCAGCTGCCCGAGCAGCTGGCTCTTCACGGTCTCGAACTCGCGCGTCTGCACTTCGTAGCGGTCGTTGCGCCGGTTCCACCCGAAGGTGAAGAGCTGCTGGTCGGCCACGAAGTCCTCGGTGAGGAACTCGTCCACGAAGGTGACGTCGTTGTAGAGCGAGCGCACCTCGAAGATCTTCTTCTGCCCCTGCCCCACGCGCCGGTCCCAGTGGCGGCGCTGGTCGTAGTCGTCGCACTCGTCCCACTCTTTGCCGAACTGCCCGCGGTCCCAGCGCGACACGATGTTGCGGTAGAGCTCGATGCCCAGCTTGTAGGGGTTGATGTTCCCTTTGGACGTGGCCAGCACGGACGCGGTGCGCTCGGCGTAGTCCACGATCTCGTTCCCGTCGGCCACGCGCTCCGTCATGAGCCGGCTGTGCCAGTAGGTGGCCCAGCCCTCGTTCATGATCTTGGTCTGCATCTGCGGGAGGAAGTAGTAGGCCTCGCGCCGCACCACGCTCAGGACGTCGCGCTCCCAGGGCTGCAGCGGCGCGTGCATCAACAGGAAGCCCAGCACGTCGCGCTCGGGGGACTCCGGCGACTTGCGCTTCTGGTCGCGCTCCGCCGTGAGCTTGTCGCGCTGCGCCTGCACGAACTCCTCGGGGTTGATGAAGCCCTTCATGTAGTCGCGGTGCACGGGCAAGAGGTGCGGCTCGGCCAGCGCGGCCTCGTCGTCCTGGCCGTCGCCGTGGTCGCTCGGCCCCACGTGCGTGGCCACCGGCAAGAACGGCTGCTGCGGGTCGATCAGGTTCTCGAGGCTCAGGCACGCGTCGATGAACGACTCCACCGTCTCGGCCCCGAAGCGCCGCGTCCACTTGCGCACGATGGCGCCGTGGTTGGCCAGCGTGTCCACCCACTTGCGCACGTCCGAGCCGTCCTTCGGGTCACGCCCCTGGTTCGTGATCGTGAAGGCGAAGTTGTTCTTGAAGAAGTCCACGTGCCCGTAGACGTGCGCCATCACCAGCTTCTGATCGACGAGCGTGTTGCCCTCGAGCAGGTACGCCACCGCGGGCGTATTGTTGATGACCATCTCGTAGATCTTGGACAGGCCGTACTCGTGGCTCTTGCTGAGCCGCTCGTACTCCATGCCGAAGCGCCAGTGCGGGTAGCGCGTGGGGAAGCCTCCGTACGCCGCGATCTCGTTCATGCGGTCGTAGGGCAGCACCTCGAAGAGCGTGGGGTAGAAGTCGAGGCCGAAGTCCACGGCGTGCTTGGCGATGCTCTGCTGGTGCTCGCGCAGCTCGCGCGGCAGCTCCGTCTGGAACACGTAGCTCATCGCCTCACTTGCCCTTCCCGAGGAAGTCGCGGATCGACTCGACGATGCGGTCGCGGTTGGCGATCTCGCTGACGATCACGCCGTCGTTCCCGCCGAAGTGTTGGCGCAGGTCCTTGATGAACTGGCCGGAGCCGTAGGGGCTGTCCACCTGGCCGTAGCAGAAGACGTTGCTCGCCGGGATGATGCGGTTCTTGAGGATCTCCACGCAGCCCAGCGTGTCCTCGGCGCTCCAGTTGTCGCCGTCCGAGAAGTGGAAGGGATAGATGTTCCACTCGCTCGTGGGGTAGTCGTTCTCGATCATGCTGGCGCACAGCTTGTAGGCGCTCGAAATCATGGTCCCGCCCGACTCGCGCGTGCGGAAGAACGTGTCGCGGTCCACCTCGCGCGCCGCGGCGTCGTGGATGATGAAGCGCGTCTCGATGCCCTTGTACTGACGGCGCAGCCACGTATCGATCCAGAAGGACTCGATGCGCACGATCTCCTTCTGCTCGTCGCCCATGGAGCCCGACACGTCCATCATGTAGATGA
>CAZEAA010000697.1:0-2346 GCA_964510015.1 uncultured Sandaracinaceae bacterium
CGCGTCGAGCTGCTTGACGAGCGTCAGCAAGGGGCGGGCGCGGCCGCCATCGTGGACCGATACCGCGAGAGCCTGGCGCGCGGCTCGCGGGCACGCTCGCGCGGAGACCTCGAAGTCGCGCTCCAGTCTTATCGCTTCGCCGTGCACCTGAAGCCGCGCAGCACCGAAGCCATCCTCGGCGTCGCGCGCACCTACGAGGACGCCGGGCAGTTCGAGGACGCACTCCGCTGGGCCGAGCGCGCTCGCGACGTGGAGCTGCGCGGCATCGAAGGCCGCTTGATGGTGGGTGACCTCCAGCTCGAGCTGGGTCGCCATGACCAAGCCATCGCCACGTGGCGTGAAGCCCAAGCCATCGCGCCCCGTGAGCGCGCGCCCGAAGAGCGCATTCGCCGCGCGGAAGAGGCCCTCGCCGAAGGAGATTGAGCGCCCTACGCGTTCCGCCGCCAACCAGTCAGCATCGCTGCGACGGGGTACTACTCCTCACCGTCACGGCCGACGCTCGGCCCGAGCACGGGAGACTGCGGCTCCTCACGGGACACCTCGTGGCCTTCGATGTCGATGACGCCCGGGACGGGCCGCGCGCTCGGACGAGCTCCGCGAACCCCGCGCACACCGGCCCCGCCCATCGAGACGCCGCCCATGCCCATGCTCACGTTCACGTCGCCACGCGCCACGCGCTTCTCGAGCCACGCGCGCAGGTGCCGTGCCCAGAAGGCCCGCGACACCGGCACGAGCAGCGAGATGCCCAGCACGTCGGTGATGAAGCCGGGCGCGATCAGCAGCGCACCGCCCACCAGCACCAGCACTCCGTCCAGCACCCCTTCGGCCGGCATGGTCCCCGCGTTGAGCGCCTCCTGCCAGCGCGCCATCACGCGCGCGCCCTGCGTACGGGAGACCACGGTGCCCACCACGCTGATGGCCAGGAGGATGCCCACCGTGGACCAGAAGCCCACCGCACGACCCAGCGCGATCAGCAGGTAGAGCTCGGTCAGTGCGAGCGCGACGAACGCGAGGAAGAGCTTGCCCATGCCCCTCAGTCTGCCTGTTGTTGCTGCTGCGCGCGTCGCTCGGCGCGTCGTGCCAGCTTGGCGGCCTCGGCAGCACGCTTGGCCTCGGCCTCACCCGGGACCTCACGCTCGGGCTTGCGGCCCTCCGGCGCGGTCACCACCACCTCGAGCAGCATGGGCGTGGCCAGCGCGATGAGGTCCAGGTCCGGATCCAGCTGCTTGCCGAGGCCCTCGGCCACCAGCATCGCGATGTGCACCACCGTGAAGCTCGGATCGATCTGCACCTTGTGGCGGCGCAGGATGTTCATGATGCCAGCCACCACCTCGCTCGCCTCGAGCTCGCCGAGCGGCTTGCCATAGAACGTGTCGAAGTAGGCCGTCACCTCGCGCTCGTACTGGGCGTAGTCCTTCGTGCCCACCGTCGGCGCGTAGATGTAGAAGAGACGCGCGGCCGCCTTCCCGTCCTTCTGGCTCAGCGCGTGGAAGGTCTCGATGAAGGGCCGCATCAGGTCCTTCGGGATCTCGGCCACCAGCCCGAGGTCGATCAGCACCACCACGCCCTCGTCGGTGAGCATGATGTTGCCGGGGTGCAGGTCGGCGTGCACGAAGCCGTCCTTGAACACCATCTGCTGAATGGCTGCGGCGCCGCGCAACGCGAGCAGCTTGCGGTCGCCACCCACCTTCTCGGGCTCGGTGGCGCGCACCCCGTTCACGAACTCCATCGCCAGCACCCGGCGCGAGCACAGGTCCTCGATCAGCTTCGGCACCTCCACGCCTTCCACCGGCGCGAAGTTGGCCGCGAAGCGCCGGTTGTTGGCGGCCTCCGCCTCGAAGTCCACTTGCCGGTGCATGGCCACCGCGAACTGCGCCACGGAGCCGCGCAGCGAGAGCAGCTTCAGCGAGGGGATCCACTCGAGCACGCGCGCGCCCACGTCCATGAGCACGAGGTCACGGTCGATCTGCGGCGCGGCCAGCGGGCGCTGCACCTTGAGGGCGACGGTCTCACCGGTGTCGAGCTTCCCCCGGTGCACCTGCGCCACGGACGCGGCGGCCACCGGCACGGGGTCGATCTCGACGATGCGCGCGCGCGCGGCCTTCGGCAGGTCCTCGTCGAGCACGCGCTGCACCTCGCCGAACGGGATGGGCTTCACCTTGTCCTGCAGCGTCTCGAGCTCCTTCACGATGCCCGGCGGGATGATGTCGGGCCGCGTGCTCAGGATCTGCCCGAGCTTCACGTAGGTGGCGCCGAGCGTGTCGAGCGTGCTCACCAGCACCTGCCCGCGCAGGTGGTCGCGCTGGTCGGGGGTGAGGCGCCCGGCCGTCAGGCGACGGCCCACGT
>CAZEAA010000698.1:0-2337 GCA_964510015.1 uncultured Sandaracinaceae bacterium
CCCCCACCAAGGCCCGCAACATCCGTGCTCTGTCCGAGCTGCTGATGGAGCGCCATGCGGGCGTGGTTCCCGCGAGCTTCGAGGCCCTCGAGGCGCTGCCCGGCGTGGGTCACAAGACGGCCTCGGTGGTCATGTCCCAGGCCTTCGGCGTGCCGGCGTTCCCGGTGGACACCCACATCCATCGGCTGGCCGAGCGCTGGGGGCTGAGCAGCGGCAAGGACGTTCTGACCACCGAGAAGGACCTGAAGGCGGTGTTCCCCGAGAGCACGTGGAACCGGGCGCACCTGCAGATCATCTTCTTCGGGCGCGAGCACTGCCCGGCGCAGCGCCACGACCTGGCGGCCTGCCCCATCTGCGGCTGGGCGGCCTCGAAGAAGCGCATCCAGCAGGGCTGAGCCAGGCGTCGAATGGACATGTGGCACACATGTTTTCATACTGATCACATGTCGACGATGATTCAGGTTCGGAACGTGCCCGATGCACTTCACCGTAAGCTCAAGGCTCGTGCGGCCGAGGCTGGTACGTCTCTCTCCGAGTACATTCAACGCGAGCTCGAACGGGTGGTAGAGCGTCCCACGCGAGCCGAAGTCCTGGCGCGCATCCGCTCGAGGGGCCCGGTCGAGCTCGCTGTCACCGCTGCAGCGCTGGTGCGGGAGGAGCGCGACGGACGATGATGGTTCTCGACGCGTCGGCGGCCATCGAGCTCTTGCTCGGATCGACCAAGGGCGTCGAGGTCGCCTCTCACGTGAGCCTCGCGAGCAGCGTGCTCGCGCCACAGCTGATCGACGTCGAGGTCTTGCAGGTCCTGCGCAGGCTCGAAGCGTCCAAGGTCCTCTCGAAGCGACGAGCGCAGGAAGCGCTCGATGACTTTCGGGCGCTCGACGTGGTGCGCTACGACCACGAGCCCCTCCTCGATCGGATCTGGGCGCTCCGTGGCAACGTCTCGGCGTACGACGCCACGTACGTTGCGCTCGCTGAATCGGCGGATGCCACGCTCGTGACGTGTGACGCGCGGCTCGGCACGCTGCGGGGTGCGAAGGCGAAGATCGTCGTGGTGGCCGACGCCGGCTGACCGATCCAGAGCTATTTGCACATATACGAATGTTCGCATATAGAGGGGTGTCATGTCGGATCCCCTCACCAGCCCGGACACGCTCAGCGCGGGAACCACGCCGCGCTGGGAGCTGTACAAGCTGCTGGGTGAGCCGGAGCGGCTGCGCCTGTTGGCCTTGGCCAGCAGCGAAGAGCTGACGGTCGGCGAGCTGGCCGAGCTGCTGGGTGAGTCGCAGCCCAACGTGTCGCGGCGTGTGAAGGCGCTCAAAGAAGGCGGGCTGCTCCACGTCCGCAAGCAGGGCACGCGCGCGCTGGTGGCCCTGGCCCTCGGGCAGGTGGACGACGCGGTGGTGCACGACGCGCTGCGCGCCGGCATGCGGCTCTGCACGGCCGACGGCAGCCTCGCGCGGGTGGCCGAGATCGTCGCGGCGCGGGACGATGAAGCCCGCGAGTTCTTCGCGCAGCCCGTGGAGGCCAGCACGCCCGAGCTGCCGGCCGAGCTGCCCGCCTATCTGTCCGCGCTGGCGCCGCTCATCCCGCAGCGGCGCGTGGCCGTGGACGCGGGCACGGGGGACGGCAGCCTGCTGGACGTGCTGGCGCCCGTGTTCGACCACGTGGTGGCTGTGGACCGCTCGGACGCCCGCGTGGCCCAAGCGCGGGCCCGCCTCGCGCGCCGCGGCTACCGCAACGTGGACCTGCTGCACGCGGCGTACGACGCCGCCGAGGTCGCCGCGCACGTGGCCACACTCGGGGGCGCCGACGTGGTCTTCGCGGCGCGCGTGCTGCACCACGCCCCGCGCCCGCAAGAGGCCATGAAGCGGCTGGCCGAGCTGCTGGCGCCCGGCGGAGCGCTGGTGGTGCTCGACTACCTGGCCCACGAAGACGAGGCCCTGCGCGAGCAGCAGGCCGACCTGTGGCTGGGCTTCTCGCCCGAGGAGCTGCGGCAGCTGGCGACGCGCGCGCAGCTCACCGAGCCCGCGGTGCATCGCATCCCGCAGACCCGCTGCGGCAACGGGCCCGACGCGCACCTCGACTGGCAGGTGCTCGTCGCCCGCCGCCCCCTCCCCCCCCGTACGGACTTCGCCCGCGAAGCCTCACCGAGAAACAGAGAGAAGAAGAGCTCATGACCGAAAAGAACTACAAAGTCGCCGACATGTCGCTGGCCGATTGGGGCCGCCGCGAGATCAAGATCGCCGAGCACGAGATGCCCGGCCTGATGGCCATCCGCCGCGAGTTCGGCGAGAAGCAGCCGCTCAAGGGCGCGCGCATCGCGGGCTGCTTGCA
>CAZEAA010000699.1:0-2324 GCA_964510015.1 uncultured Sandaracinaceae bacterium
TCTGAAGTCTTGACACGCCCCGGGTTCGTCGACCGTACGAATGGCATTTTCACGCCGGGTTCGGGGCGAGGGGGATCGAGCCACACGTAACTCTGGGCGCGAGGCGGAAGCGGACGGTGCGCACGCCATCAGTGAAGCGCGGCTGCAGCTCATCGATGGCTTCGAGGGCCCGCGCGATCCGCGCGTGCGGGGCGGGCGGGAGCGGTAGCTCGATGGTGACCACGACGTGGCGCTTCTCGAAGCGGAGCGTCCCGGGGGCCTGCAGGAGCGCCATCAGCGTTCGCGCCCGGGTAGAGGCATCGTGCTCACGCTCGGTCGCGGAGAGCGAGTCCCCGAGTCGGTCGACCAGGTCGCGCACCGCGTTGTCGACGAGGTAGCGCAGGGGCACGACGAGGTCGCGCTTGGTGGTGCAGAGCCAAGCACGCTGCGCGTCGGGCTCGACGGCGCATCGCTCGACGCGAGCAGGCACGTCACGGATCCGCTTCTGTGTGGTCTGCTGGAGGAGGTGCGCGACGACGTACTCGCTCGTCCACTTGCCCCGCTGGGTGCAGCGCTCGGGACATGACTCGATCTCCGAGACCGTCTCGTTGAGCTGCTCGAGCTCCTCCTTCAGACGCGCGTACTCCGGGTTGTCGATGATGCGGTCGTCGGACGCGCGCGTCGCCTTTCCACGGTCGGACAAGTGGTCGATGCCGGCACGCTGCCGTCCCGACTTGAAGGAGTTCTCCTGCATGCCGCGCAGCGCGCGGAGCGTCTCGACGACCTCCACGACATCCATGCTCATGTCGACGTTCGTGCAGAGCGGCAGCAACTTGTCGCCGTCGCGCTGCACGATGAGCCGGCTCGCGTGCGCCATGCGCGGGTGCTCGAAGACGGCGCCGCCGATGCCGTCCACCGCCGGTGCGATGGTAGCGAGGTCGGGGAGGTTCACGGAGGCTGGCACCCACGCGATGTACTTCACGCCGGCCGCATTCAGCTTCTCGAGCACGTCGAAGTCGAAGCCCCCTCGGTCGGAGACGAACACGACGGTCGTCTCGGGGAGCGCCACGCGCAGCTGCTCGGCCATCGGGCCGAGACAGGCCGAGAGGTGGCTGCCCGCGGGGACCGGTTCTCGAAACCACGCGCGACCCATCGCGTCGGTGACCACCACGTCGGCGAGGCCCTTCTCGGCGAGGCGGCGCTTGCTGTTCCAGCCTTTGTCGATGCGCTCTTTGCCCGTGTAGGTCTTGAAGTGGATGTCGACACCGAAGACGCGGACATCCATCGGGGCACGGCGGGCGAGGTGGCGTGCGAGCTCGCGGTGCAGCGCGACGCGATCATACGTCGCCGTCATCTGGGTGAGCGCGCGATGCATCGTCCGCACACTCGGGCAACGCTCGGTGCCGAGCACGACGCCGAGCCCGTACGCGTCGCGCTCATGCAGCGACTCGAGCGAGTGGTACCCCGCCGCGATGCCTGCGCAGAGGGTCATCGCGATGGTCGGCGCCGAGTACACGGCCTTCTCGGAGCGCTTGGCCGAAGCCACTTCCAGCGCCGGGACGATGCCCAAGTCGCACAGCGTGCTCGTCAGCAGCACCAGACCCGCGTACTGCGAGCGGTGCTCGGTCCCTGCCGCGAGCGGCATGCCAGGGCGGAGCTCCTCGTCGTCATCCGCAGCCCGCGCAGTGCGCGTCTCGGGCTCAGCGGCCGGCTCGTCTGCGGGGGGCGGCCCAGGCTCGAGCAGCGTCAGCGGAAGCTGCGCCGGGAGGTGAGTACGCAGTCGATGGCCGCGCCCCACAGACCCCAGTCCCTCTGCGTCGAGCGTCGCGATCACCCGCGGCAGCGACAGCCGCATCGTCCGCGCCACCGTGTCGAGTGAGGCCCCGGCGCTTCGCATGGCGATGGCGCGCGAGCGCTCCTCCGCGCTCAGCGGTGACAAGCCCTCGCGCGATGGCGCCCGCACCAGACCGGCGGTGCCGCCCTTCTCGTAGCGCCGACGCACACGCGTGACCTCCGACTCGCTCACGCGGCACACCGCCGCGATGCGCTTGCCGCGAATCCCGATCCCGCGAAGCCCCATGACCGCCAGATCACGGTGGGTCAGGTCGTCCTCCTGGTACGCGTAGACCACGTGCCCATGCACAAGGATCCGCACCTCGCCGCCGCTGAACAAGCTCGTCACCGTGGTCGCATCGACCCTCTCGAATAGCGCGGTCTGGCTCGCTGGCGTCGGCATCCCTCACCAACGTACCGCAGCGGAATTAATGCCACGAGCACGTCGAATTCCGACGCGACGTTTCCTCGGCGAATCAGCCACTCACCCGGGGCGTGTCAAGACTTCAGAG
>CAZEAA010000700.1:0-2320 GCA_964510015.1 uncultured Sandaracinaceae bacterium
CGGGCACGGGCTTGCCCAGCTCCGCCGCGTGCTTCCGGTAGTTCTGGCCCACGCACACGATCTTGCCGGGGGTGACGGCGGCTCGCAGCGCAGAGAGCGGCAGGTGTAGGCTGGTTCCCACCGCGCTCCCTCCCTGCAAGAAGGGCGCGTCGAGCAGCGTCACTTGCAGCTCAGCGAGGTCTGGCCCGTCCAGCCGCGCGTCTCGCAGCAGGCCTTCGAACTCCACACGAACGTAGCGCATGGCCGCAGCATACGGAGCGGCGTGCCGCTGCGCCGTGGAAAAGCGGCGGCGGTGGGTAGCCGACGGCGGATGTGGGCCCGTCCCTGCCAAACGCAAAACGGGGCAGCCCTAGAGCCGCCCCGCCAAGCAGAGGATTCAGACCGAGGTCAGTCGGTGATCTCGGGAGCCGTCGGCAGGTAGATGATGAGGCCGAGGGAGACCATGTTGTTGAAGTGCCGGATGCGGTCGCGGTAGTTGATGGCGCCGTCGGGGAAGAGCCCGTCCGGGCCGCGCTCGTCGGTGCCCGACGTGTTCCACGCGAAGGGCATGCCGCGCCACTCGATGGCCAGGCCGATGAAGTCGTTGAAGTACATGGAGAGGCCGGCACCGAAGGTGGGGGCCACCGTCATGCGGTTGTCGCGGGCGTTCTGGCTGTCGCGCAGACACTGGTCACGGACGGCGACGTCGAGGCCATCACCACACACGCCACCGCCGTTGGTGGCGCTGCCGTTGCGGCGGATGTTGGCGCGCTCCTCGATGCCCACCAGCGCGGCGCCGGCGAAGATGTAGAAGTCGGTGTCCACGAACAGCTTCTGGAAGAAGCTGAGCTTGCCGCGGAGGGGGATGAACGTCAGCTGGAGCGAGGTGACCCAGTTGATGTTGCCGATCTGGTTGGCGAAGCGCTGACGCGAGGGGAGGCTGAGGCGGTTGCGGTCCGTGGTGACACCGCGCTGGCCCACCTGGTCGGTGAGGCCGGTGTCGACCTGGACGACGCTGTAGGCGCCCCAGACACCGATGGAGAGCCAGTCCGTGAGGCCGTAGCTCGCCTCGGCACCCGCCATGAGGGCGCGGGTGAACTCGTTCTGCAGCGTCATGCCGAAGGTGGGCATGAGACGCAGGCGGCCCTGGCGGTAGAGGCGCATGTGGCGGACGGCCGGCTGGCCCGCGAGCGGACCCTCCACCTGAACGTCCTGAGCCTGCGCCGTCTCGGCGAAGGTGCCCATGGTCGAGAGGAGCGCGAGCGCGATTACGAGCGCCGCACCGGGTCGGGCGATGGAGGCCCGCGAGAGGGTGGTGTTCGTCATCATCACTTCGGCAACCTGTATTCGACAGTGAAGGGGAAGAAGACGGTGAGGCCGACCTGCACCGTCGCCGCGCTGGTGAACGTGTTGCTGTCCGCCAACCACGTGTCCGGGTCGTTGCGGGCATCGCCGAGAGCGACGTCCAGGTTCTCGTAGCGCTCGAGGTACATGTAGTTGCGGAACTCGGTGAAGATGGCGAGGTAGCGCGACAAGAAGATGCGGATACCGAGGCCGATGTTGAACGCCACGCGCCAGTCGTAGTCGAACTCGCGCACGGCCTGGTCGATGACCGGCACCGGGCGGGTGCGCATGAGGCCGACGCCGCCGACGATGTACGCGTCGTACTGGAAGATGAACTCCCGGAACATGTTGAACTTGCCGTAGAAGGGCACGTACGTGAAGTTCAGGTGCAGGCCCATCTGCCACTCGGTGATGGGCACCGCGAGGCGCGTGGAGCGGCGCAGGAAGAAGTTCAGGTCCGACTCCTGCGAGTCGAGGAACTGGTACCAGAGGAAGTTCACGCCGGCCGCGAGGACGTTCGAGAACCAGTAGTTCATGGCGACGCCGACGGCCGGGTGGCTGACGTACGGGTCGTTCACGACGAACGCCGCCGACGGGGCCAGCTCGAAGCGGTTCAGGCGCAGCGCGTAGATCTGCTGGACGGCGTAGATTTCTTCCACGGCCTCGGCCGGACGCGCCTCGGTGTCTTCCGCAGCCGCGGGAGTCGCCGTGGTGTCGGGGGGCGGTGTGGCGCCCCAGTCCGAGAGGGCGCCGCCGCTGCCTTGCGACTCTTCCTCTTCCTCGGAGGGAACGTCTTCTTCCGGGATGGGCTCGGCTTCGCCTTCGCCAGTGGCCCCTTCAGCCTCGTCGAGGCCAAAGTCCATTTGGGCGCTCGCGGATTCCCACTGAGGAACCAGCACGAATGCGCCCACCAGCAGGGCTAGATATCGCTTCGGCATCGAGATCCCTTTCGCACCGAGCATCGACCCGGGGGAGGCACTTGCTAAACGTCTGAAAT
>CAZEAA010000701.1:0-2302 GCA_964510015.1 uncultured Sandaracinaceae bacterium
CGCCTCCATGGTCGTCGAAGGCGTGTTCGAGGAGCACCCCACGCTCAAGGTGCTCGCGCTGGCGTTCCTCATCCTGATCGGCGTCATGCTGGTGGCCGAGGGTCTCGGACAGCACGTGAGCAAGGGCTACATCTACTTCGCGATGGCCTTCAGCCTCGTCGTGGAGATGATCAACATGCGGGTTCGCAAGGGCGTGGCAAAGCCGCCCGAAGCCACCTGACTCAGGCGCTGCGGCGTCGCACGCGGGCGGCGCTCAGCTTCGCGCGGACGTCCGGGATGTTGGCCCGCTCGCCACACTCCGTGAGGAACGTCATGGCCTCGTCGATGGTGCCCACGATCTTCGTCGGGCACGCGGGCTCGACGACCCACAGCACGGCCGTGAGGGCACCTCGGATGAGGGCGTTGTCCACCACGATGGCCATCCCTGCCACGTAGCGGCGCGTGCCGGCCTCGGACTCCTTCAGCCAGTCGCCGAAGAACTTCCGCTGGGTGGCCGGGAGCACGTGCCCGTTGCGCGCGTCACAGAGCACCAAGTGCTTGGTGCGACGCGCGAGCATCTGACGCTGCCCGTCGATGAAGCGCAGGATCTCCTCGTCGGTGACCCGCTGGCTCGGGATGACTACCGACACGAAGGGATCCTGGGAGAAGTCGGTCTCGAAGCGGCCGGACATGCTCCGAAAAACTACCAAACCCAGCCCGATGCGCCAGGCGCCGAGGTTTCAGGGGGTGCCAGCGTCCGTGACGACCGGCGCCGAGTCCGCGTAGATGAACGCCGGTACACCGTGCACGCGCATGGAGGCGGAGAGGCGATCGCACTCGCCGGTCTCGAAATTCATGACGTCGGCGATGCCGCGCAGGATGGCGCGCCCCAAGGTCGCGAACTGGCCCGCACCGCCGATGCGCGGGATGACGTCGGCCAGCGTGTTCCAGGGCAGCGCGCCGCCCAGCACGCCCGTGACGGTGCCGTTCGGGTTGAACTCCACGCGCAAGTGCCCGAGGGAGATGGGGATCTCGAACGACACGTCCAGGATGGATCCGATGAGCTGCAGGTTCACGCCGTCCGCGAGGAGCACGCCATCCCGGATGGCGGTGTGAATGACGACCGGCTCGGTGTCGGGGCGGATGTCGAACGACTGTCCCGCCAACAAGCGGCCATCGGTCCCGACGCCCACGTTGAAGGGCTGTCCGGCGAGCAGGGTGAGGGTGACGTCGTCGTCGTTCTCGAACGAGCTCACGTCGTCGAACTTCATCAGGACCAGCAGCGTGCCGGCGGTGACGGCGCCTTGCACCAAGCCCTCGAAGAGCGCCGAGCTGTCCTCCTCCTGCATGGCCAAGAGCCGCACCACGCTGGCGAGACCGCCGCCGGCCAGCTGGTTGTCGATGCCCCGGCGTCCGTCGGGCGCCACGTAGTCGTCCTGCTCCTGCGAGCGACAGTTGCCGCCCGGAGCGGCGCCGTCGAAGCCGTCGATGTCGAAGCCGTCCACCACGGAGACGCCGTCGATGACCTCGGCGCGCGCCAGGATGCGCACCTCGTCGATCACGTAGACGTACGTCTCGCCCGGTGGAGGTGTCTCGGTGCAGCTGGGCAACGCGAGGCCCACCACCAGCAGGACCAGCGCGAAGAGAGAGGCCGATGGGTGGATGCTCCGGACGCTCATCTCACACCTCGAATCCGGACAGGCCCGTGGAGGCGCGGGCTTCGTTGACGCCGAAGGCCTGCACGCTGGCCCCGATGGCGCGCAGGAGCGAGAAGCACACCTTCGAGGCCACCTCGCCCTCGGCGCGGATGTGCTGGCCAGTGACCAGCGCGCCGCCGGCACTGCCCGCGACCAGGATGGGGTACTCGAGGATGTCGTGCTCGGCGCCGAAGGAGCAGTCGCTGGTGGCCAGCAGCGCGACGTTGTCCAGGAGGCGCTTGTCGCCCTCCGGCACCGCGGCCAGCGCCGAAACGAAGTACGCGTACTCGTCGACGATCTGCTTCACGATCACGTCCAGCTGATCCTGCGACGTGGGGTCGATCTTGTGGCTCAGCTCGTGGTGCCCGGTGGCCACGCCGGGGTAGCGGACGTTGCTGCCGCCGCGCGAGAACATGGTGTGGACCACGCGCGTGCGGTCGCAGGCGAGCGCCATGGTCAGCAGGTCCGCGATGATGCGGTGCCGCTCCTTCATCTGAGGCCGGCTGTTGACCTCCGGGTACGCGTCGAGCGGGACGCGCGCGAGCCCACACGCCGCCAGGTTGGGTGGCTCTTCCTCGAAGCGCACGAGGCGCAGGTGCACGAGCACGTAGCCGACCAGCAGGGCC
>CAZEAA010000702.1:0-2288 GCA_964510015.1 uncultured Sandaracinaceae bacterium
CGCCTCTGGACGAACGAGGGACCCCTGCGGGGGTCCCTTTTTCGTGGGCGCAACGAATCAAGCCCTAAAACTGGAAGTAGTAGAAAGGCTGCCCCGAGCCGGCGCCCAGGGTCAGCGCTGCCACCATCCCGGTGATGAACACCACGCGGCCTGGCCAGCGGATGCGCGCCAGCGCGCCCTCCGTGTGGAAGCGGCGGTTCAGCCAGTGCACCAGGTACAGGACGGCGAGCGCCGCGAACCACAGCGGGCTGATGGTGAGCCGGCCGTCCTCCCACAGCGCGATGCGCCGGTACATCCCGAGGGCACCCTCCACGTTCTCCGCGCGGAAGGCGATGGTGGAGAGGCTAAGGAAGAGCGCCATGCTCGCGAGGCCGAACACGGTGGCGAAGTGCCCCTTGCGGATCAGCCAGCCGCGGTGCTTCAGGAAGCGGTAGACCACCAGCAGCGCGCCGTTGATGGCGCCCCAAAGCACGAAGGTCCAGCTGGCGCCGTGCCACAGGCCGAACGCCATCCACGTGAGCATGGAGTTGCGCGCCGTGATCCACTCCCCGCGCCGGTCACCTCCGAGCGGTTGGTAGAAGTAGTCCCGGAACCACGTGCCCATCGTGATGTGCCAGCCGCGCCGATACTCGATGGGGTTGGTGGCCAGCAGTGGGTAGTCGAAGTTCTTGGGCAGCTCGAAGTCCAGCAGCTTGGCGAGCCCGCACGCCATCAGCGAGTAGCCCGAGAAGTCACAGAAGATCTGGCAGTTGAAACAGAAGGACGCGATCAACAGCGAGCCGCCCGAGAAGTGCTCCGGCTCCGAGAACACGCGGTCCACCACGTTCGCGAAGCCGTCAGCGATGACCACCTTCTGGAAGAGCCCCACCAGGCAGAGCTCCACGCCCTCCAGCACCTTGCGTTGGTCCGGGAAGTGCGCGCGCCCGATCTGCGGCACGAAGTCGACGGCGCGCAGGATGGGGCCCGCGATGAGCTGCGGGAAGAAGGCCACGAACAGCAGGAAGTCCCCGATGCTGCGCACCGGCTTCGTGTTCCCGCGGTAGACGTCGATGGCGTAGCTCAGCGTCTGGAAGGTGTAGAACGAGATGCCCAACGGCAGCGCCACGTCCACGCGCAGGCCGCTCGCGAGGCTCTCCGGGAGGACGTGTACGGCGACCAGGTTGTCGACGAAGAAGTTGACGTACTTGAAGTAGGCGAGCAGCCCGAGGTTGCCCACGCAGCTGACCGCCAGCAGCGCGCGGCGCTTGCGCACCAGCGACCGCCGTTCCGAGTCGGTGAGCACGGGCAGCGTGACGCCGTCGGGCCCCGGCACGGGCAGCGGCAGCGCGCCGAGGCGCAGGCCCACGACGTAGTCGAGCGCGCTCGAGAACAGCAGCAGCACCAGGAACGGCGGGTTCCACGACGCGTAGAAGAAGTAGCTGGCCAGCACCAGGAGCCCGCGCCGGAAGGGCAGCAGCCGGTGCAGCACCAGCACCACGGCGAAGAACGCCCAGAACTCGACCGAGTCAAAGCGCATCGGCGGGCTCCCCCAGGGTCCAGCGCGTGAAGCGGGTGGCGCCTTCGCGGGTCAGGTGGATGCCGTCCCGGAAGTCGTCCTCCGTGAATTCGGGGCCGGTCGCGCGCGCGCGCACCTCGGTGTCGGGGAGTTCGCCGAGGCAGCGCTCGAGCCGCTCGTAGAGCACGTCGCGGTTCGCCGCGCTGCGCGGGGAGAGCGGCGAGACCGTCAGCACCAACGTGGTCCCCGTCTCGTGGATCGCCTCGGCGAAGAGGCGGAGCGCCCGCAGGTGGATGGCGTCGCAGCGGAAGTCCTCGTCGCGCGCGCGCCGCAGCGCGTTCAGCTGCTCACGCAGCGGCGACGGCGGAGCAATGGAGGGCATGGCGGTCACGTCGCGGAACGAGCCCAGCAGCGCGCGCCGCAGCTCGCTGCGACGCCGGAGCACGATGTGGCTCGCGGCCAGCATGCGCGAGCCGTGCTCGCGGCGGTCTGCGAAGAGCTCGCTCAGCGGGAAGAGGCGCGTGGCGATGCGCGGCGAGTAGGTGCGCGTGCGGTCCCAGGCCACTTCGTCCACCATCAACAGCGGCAGCGCGGGCACGTACACGCGCTCGGGACGCAGCTCGCGGACGGTGGGGGCCAGCATGGCCAGCTCGAGCCCGGACATCGCCGGCATCCACAGGCGTGCCACGCGCTCACGCGGAACCCCGAGCACGCGCGTCATCTCGCGCAGCGCGTAGTTGGACTCCGCCACGCTGCTGCCCATCACGAGCGCCGCGAGGCGCGGCCCGTTCGC
>CAZEAA010000703.1:0-2287 GCA_964510015.1 uncultured Sandaracinaceae bacterium
AGCTGCACGTGGGAGACATCGACCCGCAGGGCTACGTGCTCAACGCGGCGGGCACACTGCGCGACGCCCTGGAGTTGGCCGGTCGCTACCACCGCCTGTTCTACGACAACGTGTCGGTCGCCTCGGAGACCGTGGGGGACACGGTCACGGTGCGGTTCCAGCTGCTCGACGGTGGCGAGGTGCCGCACTCCCTGCTCGAGTTCGCGGTCGCGGCGCTGTGCCGCATCGCGCGCTTCGTGTTCGGGAGCTTCCCCATCACGGAGGTGCGGTTTCAGCACGTGAGCCGCGCCTCGGGCGAAGCCTTTGACGGCACGTTCGGCTGCCCCGTCCATCAGGGCGCCGCCGAGACCTGCATCCAGCTGCCGGTCAGCGCGCTCGACCTCCGCAACGCAGTCGCCGACCACGGCGTGGGCACCATCCTCGCCGAACATCTGCAGCGCGAGCTGGGGCTGCTCCAGGCGCAGGGCGTCCTGGCCGGACTCGTCCACGGGCTGCTGGTCCGCGAGCTCCCGCTGCGCGGCACGGGTGCCATCGACGTCGCGCGCGAGCTGAGCATGAGCGAGCGCACGCTGCGGCGGCGCCTGGCGGACGAAGGCACCAGTCATCGGCGTCTCCTCGAAGAGGCCCGCCGCGAGGTGGCCATTCGCCTGCTGGGCGAGCAGCGCCTGTCCATCGACGAGGTGGCCTATCACCTCGGGTACGCGCAGCCCTCGAGCTTCCAGCGCGCCTTCAAGCGCTGGACCGGCATGCCCCCCGCCACCTTCCGCGTGCGCTGCGGTCGCGCCAGCACCATGCCCCCGCGCGCCTGACCGCCCAAACGTAAGCCGCTCCCGGGCGATTATCCGGCGCCGCTACTCGAAGACAACGGTCTTGTTGCCATAGACTAACACGCGGTCCGCGAGGTGCGCCCGGACGGCGCGCGCCAGCACCACCTTCTCGAGGTCGCGACCGCGACGCACGAGGTCGTCCACCTTGTCGCGATGCGAGCAGCGCACCACGTCCTGCTCGATGATCGGGCCCTCGTCGAGATCGGCCGTGGCGTAGTGTGCGGTGGCGCCGATCAACTTCACGCCGCGCTCGTAGGCACGGTGGTAGGGCTTGCCCCCGACGAACGCCGGGAGGAACGAGTGATGGATGTTGATTACGTCGCCCTCGAACGCGCGCAGCATGTCGTCGCTCAGGATCTGCATGTACCGAGCGAGCACGATCACGCCCACCCCCGCCTCGCGCACCAGCGAGAGCGCGCGCTGCTCTTGCTGCGGCTTGTCGTCCTTGCCCACCGGGACGTACTCGAAGCGCACGCCGAACTGCTCCGCCACGGGCCGCAGGTCCTCGTGGTTGCTGACGATCAGCGGGATCTCGCAGTGAAGCTCACCGCTGCGGTGCCGCAGGAGCAGGTCATAGAGGCAGTGGTCGTACTTCGACACGAAGATGGCCACGCGCTTCACCGCGCTCGAGTGGGTGAGCCGATAAGTCATGTCGAAGCGCGCGGCGACCTCGCGGATGGCGCTCTCGAGGCTGGTCCGATCCGTGTGCAGGTCCGACAGGTCGAAGTGCACGCGCTGGAAGAACTGCCCCGCGACGGTGTCGGTGTGCTGGTCCGCGTCCACGATGTTCGCACCGTGGCCGTACAGGACCTGCGCGAGGGAGGCCACCAAGCCCTTGCGGTCGGGGCACGAGACGAGGAGCGTGGCGAACGAAGACATGCTGGAGGAAGCATGTAGCACCTGGGGCACACCGGGCTACTCAGTCGCGGGGCGGTCCGCCATGCCCAGCGCGTAGCCCATGGTGTAGCGCGCATTCAGCTCGCCACACGGGTTCCAGCGCGTGCGTCCGTGCGCGTCCGCGTAGCGATAGGCGTCGATGCCAAAGGGCCCGAAGTACCCCGCGGCGTGGAGGGCACCGGCGACGCGCTCGAGCGTCGACCGGAGCGCCGTGATCTCGGCCGGCTCGAGCTCGCGCGGCTGCGCCGAGCGCACGGAGACGAAGCGGCCGCGCTCCACCTGCGTCACCACGGGAACCCCGGTCTCGAGCGAGCCGTCTTCCGTCACGAAGCCATGCTGCGAGACCTCGAGCGTGATGCGCACGTCGGGCTCCAGCACCACCCCGAGGCTCAGCTCGAGAGGGCTGAGGAAGGCACGCGTGTGCGCGGCGAGCTCCCCGCCCATGGCGCGCAGCTTCCCACGCCCGGCGGCCCCGAAGGCACGCTTCAACCAGACGGGGTCCTCGGGTGAGCGAGCCTCGAGCCACGATTTCGCCTCGTCGAATTCCGTCACCACCACGGCGC
>CAZEAA010000704.1:0-2280 GCA_964510015.1 uncultured Sandaracinaceae bacterium
GTGCTCATCCTCGACGACGATCCGGTCGTGGGCTCGGTAATCGAAGCCGCGGCCACGCCGCATGCGTCGTACGTCGAGCGCCTGGTCGACCCCGTCCAATTTCGGAAGCGAGCCCTCGAGGGCTTCGACGTCGTCTTCCTCGACGTCATCCTGCCCGGCGTCGACGCCATCGACCTGCTCGAAGAGTTCGCGCTCCACGCGCGCAGCTTCCCCCCCATCGTGTTCGTGAGCGCCCTCGACGTGGGCATCCTGGATTCGGCCGTGGCCTACGCGCGGCAGCGGGGCTTCACCATCCACGGGGCGCTCGAGAAGCCCATCCGGCTGGGCGACGTGGCGGAGCTCCTCGGGCGCATCAACCGGCGGCGGACGGCCCCTGTCGCCGCCGCGCGCGCCTACGCTGCCGACCACGCTCGCTGCGTGGAGGCACTCCACGCAGGCGAGTTCTTCCTTCGCTACCAGCCGCAGGTGAACCTGCGGACGCGCAAGGTGGTGGGCGCCGAAGCCCTCATTCGCTGGAACCATCCCGAGCTCGGCGAGCTCCTGCCGGCGTCCTTCCTGCCGCTCCTGGAAGACACGGCCACCGCCCGCGAGCTGGCCGAGTACGTCATCGAGAAGGCGCTGCACGACATGGTGCAGCACGAGGCCTACGCCCAAGGGCTGAGCGTGTCCGTGAACATCCACGCCTCGGTGCTGCGGTCGCCGGGCTTCTCCGACTGGGTGGTGCGCGCGCTCGAGCGACACGGGGTGCCCGCGGCGTCGCTCTACCTCGAGGCCACCGAGGCGGCCATCGTGGGCGAAGACGCCGAGACGTTGCACGCGCTCGTCAAGCTGCGCATGGCCGGCGTGGGTCTGTCCATCGACGACCTCGGCACCGGTCACTCCACGCTGGCGCAGCTGTGGCGCATGCCGGTCAACGAGATCAAGCTCGACCGTTCCTATGTGTCCACCGTCGTCGTCTCGGCGAAGTCGAAGGCGCTGGTCCAGGGCATGGTGCACATGGCGGCCGGCATGCGCGCGCGGGTGGTCGCCGAGGGCATCGAGACGGAGCAAGTGGCGGCCGAGCTCGTGGAGCTCGGTTGTGGAGAGGGCCAAGGGTTCTTGTTCGCGCGGCCCCAGCTCCCCGGCGAGCTGATGGCGTTCGTGAGCTCGGACGGAGCTCGGACACGCGCCGGCTAGCCCTGCACCCAGGTCCTCCGTGTTGGCCACGCGCGCGCCGGGCTGCGTGGCGTCAGGGCGCCGGGTCGTGCTCTAGCTCGACGAGCTCGAGTTCGATGTAGGCGAAAGTCGCTTGCCCTGCGGGCGCCCAGCGCGCCTGGCCGCGGCTCGCGATGCGCAGCCCGCCATAGTCCCGCGGACGCGAGAGAGGCGTGGACCAGCGCGTGACCAGGTACCGTCGCAGCGACCCCGGCAAGGACGCGACGCTCGCCTCGCTGAGCTGCCGGCCCGGGCGCGTGCGAGCGAGCAGCTCCTGGGAGCGCGCGCGGTACTCGTCGCGCAGCCCGACGGGGCCATGGGCTGCGAAGATGCAGCCCGCGACGAGCAACAACGCCAGGTTGGGCAGCGTCCCGACCTTGGCGTCGGACCACGACGAGACGATCACGGCCTGCGACACCAGCGACGCGACGACCCCGACCGCGGACAGCACGACGGCGAGACCCGACGAGCGGGGGCCGACGGCGATCAACACGGCCGCCACGACGAGCAGCAGGCACGCGAGCAGCCAGGCCACACCCGTGGCTCGACCGATGGGCACCTGCAGCGCGTCCAGCCGCGCGAGCCCGAAGGCCTTGGCGAAGCCCATGACGTGGAGCAACGCGTGGAGCAGGACGAACGCCGCGAGAGCCCACCGCATGGGGTGCGTCTACCACGCCGGGCACGCGCGGGAAACGCGGCGCGCAGCACCCGCCACGGGGTTGCGCTACATGCAGGGCATGCAAGTCCCCGGTGCGACCATGCGTGAGCTGCTCGGCGACGTTCCCCAGGTGGGTCGGCTGACCTTCATCGGGCTGCGGCCCGCGAGGCACGCGCCGGTGGTGGCGGTGACGACCGCGTCGCTCGTCACGGACCGCGGCCTCACCGGCGACCGCTACGCCCAGAAGGGTGGCAAGCGCCAGGTCTCGCTCATCCAGGCAGAGCACCTGCCGGTGATCGGTGCGTTCGCGACGGCGCCGGTGGTGCCCGAGCTGCTGCGGCGCAACCTGGTCATCGAAGGCATCCCGCTCGCCGCGCTGCGCCGGCTGCGGTTCTCCATCGGGGAAGCGGAGCTCGAGGGCACGGACC
>CAZEAA010000705.1:0-2256 GCA_964510015.1 uncultured Sandaracinaceae bacterium
TTCAGCTGCGCGGGCTGCGGCGCCCCGCTGTTCGCGTCCACCGACAAGTTCGACTCGGGCACCGGCTGGCCTTCGTTCACGCGCCCCATCGCCGAAGAGCGCATCGCCGAGGAGCGCGACGTGTCGTTCGGCACCGTACGGACCGAGGTGCACTGCGCGCGCTGCGGCGGCCACATGGGGCACGTGTTCACGGACGGGCCCGCGCCCACGGGGCTGCGCTACTGCATCAACGGCGTGTCGCTCGAGTTCACGGCGCAGCCCTGAGCGCGAGCGCGCGGACGCCAGCTCACAGGCAGCTGCTGATCGACTCGATCCACTGGGCCATGAGCGCCGTCGCGTCGGCGTGCACCACGTCCGTGCCGAGCGGCGGCATGCGGAAGATGCCGAGGGTGTTCATGCGCAGGTAGAGGATGGAATGGGTGGGCTCGCCCGGCACGATGACGCGCTGCTCGTCCCACACGCCCACGTCCCAGATGCGCCCCTCGTGGGGCTCCGTGTTGCAGAGGCGCGTGGACCCGAACGGGGTCTCGACCAGCAAGTCGATGTCCCCGCGGCCGGGCCCGCCCGGTCGGTGACAGCCCGCGCAGTTGGCGTGCAGGTAGCTGCGTGCGCGCTCCGCCACGGGCGCCGCGCCGAAGGGGTCCACCAGCGGCCCCCGCTCCCTGCCGCGCAGCGCGGCCACGGTCTCGATGCGGCGGTCGAAGTAGCCGAGATCCAGCAGCGAGCCGAGCGCCTCGTCCGTGAGCTGCGCCGCCTCGAGCCCGAGCGTGATGCCCGCGGCATCGGTGTGGCACTCGAAGCAGGCGCTGCGGCTGGGGTACTGCCAGCGCACACCGCTCGGCAGGTGCTCGGACACGGCCGTGGGCAGGAGCTCCGCGTCGGTCTGCGCGTCATTCCAGCGATACGAGTAGCCCGTCCAGCCGTCCGCGGTGCGCATCAAGAGGCGCGTCTCGTGCAGCCGGCCCTCGAAGCCGAAGTGCTTGAGCAACACGCTCCCCACCGGCAGCAGGAAGTCGCCCTCGGCGTTCACCTCGATGGCCGTTCCGTCCGGGATGGCGAACGCGCGCAGCTTCTCGGCGCCCTCCGACCAGAGCTCCGCGGTGGGGGTGAAGCGGGCCATGCCGGCCACGGGCTCACGCGGGTCCGTGGTCTCCACGCAGCCGGTCTCCGACAGGAGCGTGGGGAACGTGGACGGCTCGGGCGTGTTGGGCACCAGGCGGTAGAGGCCGCCGTCGTTGCCCGTTCCGTCGTAGCGCGTGAAGTGCGGGCGGTTGTCGGCATCCACCCCGATGGACGAGATGGGGAAGCGCCCCTCCACCTCGAGCCGCGCTTCGCCCTCGGCGTCGGCGGACCAGATGTTCCCGCTCACGTAGTCGGCGAACACCATGCTGCCCTCGAGCCCGGGGACGTCGCCGCGCCGATAGCGATAGCCGGCCACCACGGCGCGCGCCTCGGCGTGCGACAGCTCCACCAGCGGGTCGGTGAAGTCGGGGTCCTCGCACGGGTCCGTGCGGAAGCACAGCGTGCCCTCGCGCGCGGGCCATCCGTAGTTGCCGCCGGCCACCACGCGGTCCACCTCTTCGCGCCGGTCTTGGCCCACGTCGCCCAGCAGGATCTCGCCGTCGACCGGGTCGATGGTGAAGCGCCACGGGTTGCGGAAGCCGAGCGCGAAGATCTCGCCGAGCCCTTCCTCCACGAAGGGGTTGTCGGCCGGGATGCGGTAGCGCTCGCTCGGCTGCGCCGCCGACACGTCGAGGCGCAGCAGCTTGCCGGGCAGCGTGGTGAGGCTCTGCGCGTTCACGTCGGTGCGGCGCTGATCCCCGAGCGACACGTACAGCATCCCGTCGGGACTGAAGGCCACGTGGTTCACGCTGTGCGTCACGTCCGGCTGCGGCACCTCGAGGATCATCAGCTCGCTCGCGGCGTCGAAGGCGCTGCCGGTCCAGTGGAAGCGCGAGATGCGCGCGATGTAGCGACCCGTGCCGGCGGGCGGCGCCGTGTACACGAAGTAGGCGTAGCCGTTGGTGGCGAAGCCGGGGTCGAGCGCCATGCTCACGAGCCCGTTCTCGCTCGACGAGAGGTCGAGCTGGCTGCTGATGTCGAGCACCACCGTGGCCGCCGCGTCGTCGTCGGCCGAGAACGCGAGCACGCGCCCCGACTGGCGCGTGGCGAAGCCGGGGTGGTCGCTGGCGGGCAAGATGACGTGCGTGAGCTGGCGGGCCGCCGAGCCCGAGATGGCGGTGGCGTACACCCGCT
>CAZEAA010000706.1:0-238 GCA_964510015.1 uncultured Sandaracinaceae bacterium
GCGCCAGATGGAACGCATCGCGTCTGGCGTCGTCGCCATGGCTTCCACCACGCGGGCGCTCGACCTGCTGGACACGGAGCACGCGCTGCCCGAGGGCGCCGGCACGCTCGCGAAGGGGGAGGTGCGCGGGGCGCTCTCGCTGCGCGACGTCACGTTCTCGTATCGCCCAGACGTGCCCGTGCTGCGTGGCCTGAACCTCGAGGTGCCTGCCGGCCAGACCGTGGCCGTGGTGGGCGCC
>CAZEAA010000706.1:248-2254 GCA_964510015.1 uncultured Sandaracinaceae bacterium
AGTCCACGCTGGTGAAGCTGCTGCTGCGCTTCTACGACCCCACCTCGGGCTCGGTCACGCTCGACGGGCACCCCCTGCCCGCGCTCACGCTGCGGTCGCTGCGCGGGGCCATCGGGCTGGTGAGCCAGGACGTCTTCCTGTTCCACGGGACGGTGCGTGAGAACATCGCCTACGGCCGCTTGGATGCGAGCGACGCGGACATCCTCGAGGCGGCCCAGAAGGCCGAGGCCCTCGAGTTCATCGAGGCGCTCCCCGAGGGGCTCGACACCGTCGTGGGCGAGCGCGGGCAGAAGCTGAGCGGCGGCCAACAGCAGCGGCTGTCCATCGCGCGCGCCATCCTGAAGGACCCGCCCATCCTGGTGTTCGACGAGGCCACGTCGGCGGTGGACAACGAGACCGAGGCCGCCATCCAGCGCTCGCTCGCCGAGGTGAGCCGCGGGCGCACCACGGTGGTCATCGCCCACCGCCTCTCCACCATCCGGGCGGCCGACCGCATCGACGTGCTCAGCGAGGGGCGCGTGGTGGAGTCCGGCAAGCACGAACAGCTGCTCGCTCTGGACGGGCTCTACGCTAGCCTGTGGCGCGTTCAGACCGGCGAGGCCGCCGCCCACTGATCGGGCTCCCAGTGGCCCCAGGCTAGCCACCCTGTCCCCCTCGTGATACGGGATGCGGCACCGCGGCATGCAGAACTACCCGCCACGTGAGCCTCCGCGCCCCGGTCTCGCGCTCAGCTTCCTCTTGGCTGCGCTGGTGCTCGCCGTGTTCCTGCCGCTGTGGGCCACGCTCTACGTGGACCTGCGCTGGTTCCGCTCGTTGGGCTACGGCTCCGTCTTCGCGACCACGCTGCGCACGCGCCTGACGGTGGGCGTGCTCTCCGGGCTCGGCTTCGCGGGCTTCTTGTACGGCCAGGGGCGTCTGGCGCTGCGGCTGTCGGCGCGCTTCGCCGCCCCGCGTCCGCGCACGCCCAACGGCTTGGCCACGCCCCCGCTCGACCTCGGCAATTGGGCGCCGCGCCTCGTGGCCCCGGTGTCGGTCCTGGCCGGCGTGCTCTACGGCCTCATCGCGTCGCAGGACTGGGAGGTCTACGCGCGCTACGTCCAAGGCGTCGCCTTCGGTCGCCGCGACCCCCTCTTCGGCCACGACCTGGGCTTCTACTTCTTCGACCTCCCCGCGCTGCACTCGGTGTTCGGGGCCACGCAGGCCGCGGTCGTCCTCAGCGGCATCTTGATCGGCGCGGTCTACGCGCTGCGCGGCGGCGTCGTGCTGGACGTGGGCAAGCTGCGCGCGCATCGGCGCGTGCGCATCCACGCGAGCGCGCTGCTCGCCAGCTTCATGGTGCTGCTGGCCATCGGGGCGTGGCTCGACCGCTTCGAGCTGGTCTTCTCCGACCAAGGCCCCGTCGCCGGCGCCAGCTACGCCGACGTGCACGCGCGGCTCCCGGCGCTGGCCATCCTGAGCGGCGTGGCCATCTTGGCGGCGGTGCTGGTGCTGGTCAGCGGGTGGCGTCAGGGCCTCGCGCTGGTGGGTCTGTCGCTGGGGCTCGTGATCGGCACGGACCTGCTCGCGGTGCGTATCTACCCGGCCATCGTGGAGCGCTTCAGCGTGCAGCCCAACGAGGCGCAGCGCGAGGCTCCGTTCATCGCGCACAACATCGACGCCACGCGGCACGCGTTCGGCCTCGACCAGGTCATCGAGCGCGACCTGAACACGGCGCGCACGCTCACGGCCGAGGACATCGCCAGGAACCAGGCCACCCTCGACAACGTGCGCCTGTGGGACCACCGCGAGCTTCTCGACACCTTCGCGCAGATCCAGGAGATCCGGACGTACTACGACTTCGCCTCGGTCGACAACGACCGCTACCTGGTGAACGGTCAGCTGCGGCAGATCATGCTCTCGCCACGTGAGCTGCAGGCCGAGGCGCTGCCGTCCCGCACGTGGATCAACGAGCACTTCACGTTCACGCACGGCTACGGCCTGACGCTGGGCCCCGTGAACCAGACCAC
>CAZEAA010000707.1:0-2225 GCA_964510015.1 uncultured Sandaracinaceae bacterium
AGCCCCAGCAGTCTTCGACCAGGCAGTCCGCGCCCGCGAGGGGGCGGACTGCCGCTGTTGATCCATGCCAGGACTGCTGCCCCGTACTTCAGTGCGGGGTGCCAATTGTGCTTGTTTTATGGCCGAACAGCGCGCCGCGCCTCGGCGCTTCGCCATCGAAGTCTTCCCGTCGGACTTGTGACCAGTCGATAGACGGCTACGCGTACGACCACGACCACGTCAACGCCCACGTGGGCTGGTCGTTGTCGTTGTCGTGATCGTGCCGTGTTGCCTCTTCTCTGGGCTCCCGATACGGTCCGCCCCAGCGCGCTGCCACCAGGGTGGGGCGCCTCCAAAGGAGCCTCAACGTGCCGACATTCGACGTGGTGTCCGAGCTGGACATGCAGGAACTGAAGAACGCCCTCGATCAGGCGCAGAAGGAAGTGGCCCAGCGCTTCGACTTCAAGGGCACGGACTCGTCGCTCGAGCTCAAGGACGAGACCATCGTGCTGCGCGGGAACAGTGAGGCCCGCGTGGTGGCCGTGCTCGAGGTGCTGCACGGCAAGCTGGTGAAGCGCGGGGTGTCGCTCTTGTCGATCGACGCGCAGCCCACCAAGGCGGTGGGCGGCAACATGAGCCAGCAGATCCTGAAGCTGAAGAACGGCATCGATCAGGACGGCGCCAAGAAGGTGGTGAAGGCGCTCAAGGACAGCAAGCTCAAGGTGCAGGCGGCCATTCAGGGCGACGTGGTGCGCGTGAGCGGCAAGAAGCGCGACGACCTGCAGGAGGCCATCGCCTTCCTCAAGGGGCAGAACCTCGACCTCCCGCTGCAGTACAAGAACTTCCGGGATTGATGCGCATCCGCACCCTGGGGGTCGCCGCGCTGCTCGCGTGGCTCGTGGGGCACGCCGCTCCGGTGAGTGCTCAGGCGGCGCTCTCCCTACGCCATCAGGACGTGCACTCCACGTGGACGGAGCGTGCCACCAGCGCGGCGGGCATCTTCGCCTTCATGGGCCTCGCCTGGCTCATGTCGAGCGACCGGCGCCGCATCCCCTTCCGCGTCATCGCGTGGGGCCTCGCGCTGCAAGTGCTCTTCGGCGTCTTCGCGCTCAAGACGGGCGCCGGGCTCGCGCTCTTCTCGTCCCTCAACGACGGCGTGGTGGCCCTCCTGAACTTCACGGACACGGGCACGTCGTTCTTGTTCGGCGCCTATGCCTCCGACATCTGGGTGGGCGCGGCGCAGGGGGAGGCCGGCACGTTCCTGGCCCGCGCGCCGGTGGCGCTCAAGATCCTGCCCACCATCGTCTTCTTCTCGGCGGTGATGGCGGTGCTCTACCACCTGGGCGTGATGCAGCGCGTGGTGCTCGGCATCTCGTGGGTCATGGAGCGCACCATGCGGACCAGCGGCTCCGAGACGCTCTCCACGGCGGCCAACATCTTCGTGGGACAGACCGAGGCGCCGCTGGTGGTGCGCCCGTACATCGACAAGATGACCCAGTCCGAGCTGATGGCGATCATGGTGGGCGGCTTCGCCACGGTGGCTGGCGGTGTGCTGGCCGCGTACGTGGGCATGCTGCTGCCGTTCTTTCCGGACATCGCGGGGCACCTGATCGCGGCCAGCTTCATGTCCGCTCCGGCCACGCTGGTGGTGTCGAAGCTCATGCAGCCCGAGACCGAGACGTCCGAGACGGCCGGCGGGGCGCAGCTCTCCATGGAGCGTGTCGACGCGAACGTGATCGAGGCCGCCGCGCGCGGCGCATCAGAGGGCCTCATGCTGGCCCTTAACGTGGGCGCCATGCTGCTGGCCTTCATCGCGCTGGTGGCGCTGGCCAACGCGCTGATCGCGCTGCCCGTGGAGGGCGTGAATCACCTCGCGGGCACGACCTTCACACCGATCACGTTCCAGCAGATCCTGGGCGTGCTCTTCTGGCCCATCGCGTTCCTCATGGGTGTGTCCCCGAGCGAGTGCGGAACGGTGGCCGGGCTGCTCGGCGAGAAGATCGTGCTGAACGAGTTCGTCTCGTACCTGCACCTGGCCGACATGCTGAACACGGCCCCCGAGTCCCTGTCGCCGCGCTCCGTGGTCTTGGTCGCCTACGCGCTCTGCGGCTTCGCGAACTTCAGCTCCATCGCCATCCAGGTGGGCGGCATCGGCAGCATCGCACCGGGGCGGCGCGCGGACGTGGCGCGCCTGGGCCTGCGGGCGATGTGGGGAGGCGCGCTCGCCGCCTGCATGACGGCGAGCG
>CAZEAA010000708.1:0-2224 GCA_964510015.1 uncultured Sandaracinaceae bacterium
CCATTCCAGACGGGAACCAGGTGGAGGGCGACTGTCAGGTGCTCAGCTGCGGCAGCTCGGGCGACGTACAGTCGGCGACCGACGACACCGACATCCCGGTGGACGACAACGACTGCACCAGCGACGTGTGCACCACCGGCGCGCCCAGCAACCCGCCCATCAACGCGGGCGGCGCGTGCGGCGACGGCACGCAGATGTGCGACGACATGGGGCGCTGCCTCAGCTGCTTCGACGCGTCCGACTGCGAGGGGGGGACGTTCTGTTCGCCGATGGCCTGTATCGCCGGCGCGTGCGTGCCGACGCCGCTGCCGCCCGGGACGCCGCTCGAGGACGACCAGCAGACCGACGGGGACTGCCACCGGACGCAGTGCAACGCGACGGGTGAGCCCGAAGTGGTGGTCGACAACACCGACCTGCCGGGCAGCACCAGCAACGAGTGCGTGGAGCCGTCGTGTACGGATGGCGTCCCCGGCACGTTCCCGCTGCCCACGGGCAACAGCTGCTCGGTGGGCGGCAACGTGTGCGACGGGACCGGCACCTGCGTGGCGTGCAACGCCGACGCCGAGTGCGGCAGCAGCACGGAGTGTCTGCTCCACCGCTGCGTGAACCACATGTGCCAGGTGGAGAACGTCCCCGCTGGGACCGTCACCGTGGAGCAGACCGCGGGGGATTGCCGTCAGCAGCGCTGCAACGGCACGGGGGGCACCACCAGCGTCAACCTGAACACGGACCTCCCGAACGACCAGAACAGCTGCACCGCGGACACGTGCAGCAGCGGCTCGCCGGTCCACACCCCGACGCCGAACGCGTCGTGCGGAACGGCCGGCATCTGCGACGCGGGCGGCCAGTGCGTGGGCTGCAACGTGGCCAGCGACTGCGGCACCAACTCGTTCTGCCGCTCGTACAGCTGCGTGGCCAACACGTGCCAGGTGACCAACACGGCGGCCAACACCACGCTCCCGGCCGGGAGTCAGGTGGCGGCCGACTGCCGCACCCTGGTGTGCGATGGCGCGGGCGGGACCACCCCCACGCCCGACCCGGTGGACGTCCCGAACGACGACGGCAACGAGTGCACGGTGGGCGCCTGCATGGGCAGCACGCCCGTGCAGTACCCGAACCCGCTGGGCGTGCCGTGCAACGGCGGCGCCGACCTGTGCAACGGCGCGGGCACCTGTGTGGAGTGCTTGGCCGCCGCGGACTGCGGCTTCGACTCGTTCTGCGCCACGTTCGCGTGCGTGAACAACATGTGCCAGCAGACCAACACGGCGGCGGGCACGGACCTCCCCGCGGGCAGCCAGGCGCCGCTCGACTGCCGCGTGCTGGAGTGCGACGGGACGGGTGGCGAGCGCAGCGTGGCGCTCAACACCGACCTGCCCGTGGACGGCAACCCCTGCACCAACGACGTGTGCACCGCGGGCACGCCCACCAACCCGAACACCGCCGTCAACTCGGCGTGCGCCGTGGACGGTGGCACCTTCTGCGACGGCGGCGGCCAGTGCGTGCAGTGCAACATGCCGTCGCAGTGCGGCACCAACACCTTCTGTCAGACCTACACGTGCAGCGCCGGCGAGTGCGGGACGTCGCCCACCACGATCGGCACGCCCCTCCCCGGCCAGACCGCGGGCGACTGCCAGGAGCAGCAGTGCAACGGCACGGGCGGGACGCGCAGCGTGGCCAACAACGTGGACGTGCCCAACGACGACAACCAGTGCACCGACGACCTCTGCACGCTGGGCGCGCCCAGCAACCCGAACCGCCTCGTGAACACGGGCTGCTCGGAGGACGGCGGCACGTTCTGCAACGGCTCGGGTGCCTGTGTGGAGTGCAACGCCGGAAGCCAGTGCGGCACCAACACGTTCTGCGCGCAGTTCGTGTGCGCGACCGGTCAGTGCAACGTCACCAACACCAGCGCGGGCACCGCGCTGCCTGCCGGCAGCCAGAGCAGCGGCGACTGCCAGGTGCTCGAGTGCAACGGCCTCGGCGCCACCCGCAGCGTGGCGCTGAACTCCGACGTCCCCGTGGACGGGAACGACTGCACCAACGACGTCTGCATGTCCGGCGTCCCGAGCAACCCCAACCGCGCGCTCAACTTCGCATGCGGCACCGGCGACTTCTGCAACGGCGCAGGAACGTGCGTGGACTGCAACAGCGCCTCGCAGTGCGGCACCAACACCTTCTGTCAGAGCTTCACCTGCAACAGCAACACCTGTGGCACCGTGAACAC
>CAZEAA010000709.1:0-2222 GCA_964510015.1 uncultured Sandaracinaceae bacterium
TCCACGCCCGTGCCCACGCCCTGGCGGTCGATCAGCTGAAAGCCCTCGAGGCCCACCAGCGGCTGCAGCTCGCGCTGCGCCCGCGCGATGGCTTCTGCGGAGAGACCGTCGGCGGGCAGGGCCTCGGCGGAGGTGAAGCGAAAGGGCACCATCAGCCGCTCGGCGCCGGCGTCGGCGATGGGCCCCACCTCCACCAGGATGCGCGTACCGGGCAGCACGGTGGTCTGGGCTCCGAAGCCCGCCATACCGAGGCGCGTGGTCCCGCGCATGGTCAGCATCACCGCCTCGCGCGCGCCGAACGGCGTGGCGTAGACCAGCTGCTGGCGAGGCTCGCTGCCCGCGTCGATCAGCGTGACCACGCTGCGCGCAGGGGCCTGGGCCGCGCCGTGGTGAGACGCATGAGACACGAGGAGCAGCGCGGCGAGGGCCAGGATGGAAGGTGCCCAGCGGCGGTTCATCGGTGCACCCTACCACCTTGCTCCGCTGCACACATCCGGCGCCCCGAGTCGCCCTGCCACTCTCCCCGCGACGTCAACGTACGTCAGCGTAGTCGTGGTCGTGGTCGTGGTCGTGGTCGGCGACGGCGACGGCAACGACACTCTCGCCCTATCGTGCGAAGCGCACCACGACCGCCTCGACCCCAGACGTGGCTGCCCCGAGCTCCGCCTCGATGAGCCCCTGCACCACATCTTCATCGCCCCCGCCCGTGCCCGCGCCGATCAGCGGCAGCCCCATCGAACGAAACCCCCGCTCCTCCGCAAGCACCAGAGCATTCCGGACCGACGCCCGAATCGACCACTCCGACGACCGCCACCCCATCGAGATCCCGGCCACGTGAATGATCGCCTCGTGCGGAAGCCGCCCAGCGCCCGTGATCACCGCGCCGCCCAGCGGAATGGGACCATGCTTCGCCACCTCGCGAAATGGGTCGAGCCCCGCGCGCCGCTTGATGGCCCCCGACACCCCCTGGGGCACCAGCAGCCACCAAGGGATGATGTTGCGGTTCCAGGGATTGACGATGACCTGCACGTCCTGGTCGAGCAGGTCACCCACGACGACGCGGTAGTGCATGACGCTCCGTCGTCCCGAACGCAGGCGCCGCCCGCAGGCTTCCCGAGCTCAGCCGAAGATCGCCGCGAACTCCGCGCTGTCCGCTTCCACCGCGGCCCCGAGCGCGCGCAGTGCGTCGCCGTTCACGCGCGCCTTCGTGCCCTTGAAGGCTGCCATGTTCAGCGCGCACAGCTGCTTGGCCGTGGCGATGGCCGTCTGGCTCACGTCTTCGGGCGCCACGAGCTCGGTGAAGTGCCCCGCGGCGAGCGCGGTCTCGGGCGTGAAGAGCGCCGAGATGAGCATGCTGCGCTGGAAGGCGGGCGGCGTGAGCCGCAGGCGACAGACCTCGATGGCGGTGCGCGGCATGACGAGGCCGATGGCCACCTCGTTGGCCACGATCTTGAACGCGCCCGCTGCGCCCACGCGGTGATCGCCGCACAGCAACAAGAACACGCCCATGGCGATGGAGTGGCCGGTGCACGCGGTGACCACGGGCTTCGGGTAGTTGAGCAGCTTCTCCACCAGCTGGAAGCCGTTCGTCAGCATGGCCACGGCGTCGGGCCCTTTGCCGGTGAGCGTGGGCATGTGGAAGCCCGCCGAGAACATGCCGGGGCGGCCCTCGATCACCAGCACTACGTCGTCGGCGAGCGCCTGGTCCACGGCGGTGTGCAGCCCGTGCAGCAGCTGCGGGGACACGGCGTTGGCCTTGCCGTCGTCCATGGTGATGATGCCCACGCCGTCTTCTTTGCGATATGTGACCGTCATGCGCAGAGCGCCTCTCGTGATGGGAGCGTCTAGAACGGGACGCTCAGGCCCACCTGCGCCGTCACCGCGTCACCGAAGACGTTGGTGCGCCACAGGTAGTTGAAGCTGAGGTCCAGCCGGCCTTCGTGCAACACGTCGAGCGCCGTGCCCTCGAGGAAGCCGAAGTCGAGGCGCAGCTGCAGGCCCACCTCGTGGCTGCGGAACGCGCTCATCTTCGGGTCGTTCGTGAAATACTGGGCGTTCGGCGCGTAGGCCTCGTCGTCGTCCTCGTAGAAGAACGACTGGGTCTGCTTGTAGTAGCGGTACCGCAGGCGCAGCTCGAGGTTGCGCGACAGCTGCTGGTAGATGCGGCCCTCGGGGTTGATGGCCCCGATGTCCCACGAGTCGAGGTACGCGCGGTAGCGAAG